>JAUNHM010000073.1 GCA_030523945.1 Microbacteriaceae bacterium
AAACAAAAGCGATACGGCCGCGATCACACCGGTCCAGTTGAGGATCTGCAAATCGAGCAGTTTTTCCAGGTTGATTGGCCCGTTTTCGCCGACCGCACCAGGCAGCATGGTGGCGAGCTGGTCGTTCAGGGTGTGCAGCAGGTCGGGGTTGCTCGCAATAATCCGCCCAAAAACCGCGAAACCGCAAAACAGGCCGGCAAACACGCCAAACAGCGCCTGAAAACTCATGCCGGCGGCAAGCAAGGTGCCGTTTTGCTGGCTGAGGTGAGTGTTGGCGCGCATCAAATGGGTGCGTTGCAACCTAGCAAGCAGCAGTTGCAGGCGCCCGAGCGGCTTGTCATATTCGGCCTTTTTTTTGCGCAGGTCGAGCACTTGCTTGGCTTGTTCGCGTATTTTTGCCATGCGGCGTCGCTTGAAAATCATAGTTTTAGCCTACCGTTTCTTGCTGTTTTTGCAACTCGCAAATTGCAGCCTGCGCGCGGTGCCGCGTCGCAGTTATTTTACTTTGCCGGTGCGCAGTGCGTGTTTTACTTCGGCGATCGCCTTGGTAACCTGGATGCCGCGCGGGCAGGCCTCAGAGCAGTTGAAGGTTGTGCGGCAGCGCCACACGCCTTCGGTTTCGTTCAGAATGTCGAGGCGCACCTGGGATTGGTCGTCGCGGGAGTCGAAGATGAAGCGGTGTGCGTTCACGATCGCTGCCGGCCCGAAATACTGCCCGTCTGTCCAGAATACCGGGCAGGAGCTGGTGCAGGCGGCGCACAAAATGCACTTGGTGGTGTCGTCGAAGCGTTCGCGGTCGTTGATCGACTGCAGGCGTTCTTTGCCCGGTTCCGGGGTGCTGCTTGACTGCAAAAACGGCTGCACAGCGCGGAATGCGTCAAAAAACGGCTCCATGTCCACGATCAGGTCTTTTTCCAGCGGCAGGCCTTTGATCGCCTCTACATAGACCGGTTTGGTAATGTCGAGGTCTTTGATCAGGGTTTTGCAGGCGAGGCGGTTGCGGCCGTTGATGCGCATCGCGTCGGAGCCGCAGATACCGTGCGCGCAGGAGCGGCGGAACGCGAGGGTGCCGTCTTGTTCCCATTTGATGCGGTGCAGTGCGTCCAAAATCCTGTCGGTTGGATACATTTCCACGTCGAAGTCCTGCCAATAGGCCTCGTCGCTGTTTTCCGGGTTGTAGCGGCGGATCAGCAGGGTCACGTTGAACGGCTGTGGCGCTTCTGGGGCTGCGTCGTGGTTTGCGCCAGTTTCGTGCCCGGTCGCTTCAGCGGCTTGCTCAGTGGCCTCGATCGGCTCGTCTTTTAGGATTTTTGCGCCCATTTTAGTATTTCCTCTCTTGAGGTTGGTAGCGGGTCTGTCGCACCGGTTTCCAGTCGAGTTTGATGTGATCTTCCGGGTTGGCAGAGTGCGGGTCGCCGGTCAAATATGCCATTGTGTGTTGCATATAGTTTTCGTCGTCGCGTTTTGGATAGTCGTCACGCATGTGGCCACCGCGGCTTTCTTTGCGGTTGCGGGCTGCGTATGCCAGCACTTCGGCCAGGTCGAGCAGGAAGCCCAGTTCGATGCCTTCGAGCAGGTCGGTGTTGTAGCGCTGGCCGCGGTCTTGCACGGCAATGTTTTTGTAGCGTTCGCGCAGGTCGTGGATTACGCCGAGCACCTCGGTCAGGCTTTCTTCGGTGCGGAACACCTGTGCGCCTTTGTCCATTGCTTCTTGCAGTTCGCGGCGGATTACGGCGACGTTTTCGGTGCCGGTTGAGTTGCGCAGGTTTTCTAGCATGTTGCGCACGTCGGCTGCCGGGTTTTCAGGCAGTGGCACAAATTCTGCGGTTTTTGCGTAGTTTGCGGCTGCGTTTCCGGCGCGTTTGCCAAATACGTTAATGTCGAGCAGCGAGTTGGTGCCGAGGCGGTTTGAGCCGTGCACAGAAACACAGGCACATTCGCCGGCTGCGTAAAGGCCCGGTACGACGGTGTCGTTGTCTTGGAGTACTTCGGCGTCGTTGTTGGTTGGAATGCCGCCCATTGCATAGTGTGCGGTTGGATATACCGGCACTGGCTCGTGAACCGGGTCTACACCCAGGTAGGTGCGGGCAAATTCGGTAATGTCCGGCAGTTTGGTTTCGAGCACTTCGGCGCCGAGGTGGGTGCAGTCCAGGTAAACATAGTCTTTGTGTGGACCTGCGCCGCGGCCGTCGAGCACTTCTTGCACCATGGAGCGGGCCACGATGTCACGCGGGGCGAGGTCTTTAATGGTTGGCGCGTAGCGTTCCATAAAGCGCTCACCACTGGCGTTGCGCAAAATCGCGCCTTCACCGCGGGCACCTTCGGTCAGCAAAATACCCAAGCCTGCCAGGCCGGTCGGGTGGAACTGGTAGAACTCGATGTCTTCTAGTGGCAGGCCTTTGCGCCAGATAATGCCCATGCCGTCGCCTGTGAGGGTGTGTGCATTCGAGGTGGTTTTGAAGACTTTGCCGAAGCCGCCGGTGGCAAAAACGAATGATTTACCCTGGAAAACGTGCAGTTTGCCGGTGGCCAGTTCGTATGCAACTACGCTGCTGACGCGTTTTTGGCCGCTCGCTTCGGTGATGACGTTGAGGTCGAGTGCATAGTATTCGTTAAAGAACTCGACGTTGTGTTTCACACAGTTTTGGTAGAGGGTCTGCAAAATCATGTGCCCGGTGCGGTCTGCGGCGTAGCAGGCGCGGCGCACTGGGGCTTTACCGTGGTCGCGGGTGTGTCCACCAAAACGACGCTGGTCAATTTTGCCTTCCGGGGTACGGTTGAATGGCAGGCCCATGTTTTCCAGGTCGATAACCGCGTCGATCGCTTCTTTGGCGAGGATTTCCGCGCTGTCCTGGTCTACCAGGTAGTCGCCACCTTTCACGGTGTCGTAGGTGTGCCATTCCCAGCCGTCTTCTTCCACGTTTGCAAGCGCTGCGGCCATACCACCCTGGGCAGCACCGGTGTGACTGCGGGTCGGGTAGAGTTTGGTGATTACCGCGGTGCGGGCTTTTGGCGCGGCTTCGATGGCGGCGCGCATGCCGGCCCCACCTGCCCCGATGATCACTACATCGTATTTGTGGTAGATTACGCCGTCTTTTTCGACTGCTTCGTATGTGCTGTCTGTCAAGATTTTTCCTTAGTTTATGGGCGCAGGCCCGACTTATTGGGCGCAGGCCCGGAGTTTAGTGAATGTTTGCGCAGAACTTTGGCAGCAGTTCTGCTGGTGAGCCAGCCGGGCATGGATCGAAGGTCCAGGTGACCAGGGTGCCCAGCAAGATCAGCAGGGCGGCGCTCACAAAGATCGCAACTTTCAGGGCTTTGGCAAGTCCCGGTTTGCTCACATAGTCGTTGACGATGGTGCGCATCCCGTTTGAGCCGTGGATCAGCGCGAGCCACAGCATCAGCGTGTCCCACACCTGCCAGAACGGGTTGGCCAGTTTACCGCCGACGAAACCAAAATCGATTGCGTGGATACCGTCGCCGAGCATCAGGTTGGTAAAGAGGTGCCCGAAGATCAGGATAACCAGCAGCACGCCGGACATACGCATATAAATCCAGCCCCATTTTTCCCAGTTGGTGCGTTTTTTGTTGCGGATAAACGGGTTTGGTTTGCGTGCCGGGTTTGGCACGACGGTTGGGGTGTTGGTTGATGTGCTCATTTTCGTTCCCCCTTAGTGACCGATGTGGCCGAAGACGTTGATCAGGTGGCGTGGCGCAAAGCCGAGCATGAGAATTGCCCAGACTGCGACGACGATCCAGAACATTGCGCGCTGGTATTTTGCGCCTTTGCTCCAGTAGTCGACCAGGATGACGCGCAACCCGTTGAGTGCGTGGAAGATAACTGCGGCGACCAGCCCGAGTTCGCCGATACCCATGATCGGGTTTTTGTAGGT
This sequence comes from Microbacteriaceae bacterium, assembly GCA_030523945.1. Taxonomy (GTDB): domain Bacteria; phylum Actinomycetota; class Actinomycetes; order Actinomycetales; family Microbacteriaceae; genus Canibacter. The sequence continues at coordinate 3,894 of JAUNHM010000073.1, forward strand.
GCCGATGACGGCGTTGTATGCTTCTGGGCTGACGCGGATCAGCGCGGTGTCGAGCACGTGCACGAGCAGGAAGAAGTAGAGTGCAATTCCGGTGATGCGGTGCAGCACCCATGACCACATGCCTTCGCCGCCACGGTACAGGGTACCGCCGACGCTCAGTTTTTTCTTTTTGCCGCTTGGTTTGGCGGCATTAGCGGTGTCGGCTGCCACGCGCATCCTCCTTGTTTGGTTTTGTGCAGTTTTGTGCCGGTTGCAGCACGTTTGGGGGCGCGGTTTTTGGGCAGGCTTGTGCTGTCTGATCACGCCAGAAAATTTACTGCTTTTCAATTATTGCACTTTTTTGCCGGTTTTCCTAATCGTTTTTGGCGTGTTTTTCATCAGATGTTTGCAAGGTTTTACTGCGATTTTATGCGGTTTTCCCGGTTTTGCGCGCTTCTTGCTTTGCTCGGTCTGGCCGAGTTTGCGTGCGGCCCGTTTTGCTGGTTATTTTACAATTTTGTTCCCCGGCGTGTTCCGCTGTTTTTATTTCGTGAAAGCGCCACTTTTCGTCCTGGCCCGGCACCCTGGCGCGGAATTTATTTCCGCCCTGCTCGCTTAAATGCGGGATTTATCGGATAATAACGGCCGTGATATGATCGAATATAAATAATTTGCTGTTTTGGCGAGTTTGCGGTAATATTTATTTTGGCTTATTTATTAGTGTGCTTTTCTGCGCCTTTTTTTGGCGTCGCGAGCACAGTGTTCGATTGGAGTTTAAGATGAAGGTTCGTGCCTCAATTAAGTCACTTAAAAACAAACCGGGTTCACAGGTTGTGAAGCGTCGCGGCAAAGTGTACGTTATCAACAAAAAGAACCCACGTTTCAAGGGTCGCCAGGGTTAATCCTTGCGTTCTGGCTCAGGGGCGGGTATCTGCGGATGCTCGCCTTTTTGCTTTTCAAGGTAGGCCGTCTAGTCGGTATGGTGGCCTGTAGCCTGGTCGGCATGAAGCGTGGGTCGCCTAGCCGGCACGGCGGTTGGTGGCCTGGTCGACATGAAGGGTAGGCTGCCTAGCCGGTATGATGGAAAGGTAACTTATCGTGCGGCGCAATTTAGATTGCTTAGGCGAGGAGGCTGAAATGGCTAGCAAAACGCAACCCGGCAGACTGCAGGTCGGGGTGGTCGGATCTGGTCGGGTCGGCCCGGTTTTGGCGCGAGCGCTCGCAGGGGCCGGGCACAGCATTGTCGGCATTACCGCCAGCAGCGATGAGGCGCGCGAACGGGTGGCCGCGATTTTGCCGGGCGTGCCGGTTTTGCCGCTGGACGAGGTGGTGCGGGCTAGCGAGCTGGTTTTGTTTGCGGTGCCGGGCGAGCAGCTGCCGGGCCTGGTGCAGGGGTTGAGTGCGCTTGGCGTGTGGCAGCCGGGGCAGATTGTCGCTCATACCGCTCCGGAGCGGGGTTTTAGCGTGTTTGCGCCTGCCGCAGCGCAGGGGGTGATTCCGCTCGCGATGCATCCGGCAATGGTTTTTACCGGCACGAGCATTGACCTGGGTCGCCTGGCCGAGAGCACGATTGCGGTTTCGGCTCCCGCGCCGGTTTTGCCTATCGCCCAGGCGCTCGCGGTGGAGATGGGTGGCGAGCCTGTTGTGGTGGCAGATGCGGATCGGGCCTCTTATACCGATGCGCTGGCTGCGGCGCGCGATTTGAGTGCGAGTGTTGCTCGCCAGGCGGTCGATAAGCTGGAAAATTTGGGGCTTACTGAGCCTGCGCGTCTGGTTGCGAGCACAGTTTATGCGGCGATTGCTGAGGCTTTGCGGGTTGCCGCGCCAGATATTTGGCAGCCCGATTTCGCGGGTCCAGGTTCAGATTCTGATTTCGGCTCGGTTTTCGACTCTGGTTCCGACTCTGCTCCAGGTTCTACTTTCGACTCTGGTTCTGGTTCCGATTCTAGTTTCGACTCGACTTCCGGATCTGCTTCCGAAAGCGACCCCGCCTAATTCGCGGTCGCTACTTTCTTCCTAAATTTCCCCAAAATCCCTGATCAGAAGCTTTTTCTGTAGGTTTTGCAGTTATTTTCAGGTTGGTCTGCTTAAATAATAGCGAGCGGCAAAACGCTCATACATTCCAAAACTCTCGGCAGGGTATGAATTTGGAAATTATGCGTCCGAGGGGGGGCGAAAATGAATATCAACACAATTTCAGATAAAAAACCGGCGACCAGGCGCGAAAAGTTGCAGGGTCTGATCCGCAAAAATCCGTGGCATTTTTTCTGGCCGACCCTGTTTGGGTTGTATGTTGTGGGAAGTTGGCTGTTCAAATTTTTTGTCGAAACTAGCGTAATTACTAAGGTTTGGCACATTTCGGGTGCCGGACTCTTCGGCATTTTCACTTACGTTTTAATTTTGCTTTCTTACGGCCTGCACCGCGACTGGTCAAATAAACGAATCGGTTTCGGCATCGCGCTCGGCGCGCTAACGATCCTAACCGCCGTGCTCTGCATAATATTTTTCAAAGTACTCTAAACCCGCTATTAGAGGAGTGGTAAAAATGACTGACGAACGCACCATTTCAAAAACACAAAAAGCTGCACTGCATGAAAAACACCGTTTTATTATGACATCTCTTATGGCATTTGGTATGGGGCTGGTGCAGTTTGGAATTTTTGTTTTCAAACAGTATTTTCAGCAAAAATCCGGGTTCCATTCTGCCGTCACAGGTTCTGTGTTTTGGGCGATCGGACTAATGATATATGTGTTTTACCTGTTTATGCGAGACGTGAAGCGTAATCATTCTAAACTCTGCGTCGGCATTGTGGTGGCTCTGTCTGGCATTTTGGTGCTCGCGCCAGTAACCGTCTATGGCATGATCAACCAGGTCTAAAATTAAGCAAAAACAGGGTGCTGGGGTTTTTCTCTAGTGCCCTGTTTTGCTGTATTTTCAAGCTATCTGCCCGTAAATAACCCGGTCAAATCGCAAAAAGCTCAAAAGCTGCCCCAAATCGTTAAAAAATCGTTGCAAAGCGCCAAAAGGTGCCCAAAGTTGCTAAATAACCGCTAAAAAACGCCAAAAAAATCGCGGGGGGGGGGCGGATATATGGCCAAACATCTAGCCCAATGTCC
>JAUNHM010000074.1 GCA_030523945.1 Microbacteriaceae bacterium
TGAGTGGGTGCACTATTTTAGCGGCGGGGTGCGCAGAGATTACCACCCCGGCACTTGACGGCACGCTCAAAAGCATTATCACACCGAGCCAGTATCCGCGCGCACTCAGCGCTGCAGAAAGTCGTGAAGCCACCCTTTCGATCGCGGGCACCCCGGCCACCGGTGCGTTTTACGGCCTCCTTCCTGCGCTGCCATTTTTGCTGCGCAGCTTCTGCCAGGTCGGGTTTATTGCCGCACTTTTTGGCATTAAAGTCCCACCAAAGCAGGGAGTAGCCGACCCTGGCCGTGCTGAGGGGGGCCTGGCGAGACAACAGAAACTAAAAACCCGAGCGGTTTTGGCGCGGGCGGTGCGCGGCTACGGCGCAAGTTTTAGGTTTTTATATGCAGACAGGGCGCTCTTCCGTGTGCTAATTTGCGCGCCGCTGGTAAACCTGATGGTGTTTTCCGCAATGATTTGGACGGTGTTTTATCTGCGCGAAAACGGATACGAGCCGCTGATTATCGGACTTGTGAGCGCCGGGTTTGCGCTGGGCAGCATTGTCGGCAGTGTTTTTACCCCGCTTTTAAGCCGGAAAATACCGCCGGGATATCTGGCGATCTGCGGGCTTGCTGCAATGCTCACCTGTTTTGCTCTCTTGTTTGCGCTGCCGCACGAGCCTGCGCTAATGGGCACGCTCGCGTTTTTTGCGATGCTGCCCTCGCCGCCGCTCAACGCTGGACTTTTCACCTATGTTTTTGCTGCGACGAGCGAAAATATGCAGGGTCGAGTAATGGCAACTTTTTCGCTAATAGCGAACGTGGCGACCGTGTTTGCCCCCGTCTTAGTCGGGATGCTCCTAGGCGCGAACCCACTGCTGCTCGGAGCAATCGTTTGCGGCACCGGACTTTTGGGTGTAATCCTGCTACTCTTTTGCAAAGAAGTGCGTGAGCTACCCCTGCACAAAACCTAGCAAGCAACCACGCGACCGGGCTTTGCGCTCACCCAGCGGGAAAGACGCGACTTTTATTAAGTTCGAGCACAAAACCGCATTTCAACCCGCAAAACAAGCAGCAGACTTAGTAGTTTTCCATAAAAATATTACAAAAAATTGCGCTAAACCTACAAGCCTGCGAGCAAAAACTAGGCCTCAATTTCCGCGTAAGCGAACTGCAAAAGCGAATGATCGGCGCCGGCCAAAATACGCGGCTTGGCAATATCGTCCAAAACCACAAACCGCAGCATGCCCGCGCGAGCCTTTTTGTCGCGCTGCATCGTGGCCAGCAGCCCCTCCCAGCGACCCGCCGGATACTGCACCGGCAAGCCCAGCAGCCCCAGCACACTGCGATGGCGATCGACCACGGCATCAGACAGGTGACCCGCCAGCCGGCCGAGCTCAGCCGCATAAACCATGCCGATCGAAATCGCTACCCCGTGCCGCCACTGGTAGCGCTCCGCGTGCTCGATCGCGTGGCCGAGCGTGTGGCCGTAGTTGAGGATCTCGCGCAATCCCCCCTCTTTGAAATCTTCGCTGACGACCCGAGCCTTGACCCCGATCGCAAGCTCGATCAGGCGGCGAAATTCCGAAGTGGCGGGGTCTGTGGCGCGGGCAACGTCGGCCTCAAGCGTGGTCAAAATTTCCGGTTCTGCGATAAAACCGCACTTGACGACCTCGGCGAAACCAGCCAAAATCTCGTTTTTTGGCAGGGAGGCGAGATGGTTAAGGTCGGCGATCACCGTGTGCGGAGCGTAAAAAGCGCCCACCAGGTTTTTGCCCTCCGCAGTGTTGATGCCGGTTTTGCCGCCGACAGCCGCGTCGACCATCGCCAAAACCGTGGTCGGGATTTGGATCAGCCGCACACCGCGCAACCAGGTCGCTGCCACGAAACCGGCCAGATCGGTGACCGCGCCGCCGCCCAGACCAATAATCGCGTCAGAGCGGGTGAAATCTGCCTGGCCGAGGATCTGCCAGCAGAACGCGGCAACCTCGACGCGCTTGGCACTTTCGGCGTTTGGCACTTCTGCGAGCAGCGCAGTGTATCCGGCGTCTTGCAGGGTGGCGCGCAGATCGTTTGCGAGCTTGCCGACCGAGCCGGTGTGCACAATCAAAACTTTTGCGACCCGCTCGCCGAGCGCCGTGACGACCTGGCTGCTCAGATCGCGGCCGATGATGATTGTCGAAGCGGCTTCGCCGGCGACCTGGACCGTGGTGATTTCTGAGTCTGCGGCAAGACCAGCCTGAGCCCGACCTGTGGTTTGTTCAGTTACGGCCGGGGTTGTGAGCGCAGTTTCTGCTGCGTCCGGGCCTGTTTTAGGTGCCGGGTCTTGAGCCGGGTTTGAAGTTTCCGTCATTTTGATTTCCTGGTTAATTTGAGCAAAAATCTGTGTCATTTTTGGGCAAGCAGTTATGCGGCTGCATCTGTGCGGTTCAAGCGGGCAAGCCGAGCGCGCAACACCGCCGGCGACGGCACAGCCGGTTTCATCGCAGGTTGCGACAAAAGCGCCGTCTGGGGCATGTCGATAACCGCACGCGCAGCGAAAGCAGCCCGCTGACTGCGCAAAGCTGATGCGGCCTGTTCCCTAGCCCAGGTCACAATCAGGTCGGTAATGCCCTCTTTGCTGTGCCGGTTTGTGTGGAAGGTGACAGAAGCAGCCTCTTCATAAATGGCACGGCGCGCTTCCAAAATGCGACTCCAGGCACCAGGATCATCACGCAAAAGCGGGCGTTTATCCAGGTTTACGGTGCGCATCACTGCTTCTTCGGTGGTCATTAGCAAAATCACCGGGTGTTGGCGTAAAATTTCGCGCGTTTTTTCAGCCAAAAGCGCACCACCACCGAGCGAAACCACGCGGGCGCCAGGCTCTGAAACTTCCCGCGCCACAATTTCGGCTTCGATTCTGCGGAATTCGGCTTCGCCGCGGCGGGCAAAAATTTCGGTGATAGAGCCGTGCAGTTGGGTGATGCGCGAGTCTGTGTCAATAAAAGGTATGCCGAGTTCTTTGGCCACACGCTTGCCGATGCTGGTTTTTCCCGCGGCCATCGGGCCAACAAACACGATTGCACACTGCGGCAGCTGCGATTGCGTGGAGTTTTTAGGCGGGGCAGGCACCGGGCGAGACAGCTCATTTTGAGCGGCTTCTGACATATTTTGCGCGTTTACTGCTCCGCTTTGCGTGCCGCGAGCGTTCTGCTGCGCGAGTTTTTGTGCCTGCGCAGCCCGTGTTGCTGCCTGCGCCACCAGGGTTGCCGGGTGCACAGATTTTACCCCTCCAGCATTTTCTTGCCGCGGCTGCTGTATAAAATCGCCCCTGTTTTCGCTCATTAACGCTCGATTTCTGTGCGTAAATTCGCCGGAATGGACTCCAAAAATGCCTGCAGGTTGCGACGCACCTCGGCCACGCTGTCGCCGCCAAATTTTTCTGTCACCGCGTCTGCGATTACCAGCGCCACCATTGCCTCTGCCACTACCCCGGCCGCCGGCACCGCACACACATCGCTGCGCTGATGGTGTGCTGCTGCCTGTTCGCCCGTGGCCACATCGACCGTTGGCAGAGCGTGCGGCACGGTCGCGATCGGCTTCATCGCTGCACGCACCCGCAAAATTTGCCCGGTGGTCATACCACCCTCGATACCGCCGGCGCGCCCTGTTTCACGCACGATCGGCACATCTGCGCCCGCTGCAACAGTGAGCGGGTCGTGGGCAACAGAGCCGCGGCGCGTAGCAGTGACAAAGCCGTCGCCAACTTCCACGCCTTTAATCGCCTGCACACCCATAAGCGCTCCAGCCAAACGCGCATCAAGGCGACGATCCCAGTGCACATAGCTGCCAAGCCCCGGTGGCAAGCCATAAACCAAAACCTCAACTACCCCGCCGATAGTGTCACCAGATTTTTTGGTGTCGTCAATTTCTGCAACCATTGCCGCACTGGTCTCCGCGTCAAAACACCGCACCGGGTCGCTGTCCAGCTGCGCCAAATCGGCAAACCGCGGCAGCGGCGAGTCGGCCGGCACCGCAGCGCTACCGATCGCAACAGTGTGACTCACAAGCCCAATATTTAATTCTGCCAAAAACGCTTTTGCCACAGCACCCAAAGCCACCCGCGCAGCGGTTTCTCGCGCACTGGCGCGCTCCAACACCGGCCGGGCCTGCGCAAAACCGTATTTTTGCATTCCGACGAGGTCGGCATGTCCGGGCCGTGGCCGTGTCAGCGGCGCTCCCCTGCCGCGCGATTTGTCGCTCAGCTCGCACGGCTCGGCGCTCATCACTTCCTGCCATTTTGGCCATTCTGTGTTACCCACCCGGATGGCGACCGGCGAGCCGATAGTTTCTCCCTGCACCACACCGCCGGAAAAATGCAGCTCGTCCTGCTCAAATTTCATACGAGAGCCGCGACCATAGCCGAGTTTGCGCCGCGCAAGGTCGGCTTGCACCTGCGCGAGGGTGACGGGCACACCTGCGGGCAGCCCCTCTAAAACTGCGATCAGTTCGGGGCCGTGCGATTCTCCTGCGGTAAGCCAACGTAGCATAGGTACTATTTTAGTCCGATTATGCCGTGAATTGTCTGGAGCAGGCCGGTTTCGTCTGGGAGCGGCGCGGCAATGTCGCCTGCGGTAAAGAGTCGCAACTGCAACAGCGCCTGTTCTGCGAGCATTGATAGGCCACTGTGTGCCGGGGTGCCGGCTGCATCCCAACGCAGGGCAAAAGTTGAGGGCCAGGGGCTATATGCGACGTCATACAGCGGGGATTTTAGGAGCGCCTCGGGCAGGGGCAGGTCTGCGCCGCCGGGCAGGGTACTGACGGTGAGTGTGGCCGCATCAATTATATGCTGAGTATAGTTTTTTGCGTCTAGGTTTGCGTTGCAGGTGGGGTGGTCTGCCCGGTCACCTTTTGTATTTTGAGAATTATTTTGGAAAACGCCACTTGGCTGGCTGCTTGCGTTCTCGGGGCTGGAACCGACAGTGTTCTGGCCTGCTATTTCTGCTTGTAAAATTCCCTGATCGGCAGCTTTTTTTCCGCTGTCTGGCTCGGTGAAAAAAACTACTTCCGCAACAAAAAATGGTGCTTCCGATACAAAACTCGCAGCGGCAATAATTGTCTGCTGAGTAGATATTTGTAGGCTTGCCGCACGGGTTTGGGCTAGCTGGCATAGTTTTGCTGCAATATTCCGAGCGGACCGAGCACGGCGGGCGACAAACAGCACGCGCTCCGCTCCCGCGCGAAGAGCTGCGACCCCGGCAGAAAGCGCGGTTGCGCCGGCCCCTAAAATCACGGTGTTTTGCCAGTTCAATCCGGCACGTTTGCATGCCTGCTGCAGGCCGGGTATGTCTGTGTTATATGCCTGCCATGCAACGCCAGCGCCGCTGTCTTGCGTTGGCACGCGCAGCAGAGTATTGGCGACGCCCGTAGCTGCAGTCAGTTCACACCTTTTTACCGCAATCTGCGCGGCCTGCTCTTTCAACGGCATTGTCACCGAAAATCCGCTATATGCCGCCCCTGCGCCCTGCAAGAAGTCGGCTAGCTCTGCCGCTTGCACTTCGTGCCGGCAGTATTCCCAGCCGACCAAGCCGAGCTCAGCAAAAGCTGCAGAATGAATCTGCGGCGACAGCGAGTGCGCGATCGGCGATCCGAGCACAGCAAATTTGCGCCCTACGCCAGCATTTTCGCCAGCTACCCCATAGCCCTCAACCGCCATGACTGCCCTGCCTTAGTCGCAGCGCTTGCCACCGTTTGCACGGTGCGCAGTACACCAGGCAGCAAGTTTTTCCACGTTTTTGTCGTGCTCTGCAGCGGTGTTCGCAAATCCGGTTTCACCGGTCTCCAGGTTAATCGCCATGAAAAACAGCCACGACCCAGGTGTCGGTTTCATCGCCGCTTCAAGAGCCAAGTCTCCCGGTGCTCCAATTGGCCCGGCTGGCAAGCCAGGGTTGGCATAGGTGTTGTATTTGTTGCTCTTATCCGCACGCTCTTCCGGTTTGGTCCAGACACTCTCATATCGCCCGGTGCCGTATGCCACGGTCGCGTCAGACTCAAGTTTTATGCCGCGCTCAAGCCGGTTGTAAAACACTCGCGCAATTTTCGGAAAATCCGATTTGATCGAGCCAGCTTCGCGCTGCACCAATGCCGCCATTGTCAAGATTTCAAAGGTTTTGTCCTCTGGCACATTATGCTGTTTTAGCGCTTTTTTGGTGCGGTCTACCATTTTTTGCAAAATGGTTTTGGCGGTGTCTTCCGGCTCAAATTCGTAGGTTGCCGGGAACAAAAATCCTTCAATGCTCGGGAACTTTGCTGGCACACCCAGTGCTTTATAGTCTTTGGCCGCTGCTACAAATTCCTGCTCCGGTATTTTTGTTTCTTTTGCCAGGGCCTTAAAAATGTTAGCCGCAATTGTGCCCTCTGGAATGGTCACCTTGTTCTGCGCTTTGCTGGCCGGGTCTTGTAGCAGTTTAAACGCAGCTGCAGAGCTCATTTTTTGGCGCAGTTTATAGGTGCCCGGGTGAAAAATTGCTTTTGGCTGCTCTTTGGTCAGATAGGTCACAAAGGTTTTGGCTTTTTTGATCACGCCGGCTTTTTCCAGGGACATGGCGATAGCTTCGCCGCCGTCGCCAGGATTGATGGTGATTTTCGCTTCGCCACTGCCTTCGCCGTCATAGTCTACACTGTCACCGCTACTGCTGCCAAAGATTTTTTCGCCGTAGTTTGCTACAACAAATGCGCCACCGGCACCGATCAGAAGCAGCATAACTAGCAGAACGATCAGGCCTTTTTTACTCTTTTTCCGCCTGTTTTTTTTGCGCGCTGCTGC
>JAUNHM010000075.1 GCA_030523945.1 Microbacteriaceae bacterium
CCCCGCCGCCCCGCAGCATGTAGAATGCATGGTTTTATGCGTTAAAATTTATTACCACTTAGGAGAAAAATGAAGATCACCCAGAAACTTGTTTCTGCGGCAGCAGGTGTAGCACTGGTTGCTGGCGGCATTGGCCTCGCAGGCATCACCGCAAACGCAGTTGGCATCTCAGGCAACGGCACCCACGGCACCCAGGCTGGCAACATCGCCCCTGGCGCGCAAGGCAACGGCACCCACAGCCACAACGACACCTACGGCAAGAACCCTAGCTACGGTCATTTAATCAAAAAAGGTGAAATTATCTGCGGTAAAGGTGGTGAATGCCGTACGTATATCTCTGTTAAAGATGGTGCTCGACTGTATATAGATGGCAAACACAAAGATCTTTTTGTAAAGCCAGGTGATAAAGTAAAATACGTTGCTGGAGGCTTTAAGCCAGGTGAAACTGTGAAAATCAGCCTGCACTCAGAAATCGTTGATCTGGGCACTGTAAAAGCCGGTCCTACAGGCGGCATTTTCGGTGAATTTATCGTGCCAAAGGACTTCACCGAAGGCATCCACCACTTCATCGCTCAGGGAGCTGAAAAGCGCGTTGAACTCGAATTCGAGGTGCGTAACGACAAAGCTGAAGATGACAAAAAGAAACTGGCAAAGACCGGTTCTGAGCAGAACTTCGTAGCTCTCGCAGGTGCAATCGCACTTGTTGCTGCAGGCGCAGGCGTATTCGCTATCCGCCGCCGCAACGCATAATCACTGAGCACATATATTGGGTGGCTGGGGCAGAAATGTCTCAGCCACTCAGTTTTATAATTAAAATATATTTTCGGCAAAACAGGCACAGGAAAGGCGAATAGGTGAGCTGGTTTAACGCAATCCCCGCAGTGTTTGTGGCAGCAGCAGTGCTGTTTGCGCCCGGACTCGTAGCCGGCCTAATTTTGCGCGCCAGAGGTATCACGCTTTTCGCCTTCGCGCCTGTCATTTCAGCCGCCACCATTGCTCTGCTTTCTTTTGTGCTGCCCTCGTTCGGCATCTATTGGCGGCCAGCAGTCGCATTCCCGCTTTTGCTGCTAATTCCGGCCGCGGCAGCTGGGCTCTTGCGGCTCTGTAAATTCTCGCTCGCAGCCTCACCAGACGCGCCAAAACCCTATACAAAATCCGCCCTGCTCATCGCGCTAGCCCTGCCAGCCATCGTCGTCGGCGGTATTTTCCTTGCCGGCGTGCCCACCCCAGAGCGCATCTCCACCGTCTTCGACAGCGTTTTCCACCTCAACGGTGCTCGCTACGTTACCGAAACCCTCAACTATGCGCCCTGGAAATTTGGCAGGATGATCAACGGGCACGACTATTTTTATCAAGACATTTGGCATCTACTGGTCTCTCTCGTATACCAAAGCACCGGCGTGCCCATCCCAGCCGCCACAACCAGCGTAATTTTGGCAGTTTTGTTGTCTATGTGGCCAGTCTCGGTTGTGTTTCTCGTGAAACATACGGTTTCCGGCGGCAACACAGCCCTCATCGCCAGCGCCATTGCCGCCACAGTTTTGCCGTCTTTCCCTCTAGGCCTCGTCATCTACGGCCCAGTCTACACCAACTTTCTTGGCTGCCTATTTTTGCCCGTCTGCTACACATTTTTCAGCCACGCCCTCGACTTCGGCAGCCGCCATTTCCTCGCAGATCGCAAAACCGTCTATCTAGGTGCGTTAGTTTCGCTCGCCACAGCCACCCTGGCGCATCCGAGCATGATCGTCGCGCTCCTCATCTTCGGATTTATTTTAGCGATCACCCGCATCGCACTAAAGTTCGGCAAACAAACCACACGCGACTATGCGCTCACCTTCGGAACCGGGATAGCATGCCTAGCAATCCTCTTTTTCCTATATCCGCGACTCGCCTCAGACACACTCAGAAGTAACGACAGAACTCTGCCAGAAGCCGTGCAAGACGCAATCCATCTGGCTTATTTCGATTTCGGGCAGGAATGGATTTTGACGGTTTTGGCGCTGGCTGCTTTAGCGATCGGTATTAAGTTGCGCGCCCAGACTATCGTGGCTTTGGGCGTGACAGCAGTATTTTTCTCGATCGTTTTGGTTGCTTCCGTTTCGTCGACCGGCAATCTGCTTTACTATATCGGTTCTGTATGGCATGGCGACCCGCCACGGTTTGGCGCGATTATCGGGGTTGCGGTGATTCCGATAGCCGGGTTTGCTTTCGCCAAAATTTTCAAGCTTTTGTGTGAACGGCGCGAGTTTTTCGCATTTGCTTTTGCGGCCGCTACCCTAGCTGCTGCGTTACTTGGCATGCATATTAAAGCAAGCGAACATCTTGCCGACCGATACGCAACTCTATCGCAAGAAACCAGAATTACCGGCATCGACAAATTCAAAATCCTGGCGTCCCTAAGTAAGCATGTGCCGGCCGGCCAAAAAATCTTAGGCGACCCGGCCACCGGCGCTTCACTATCCTATTTGTATTACGGATATCCGAGCATTATGCAGTATATGAAAGGTGACCTTGCCGCAGACGAGCAAATAATTTGGGACCATTTTGCCGAAGCACAAAACAACCCGGCCGTGTGCGAAGCTGTGCGTAAAACCGGGGTGCGATATGCGGTTTATTTCCCAACCGAACCGCGCATGAACGGCATCGAATATCGCCCGAAAGGTCTGGACGGGATCACGACCGCGCCGGGCATGGAACTTGTCGAGCAATTTGGCGAAAGCCGCCTGTATCGCGCCGCAGCCTGCGACTAAAGCTGCGGGGATTTGCGGATGTAACTTGAGCTGCAGCTTACCTGAGCTGAACTGAGCCGTATTTAGTTGACCCGGATTTTACTTACCGAACCGCAGTTGACCCGAACTTTTCTTAAATATCGCCGAAAAAGCGTCGAAACTGGGAGATAGCTTAAGATAAAACCGGCCGATGAAAAAGGCGGAGATATAATGTTAGGATAGACGGAAAATGCAGCGAAAGGGGTGACATGGCGCTAATAGTGCAAAAATTTGGCGGTTCCTCGGTCGCTGATGCCGAAAGTATTAAACGCGTCGCAAAAAGAGTGGTCGAAACCCGCCGCGCCGGCAACGACGTGGTGGTCGTCGTGAGCGCAATGGGCGACACCACCGATGAGCTGCTCGACCTGGCCGACGCCGTCACCCCGATCAAAACCCCCCGCGAACTCGACCTGCTGCTCAGCGCTGGCGAACGCATTTCCATGGCGTTGCTTGCAATGGCCATCAAGGGCCTCGGCAGCGAAGCGGTCGCCTTTACCGGATCGCAAGCCGGCATGCACACCGATACGCGACACGGCAACGCAAAAATCGTGCGCATCCAGCCAAAACGCGTGCGCGAAGCAATCGACGCCGGAGCAATCGCAATCGTAGCCGGTTTCCAAGGCCGCAGCGGACGCGAAATTACGACTTTGGGGCGGGGCGGATCCGACACAAGTGCCGCTGCGCTCGCCGCTGCTTTGGGCGCAGACGTGTGCGAAATTTACACCGATGTTGACGGCATCTACACCTGCGACCCGCGCATCGTGCCGCGCGCCCGCAAACTCGACATTATCAGCAGCGAAGAAATGCTCGAACTAGCCGCCTGCGGGGCAAAAGTGCTGCACCTGCGCGCAGTCGAATTCGGGCGGCGACACGGCGTCACCCTGCATGTGCGCTCATCATTTACAACCAACCCAGGCACCATTGTGTGCGACCCGGCAAACGCCCCGAAGGGAGTCAAAATGGAAGAAGCGCTTGTGAGCGGCATTGCGGTCGACAAAAACGATGCGAAAATCACGATTGTCGGGGTGCCAGACGCGCCAGGTCGCGCCGCACAGGTTTTTGCGCTGGTAGCCAAAACCAACACCAGCGTCGACATGATCGTGCAAAACGTGTCTGTCGCCGAAACCCGCCGCACCGATATCAGTTTTACCGTGCCCGCCGGCGATGGCGCGCGCGTGGTCGAAGCGCTGCAACAGTCAGAGGAAGAAATCGGCTTTACTAGCCTACAATACGACGACCAAATCGGCAAAATTGCTGTCGTTGGCGCCGGCATGCGCACCCATGTTGGCTTGCCAGCGCAGATTTTCCAGGCACTTTATGACGCCGGCATCAATATCGAAATGATCTCCACCTCCGAAATTCGTATTTCTATCGTAACCCATGTCGATGCGGTGGACAGGGCGTTGCAGGTGCTGCATACATCCCTCGGGCTGGACGCTGCCGAAGACGCTGTAGTTTATGCCGGAACCGGGCGTTAATGGTTGGTTTATTAGCGAAGGAGGGGCTGTGGAGCTAACAATAGCGATCGTTGGAGCGACCGGGCAGGTCGGCGGAGTAATGCGCGAACTGCTCGCCGGTAGCCGTGTGCCGGTGGCGCATGCGCGATTTTTTGCTAGCGCGCGTTCTGCCGGGCGAGTGCTCGAATATGGCGACCAGCAAATAACCGTCGAAGACATCGCCAGCGCAGACTTTGCCGGCATTGATATTGCACTGTTTTCTGCCGGGGGAGCCACCTCCAAAGCCTACGCGCCAAAATTTGCAGCCGCCGGAGCGATCGTGATCGACAACTCGAGCGCTTGGCGACTCGACCCGGACGTGCCACTGGTTGTGAGCGAAGTAAACCCGGGCGCGCTCGCAGAAGCTCGCAAAGGAATTATCGCAAACCCGAACTGCACCACCATGGCGGCAATGCCGGTGCTGGCGCCGCTTCACGAATTTGCCGGGCTGGAAAGACTGCGAGTTGCAACCTATCAAGCGACCTCTGGCTCCGGACTTGCCGGCGTTGCCGAACTGCACAACCAGACCGCCGCGTTGCTAGAAGCGGGCAGCGATACCCGGCTCGTCTATGACGGGCAAATCGGGCATGAGCCTGCGCCGGAAGTTTATGTCAAGCCGATCGCGGCGAACGCTGTGCCGCTGGCCGGGGCACTGGTCGATGACGGCTGGGGCGAAACCGACGAAGAACAAAAACTGCGCAACGAAAGTCGCAAAATCCTGGACATTCCGGGGCTGCTGGTAGCCGGCACCTGCGTGCGCGTGCCGGTGTTTAGCGGGCATTCGCTGGTGGTGCACGCCGAGTTTGCGCGCGATATTACTCCGGAAAAGGCGCGCGAGTTGCTGGCTGAGGCGCCTGGCGTGCAGCTAATGGACGTGCCGACCCCGCGCGATGCGGCAGGTATCGACCCGAGCCTGGTTGGGCGTATCCGGCAGGATCAGAGCGTGCCTGGGCAGCGCGGTCTGGTGATGTTTATCGCGAACGACAACCTGCGCAAGGGTGCGGCGCTGAATGCGGTGCAGATCGCGGAGCTTGTGGCTGAGCGGCTGTCTGCCGGGGTTTAAGCGGTTCGCTGCGGCTCGCGGTTTGTTGGCGCGTAACTAGCCCGGTCGGCTGGAGTCAGCCCGGTCGGTTTTGCTTTTTTAGCCGGTGCTGTTACGGCTTGCTGGCATAGATGCTGGTTTGCGCGTAATTTAGGTAGTTTCGCTGTTCGGCGCCACAAGTGTGATTAGCGCGGCCTCGGGACGGCACAGAAAGCGTGCCGGCGCATAAATAGACGTGCCCAATCCCGCACACACATGCAAAAACGCCTGGTGGTGGGCAGTGTGCCACACGCTCAGCCCGCGCGCCTGCGCCGTCGGCAGGTCACAGTTTGAAGTCAGTGCCCCGGCAATAGGCAGGCGCAGCTGGCCGCCGTGGGTGTGTCCGGCAAAAATGACCGCAGGTTGCTCGCTCACAAGCGCGTTTAGTGGTTGCTGGTATGGTGCGTGGATAACGCCTAGTCGCACCGGCTCGGTTGAATCTGCTGCGCCAGTTTGTGGGGCGGCTACAGTGCCGGCTGTATCGACTCCGGCAGGCTCAGTTTTTGCGATCCCGATGTCGCCGGCCCGCTTGGCTGCTATTGGCTTATCGGTATCGCCAGCACTCTGCCCGGCAAGCTCGGCAATTGCCGCACGCATTTGCTCCGGTCGGTGATATTTGATGTGCGGATCGTCCATCCCAAACCACAAAAAATCTGTGCCGCGCACGCGTCCGGTTGCAGCTTTATTGTTCAAATCGACCGCACCTAACTCGACCAGTCCGCGGGTCAGCGCGGCTGTGTCCAGATCTGGCTGGCGCTTGAGTTTGCGTTTCGTAGAAGGCTCGATCAGGTAGCTGGCCGGGTTTTTTAGTCGCGGCGCATAATAGTCATTAGATCCGTGCACAAAAACGGTTTGCGCTGCCCCGGAAATCAGCGGCTTTAGCGTCTGCAAAAGCGGTTCGATTGCGTCCCGGTGGCCGAGCATGTCACCGGTGAGCACCACAACGTCCGGCTGCAGCTGCGCCAAATCCTGCACCCAGCGCATTTTCCGCCGCTGCCACGGAGCCAGGTGCAGGTCAGACAGGTGCAAAACTCGCACCGGCGCTCTCCCGGTAGGCAAAACTGGCAACTCGTGATGACGTAGGGTAAACAGCTGCCGTTCAACTGCCACAGCCCATACGGCCGCACCAGCTGCCGCAACTGCCGCAGCGCTGCCTATGCGCTTGCCTGCTCCCATCTTATTGGTCCTTTAGTCTTGTCTGTATCTGTCTGCGCTTGCTTACTTGTTTGCATCTGTCTAGCGTTTTGCCATTCCGGTTCCCGGCTAGTCTTTCGGGCTCCCAGCTAGTTTTC
>JAUNHM010000076.1:0-1819 GCA_030523945.1 Microbacteriaceae bacterium
TCGCCTTACCTGAAGCCTGAGCCGAAGCAGCATACCCTGCCAGGGCCAAAGGTTGATCAGCGTCCGACCCCGGATCCGGTGACGCCTGCTCCGCCGACGCAGACTGATACGCCGCCGGCGCCGCAGGTGCCTGTGCAGCCTCAGCCGCAGCAGCCGACCCAGCCGCAGCCAGCGGCTCCGGGCCTGGCGAATACCGGTAGCGCTGGCACTGGCTGGCTGACCGCGATCGCTGGCATGTTTGCAACAGTTGGTGCCTTCCTGTTGGGCCGCCGCAAGAAGCGCAAACAGTAAGGCGTTAAGGCGATAGATAGCCGCGAAAAGGCGTTCTGCATCACGCAGGGCGCCTTTTCTGCACCCGGAGACTCGGGGCTGGGGGTCGACCTTATGGCCGGGTTTCGAGTTGCCTTTAACCCGCCTCGTCAGGCAGCAAATGTTTCACATGAAACTTCGCCCCGCAATCCGACCTTAATCCGGCCATAATCCGGCCAGAACCCGGACGCAACAACATCACCGCACCCCGCACAGAATCCTGCATGCCCGGGCAGCGCTCCAGCACCCCAGTCCGCGCAATCGCCACTTCTACACGGTGATTTTTACCGCGCCAGTTGCCGCAGCCACTCGGTCAAATCAGGCAAATCGGCGTGGGTACCGTGACGCAAATGGTTGATCGAAACTGCCTGTTCGCGCAAGAAAGTAAGCAGCTCAACAGGCCCGGCCATCGTCACCGGCTGCGCCCAAATGTCGACGTGTCGCCGCGCCGCCAGCCATTCGCTCAGCCGCATCGCGTCCCCGCCAACCAGCCTGATCCGCTCCACTTCGCTGTCGGCCACGCGCGGCCCGTGCAGGGTGATGTTTTGCAGCCAGGTTTCGTCGTTTTCGGCCACCACAGCAATGTTTTGGCTGGCTAGTAGGGCGGTAATTTCGCTGCCGAGTTTTCTACCGCTGCTCACGCTGATCGGTGCCCGCAACAGCATCGCCGCGGCAAGTACGCGCAGGGCGGCCGGCGCAGTTGTGTTTTCGGCGAAGCGCACATGGGTTGGCACGCGCCAGTACCGCAAAATATTGGTGACGATGCCGAGTCCGCTGGTGTCGCGCGCCACGCCAAGTTCTGTGCGCCAGGCAAGCTCGTCTGATAGGGCCGCGCGTCGCAGCAGGTCAAATTCGGCATAGCTCAGGTGCGGTTGCGCTAGCTCGATTAGGCGGGTGACTTCGGGGGTGAGGCCGCGCAGGTGCAGGGTGCTGCTCGGTGTGCCTTCACGCAGCTGCCAGTTGCCCAGTGCGACGAGATGGTTTGGTCCGCCGGCTAGTTGCGCGATGCCGCAGCCGCTTGCTCTCCATGCTCCGCTTGGCACGCGTTCGACTTGCCCCGGCACGGTCGGCTGGTTGGTTAGCAGGCTGGCGGCTCGGGTGCTGCCCAGCCACGGGATGATTTCGGCTGCGTCCCAGCTGTGCAGGCTCGCGACGGCTCCGCTGCCGATCGTGTTGCATGCGTCTTGCAGGTCGCTAAAACGCCGAGCATGGGTCACGCCGATGAGCGGTAGACCGGCCAGGTGTAGCCAAAAATCGCTGTCTGGTTTGACGCCGAGTTTGATGCCGGCGCTCCAGCGCAGCCCGGTTTCGTCGAGCTGGCGCGGTTGTAATAGCCAGCTTTCGCCGTGGTCGAGTTCGGTGAGTAGGCGCAGTTGTGTGGCGGTCGGCGGCGCGGCTAGCGGCGGAATTGCGGCGGCTAACGGTTCGGCTGGCGCGGTTTCGGCAGTGTCGGCTAGCTCGGTGATTGTGGCAAATTTGGAGAATCCGCCCAGTTTGCTAGATTCGTCAA
>JAUNHM010000076.1:1829-6554 GCA_030523945.1 Microbacteriaceae bacterium
GTTTTGTAAGAGTATGGCCCGCTGTCTGGCCGGCGTGAAAAGCCGGGTGCAGTGCGGCGGTGGGAACGGCGCGTGCCGCGTCAGCGAGCTGCTGACGGAATCGCTTCGATTTGTACACGCTGCCGAGCGCGACGATCGCCCGTACCTGACGCAACCCGTTGTCACCGCCGGTGAAGGCGCTGGTGATCGCGTCTGCCGCGGCAGTGTCGATGTCGGCTGCCGGGGTGATCGCGGCCACGCCGATCTGCTCAAAACGCCCCTGCACCGGCAGGCCCGGCAGCAGGCGAGTCACAGATTCTTGCAGCACACTGTCACCCAGCAGCAGCGCCCGCGCATAGCCGTGGGTGGCGTGCAGGCGAGCAATGTCGCTGTGTTCGAGCTGGTGCAGTTGCAGGCTGTCGGCAGGGTAGCCGGCGGCATGCCAGTCCGGCAGCAGGTGCTTTGCAAGCGCTATGGTTGGTGCGGAGGCGACGAGCGCGGTGCTGTTCCCGGCAGCAAATTCGGCCAGCAGGGCGACCAGCGCTTCGCCGGTAAATTCTGGGTTGTTGCAGACGATCAGCACGTTGCCGGCCGGGTTGAAGGTTGCGCCGCGCACGAGTTGCATGCCGTCGCCGAGCAGCGCAAAATAGCGGGCGCTGTCGATCAGATAGTTGATTTGGCTGTCGATTGCTGCGGCGTGCAGGCGGGTTGCGGCAGCAAATTGGCTGGTCAGGGTGTCGCGGTTTGCGACGCTGGCGAGCGCAATTTTTCGCAGGGCGCGCACGCGCTGGGCGAGCTCTTTTTGAGTGTGTGGCAGCAGTGCGATTTCGTCTTCACCGTTTGCTATTTCGTCTGTTTCGATGGTGGAAGCGGCCTGCTTGTCGGCTGCTTGCCCGTCTGGGCCGAGGGTTTTTTTACCTGCGGCTTTTTTGCCCTCGGATTTTTCACCCTTTGTATCTTTACCATCAGTTTTTGCGTTTTTTGCGTTCTGATCAGCGATTTCTTCACTTTCGGAACGGCCAGAAACGATCTGGTTTAGCAGCCAATCCCGGTTGTGCATCAAAGACACATCGGTGCCCGGCTCCGCACTAAACCCGCTTTCAGACACAACCGGCACCGTGCGCACAGCAGTTTTTTCCAAAACAATTTCGCCGGTCTCGTCATCTCCGCGCAATCCCAAAACAGCAGCCGTCAAACCGCCCGTATTGGCCATATTTGCGTCATCTTGCGGACGATAAAACAGGGCGCTGTCACGCTCCGTCGGATCCCACTCATGTGCCCTGTCCTGCACTCGATTAACCGCAGCAGCAGGCTCCGCCGCACGCGCCAAAACCTGCTCCAAAACCTGCGACTCAGCCGCACGCAACTCGGCAGCCGGCAAAAACAGCGGATCCAAAAGTTTCTTGTGCGCAATCGCACTACCGGCATCTGCCGCCTCACCCAAAAGCCGCAACAAACCAGGCACCGCAGCATCAAACTCGGAATTTTCCACCAGCGGCAAAACCGTGTAAACCGGCACCCGATCGGACACCAAAACCTGCGCCAGCGTATCGGCCA
Organism: Microbacteriaceae bacterium; assembly: GCA_030523945.1. Taxonomy (GTDB): domain Bacteria; phylum Actinomycetota; class Actinomycetes; order Actinomycetales; family Microbacteriaceae; genus Canibacter. The sequence continues at coordinate 3,366 of JAUNHM010000076.1, forward strand.
CACCGGCACGCAACTCCACGCCCAAAACATCGCCGCCCGTAGCCAAAAGCTGCTGTAGCTCCAAAGCCGCAGCCACCAAAAACGCGCTTTCACTGGCCAAAACCGCCCGCACGCCCAAGCCGTTAAAAACAGTGCGCAAAAGCTGCAAAGCCGCCGCTTCGCGCGCCACGCGACTCTCCAAAACCGCAACCGGCAAGCCGCTCAAAATCGAAGCAGCAGACTCCTGCGACAGCGTGCTTTCACAGGTGATGCGCACCTCCAAAGGCGCCCCGCCAGCCGTCGAACGCGCCGCTGTGTGCACCGAAAGCGCCGTCAAAAACTCGGCACTCTCAGGATTTTCCGCCCGCACCGACACGCCAAATGACACGTGTCGCAGAGCAGTGTCCTGCAAAAGCTGCGTTGCCGTTTGCGCTAGCAGCCGCACATCATCATAAGCGGTGGCCTGAAAAGTGACCAAAACCGCGTTATTGTCAGCAACTTCCAAAAGCTGCCGAGCCGCCGTGACCGCCGCCGTAACCCGCGCATCATGTCGCCAATTATTACCCGGCGCAAGCCTGCCAATATCAACCAAAAGCCTGGAAACAAAAGGCAATTGCGCCAAACTGATCAGCCGCTTTAATTCGCGTTCAGCGCCCTCCGGGCCCAAAACCGCGCTGCCGCCCAACGCCAGCGAAACCGGCACACCCTGCTCGCCATGCTTTGTAACCGCCTTGGCCAGCTGCTTGTATTCCCCGCCCAAATTCGCGACACAAAGCACGCTGCTCAGCCGCTCACGCAAAATGCGGCGAGCAACCGGCAAAACCAGCCACGGCGCGCCCAGAGCCGCCACCGCACCCGTTTTTAAAGCAAATTTGTCTTTGCGAGACAGGCCTGCCGGCAAATCCTGCGTCGCCTTGCGCAGCTCCAAAGCGGCCAAAAGCGGATCTTGCGTTCCCGCCAAAAGTTGCAAAATCTGCCGCGCAAAAGCCAGGCCTTCGCTCGTGGCCACGCTCGATGCAAAACCGCCATCTGCGGCAGTTGTGCCGGTATCTGGGCCTGCTGCGGTGCCGGTCTGGTCAGCCGGGTTTTGTTGAGTAACCGAGTCTTGCGTAGGATCAGAGCCGGTTTCCGGGTTAGTTTCTGGGTGAGTTTCCGAGCCATTTTCACCAACCGGGCTTGCCGGGTTCGAGCCTTGCCGACCAGCCGTGCCTGCTTCCGCAACCGCATCGCGACCAGCCCGCTCCTCAGGCGTAACCGCATCCGCCGCAAAACGCAACCAACCAGCCACTCGACCATCAGCCAAAGCAGCAAGATCCGACCAAGTTTCAAACGCGGAAAAAGGGCTCATAACCACTAGAATAGCCGCTGATTTGCCAAACCGGCCGCGGCACACCATACTTATAAGTAACAGACAAAAAACACAGTCGCCGCCAAACCGGCCGCGACACCCAAAAACGCAACGGGCAACAGACAGGGGAACGACGTGGCCAGCAACGGATCAGAACGCGCACGCAACTCGCTCGCATTCCTCCGCCGCAAAATCACAACCGGCGAATGGGCAGTAGGCGACCAAATCCCGATCGAAGCAGAACTCGCCGAAATGATGCAGGTCGGGCGCTCCACCGTGCGCGAAGCTGTGCGCTCGCTCGCCAACCTCGGCATGCTCGAAACCCTGCCCGGGCGCGGTACTTTTGTGCGCTCTAGCACGCCGAGCAGCGCCCTGCTTAACGAATTTTTGAACGCATTTACCCTTGAAGAAATCTTGAGTTATCGGCGGGCGCTCGAAATTGAAGCCGCCCAGCAAGCCGCCCTGCACGCCACCGACGAAGACATTGCCGCGCTCGAAGCCGCGCTTGAAGAGGAACGCGGCTGCAACCTGTGCCCGATTGCGACGGCGGCAAGCAACAGTCCCGGGTTTGAAAGCAAATTTCATCTGCTGCTGTTTGACGCGGCTAAAAACCGGCTGCTTGCCTCGCTTTACGCCGGAATTAACGAGCAACTGCGCTCGCCGCAACATCGGGGGAGACTGGCGAACATCACCACGAGTCAGCAGCTCGAAACCTGCCACGGCAAACTTTTGCAGGCGATTCGCGGCCGCGATTTTATCGACGCGGTGCACGCGATGGCGGCGCATGTGGACCAGGACGTGGTGATTGTGACCGATGATCAGCAGGTGGTTTCGGCGATTTCTGCTTCTGAGGAGCAGCGCCAGCGCATCGACGATTTGCAAAAATAGTTTGCGGGTTTGGCTGGTTGCCGGGTTAGTTTTTTTATAGGCCGGCTAGTTTTTTCGCTTGCTGTTTTGCAGTTTTTTGCTGCGAAATTGTGGCTGATCTACTAACTTAAACTCGTTTTATTGTGCAGTTCACCTTTTATTAACTTACTGGACACTTAGTATTTCCCATAGCTTGTTAGTCTGATTTTGATTCCTGTGGAATTTTATCGGTTTGTCGCTATGTTAGGAGCGAGTGTGAAGAAAATATTTGGGAAGATTGCGGCCGCGTTTACGGCGGTTGCGGTTGCGAGCGTTGGGTTGGTTACCGCGGGGCTGCAGAGCGCGCAGGCGGCGACTACGACGCCAGCTGACCACATTGTAATCAACGAGGTTTACGGCGGTGGCGGCAACAAGGGCGCGACTCACAACCGCGACTTTGTCGAGCTTTACAATCCAACTGCCCAAGCTGTATCTCTTACGGGTTGGCAAATCCAAGGGTTTAGCAAAAAGGGCAACACCTCTAACGGCTCGCCAGTGGCTTTGTCTGGAACGATCGAATCTGGCGCATACTTTGTTATTTGTGGCAAACTCAAGCCTGAATCGACAGCTGCAGCTCCAACTTGCGACATTGAGAGCAACTTAGATATTGGTAAAGATGGGGCATCGACGAAGCTGCTCAACAACACAGGCGCGACCATCGACCTGGTCGGCTGGGGTGGCTCGAGCCTTTTTGAAGGCACCGGAGCTGCAGTAACCGATAACCCGACTTCAATCCAGCGCATCAACGACGGTGGTGATACCAACGATAACAGCGCAGACTTTAAGGTAGGAACTCCTAGCCCTAAGGCGGGTAACGGTGGCCAGAAGCTGCTCGCAACTGGCGCGCAGACCCAGCCGTCTCCTCCTCCTGCCGGCGGCGGCGACACGGGAAGCAGTGCGACGCCTCCTCCAGCACCTCCAATTCCGCCAACTGCAACCATCACCCCAATCTGTGA
>JAUNHM010000077.1 GCA_030523945.1 Microbacteriaceae bacterium
CGACAGTGGCGACGAGCAGCCTCAGGGCCGGCCGCCGGTGAAATGGGTTTGGACGGGTGTGATCTCGCTGATTGTGGTTGTGCTCGCGGTCGGGTTTTGGCTTTTCAAACTTTCGCCGGGCAATATTGTGCCTGAAAACACGCGGGTGCTGCCGAATAACGTCTTTAATATGACAGAAAAAGCTGGATCGGAGCTGCTTGAAGGGCTTGGCTTTGTGGTCAAGGTCGAAAAGCAAGAAACGGACGATGTGGAGCCGGGACGAATTTTTGCTGCGGATCCGGCGATCGGTGCGACGGTGGAGCGCGGTGCGACTGTAAAACTGTTTGTTTCTAGCGGGCCGAAAAGCAAGAAACTGCCTGACCTAACCAATGAGTCGCTGGAGACCGCGAAGAAAAAGCTGGAAGAGCTTGGCCTGGTGGTGGGTCAGATTGAAAAGAAAGACGCGCCGCGGGTAAAGGCCGACACCGTGCTGGAAATGTCGCCAAAGGCCGGGCAGACGGCACAACGTGGCGAAAAGGTGACGCTGACCGTGGCGAGCGGTTTTGTGGACGTTCCGGACGTGAAGGGGCAGGCGCTGGAGGCAGCGCGATTGACGCTTTCGGGTGCCGGGGTTGCATTTGTGACCGAGCCGCGCAACTGTGCGATTACGGCAGATAAGCTGCCAATTATTGAGCAGTCGGCGGTGGGCAAGCAGGCACAAGACACTCCTGTGAAGATTTTCTATTGCATTGGCGTGACACCGTCATATACTCCTGAGCCGCCGACTCCGCCTAGACCGCCAGCGCCGCCCGCACCGCCGCGTCCTTAGTGGCGTTTTTAGGTTGCTGAAAGCAAAACACCGCCTAGTTTTGGTCGGTGTTTTGCTTTGTGTGGTGGGTTTAATGCCGGCTGGGTACAGAACCGGGCTAGACCGGAAATAGCGCAGAACCGAGCTTCGAGCCGGGTCGGGCAGGAACCGCATAAGAAAGAAGTAACCGTCCAGCTGAAAATTGCGCACGCCAGAACCAGCATGCAAACCAGCAGCACAGCCCGAAATTGCGGAAAACGGCGCTCTGAACCCAGATCGCGCCTAACCCGCGCCTATTCCCAGCTGCCGAGCACGATGTTTTCTGGAGTTTCGCCCGCTTTCAGGTGCTCGATCTGACGTTTGGTCAGTGCAACAAGGCGCGGCAGCATCGCGGTCGAGTTACCGGCAACATGCGGAGTCAACAGCAGGTTCGGGCAGTTCCACAGCGGGTGCCCCTCCGGCAACGGCTCCGGGTCAGTCACGTCGAGTGCCGCACGCAGTCGCCCGCTTTCCAGCTCTGCAATCAGCGCCTCCGTGTCGACCACGCCACCGCGCGCCACGTTAATCAGCAGCGCCCCGTCTGGCAGGGCGGCGAGCGCCTCTGCGTCGATCATCTGCTTGGTTTCGTCGGTCAGCGGCACGGCCAAAATCACGATCTCAGCCTCTGCCAGCGCGGCATGCAGGTCGCTAAACCCGCGCACTTCCACGCTTTCACCGGCAAGGTTTTTTTCGGTGCGGGCGGTGCGGGCAAGCCGGGTAATTTCCACCTCAAACGGCTGCAAACGCGCCTCAATCGCTTTTGACACCCCGCCATAGCCGATCAGCAGCACGCGCCGGTCTGCCAGGCTTTCAAACTTTTGCGGCTCCCAGTTGCCCTTATCTGCGGCACGCACAAAACCAGCCATGCCACGCTGCGCGGCGATCGCCAGCCCGACGGTCAGCTCGGCGGTCGAGGTTTCGTGCACGCTCGCCCCGTTGGCCACTGGCACGTCTTTTGGCAGGTTGTCGGCCACGCCGTCATATCCGATCGACAGCCACTGGATCAGCTGCACGTCCACATCGGCGATGCGCTCGAGCCGGTCTACCGGGCAAAAATACGGCGGCAGCAGCAGGTCGATCTGCTGGCTAGGAGCCGGGCTGTCCAGATCCCAGGTGAGGAATTCGACCCCCTCAACTTCGCCGATCGCGGCACGCAGTTCTTCATTGTTTGGCAGTGAAACTGTGAGTTTGCTCATGTTTTCAGTCTACTCCCCGAACCTAAAAACACCCTGAAAATCCCAAATTTCCTGGTCAATTTTTGCGCAAAACTCACCATTTTTTCATATTTTTTAATTTTGTAAAAATCGGCTTGTGTGCGGCTTGTGTTTCCGGGCAAAATCGCCTATTTTCCCAGCCGGTCAATGATTTTTTAGGCAGGTTGGCCGCTTGATGATCGATGTTTGGCCGGCTAGCGCCCGCTATTTCCAAAAAGGTAGTGCAAAATGCGGGATTTTTCGATATTCTTTTAATTATGGCTAAATTTTCCCCTGAAATCACCGAGCGCGTCCTGGCGCACATGAATGACGACCATAGCGCTGACAGTCTGCTGATTGTGCGGGCCTATGGCAGCAGCGAGGCGAGCAGTGCGCGCATGATCGACGTGGATACAGCGGGCGGCGTGTGGCAGGTGACCAGCCCGGCCGGCGAGCATGAGGTGCGAATTGCGTGGCCTGGTGGGGAAATTAGCGAGCGGGAGGAGATTCGCCGCGAGGTTGTTGTGCTGTTTGAAGAGGCGCACAAGCGACTGGGATTGCCGGTGCCAGAGAAGCAGGAAGCCGGGCATGCGCACGGTGGAGAGCACGCGCACGGAGCCGGGCATCACGGCGGCTATCACGGAACCGGCCATGGCCACGGATCCAGCCCGCACGGCCACGGCAGCTACCACGGGGGCAACCCGCACTCCGGAGCAAACCCGCACGGCGGCCGCCCAACTACCAAACGCAAGCCGCTCGGGCCAGACGCCGGTTTTGCCGATGTGGTGCGCGACCGCAGCTGGGATTTCCACACAGACAGCGAAGGCTCCAAGTTCATGATCGACATTATGAGCGGCACCGCCACTAAAGACGACTATGTGGCGCTGATCATCGAGCACTATTTCATTTACAAAGCGTTGGAAAAAGCCGCTGATCTGCTGGCTGACGACAGCGCGACGGCCGGTTTTGATTCTGCCGAACTGCGACGGGTTGCTGCGATCGAAAGCGACCTGGAATTTTTGCTCGGCAGCGACTGGGCCAGCAAAATCGAGCCTTCGGAAGCGACCAAAGCATATTGTGCGCGGATCGACGAGGTTGCTGCGGCAGGCTGGTTACCTGCGATCGTCGCCCACCACTACACTCGCTATTTGGGCGATCTTTCCGGCGGCCAAATGATCGCGAAAAAACTGCGTGACCAGCACGGTTTCACCCATGACGGGGTGCGTTTTTACGAGTTTGCCGAGCTTGGCCCGTTGGGCAAGTTCAAGGTCGAATATCGCGAGCAGCTCGACGCACTGGGTGCGAGCTTGAGCGAGGCAGATCGTGAGCGGTTTATTGCCGAGGTGCAGCGGGCATACGAGCACAACACCGCGATTTTCAACGATTTGCAGGCATCTCGCAGCTAGTTTAAGAGCAGTTTCGCTCGGTCGTTTGCCCGGTCAAGTCCTGTGCCCAGCTGCAGCTGCTGTTCCATAAACCGGGTCACGTTGCGGTCGACGATAATGTCGCTCGGTTGCAAATCGCGCGAAAAATACAGTCCTTCCAGGCTCCGCACTCGACTCAGCGCAACGTATGTTTGCCCGGCACTAAATGCGCGCGGCCCGAGATCGACCAACGCACTGTCATAGGTGTGCCCCTGCGATTTGTGGATCGTGACAGCCCAGGCCAGCCGCAACGGAAACTGCTCAAATTCTGCCACAATCTCTTTTTCGAGTTTTTTGGTTTCCGGGTCGTACTGGTATTGGTAGCGCTGCCAACTGGTCGGCTCAATTTCGTGCTCTTCGCCGTCTATTTCTACCCAGACTGTGCCGGAGACTCGCGACACGGTGCCGATTGTGCCGTTGACCCAGCGCCCGTCGCTGTCGTTGCGCAAAAACATCACCTGCGCTCCGACTTTTAGTTCCAGGGTTTGTTCGGCAGGGAACGAGTTTTCTTTGAAAACCCCGGTAATTTCGGCTTCTGCTTTCAAAACTCGCCCTGCGATTTTGTCGAGTCTGGTCTGGTTGATTTGTGAGACGACCCGGTTGGTTGCGGCCAGCGTAATTATGCCGTCGGTGGGGTGCGGTCTGGCGCCGGCTGCGTTTAGCTCGCCCGCCATGCTCGCGTCGACATTACCCACCCGCACTGCCGACAAAATATCTTTGAAACGGGTGTCTTTTTGACGGTGAATTTCGGTTAGTTCCACGACGCTAACGGGCGTGGTTTGCCACACGAGCGCGTCAAAAAACCACAGCGACCGATATGTGTCTTTGAAATATGCGTATTCTTCCGGGTCGCGCGGCGGCACTGGCGGCAACTGATATGGGTCGCCAAACATTACGATTTGCACGCCTCCGAACGGGTCGTTGCGTCTTTCGCGAGCTTGGCGCAGTGCCCGATCGATGCCGTCCATCAGGTCGGCTGAAACCATCGAAATTTCGTCGATCACGAGCGTGTCTAGCGCTTTGATCAGTTTTTTGAGTTCGCGCGGTTGCGGCAGTGGGTGGTCCGCGATCACGCCGGTTGGCAGGCGCAGCAGGGAGTGGATGGTTTGCCCGCCAACGTTCAGCGCGGCTACCCCGGTTGGTGCGCATACGGCGATGGTTTTGCTGCTGTGTTGGGCAAAATGGTGCAGAATCGTGGATTTGCCGGTGCCTGCACGGCCGGTGATAAACAGGTGTTCTTGGGTCAGTTCGATGCGGTCGTAGATTGCCTGCTGTTGTGCGCTCAGCTGCACGCTGTTGCTGGCAACGGTCACGACTCCTCCTGTTTTTGCGGTTATATTCTATGTTACTCTTTTTGCAGGCTGCCCGCGCCGCGCACGCGGTTTTAGGCAAGTTTTCGGCGGGGTGCGATAGGCTGTTTTTATGCGTATTGCTACTTGGAACGTTAATTCTATTCGCACTCGGGTCGATCGGGTGGTTGATTTTTTGGTGCGTGAAGATATTGACGTGTTGGCGATGCAGGAGATTAAGTGCCGGCCGGATCAGTTTCCTGCCGCGCATTTTGCTGCTGCCGGTTATGAGCTGGCTGTGCACGGTTTTAATCAGTGGAACGGGGTTGCTTTTGCAAGCCGTTTTGAAATCACCGAGGTTTCGCGTGATTTTGCGGATATGCCGGGTTTTGGCCTGCCGGTTAAGGGGCAGGAGGCGGTGCAGTTGCCGGGCGTTAATGGCTTGCCTTTGGAGGCGCGCGCGCTGGGTGTGACGGTGCAGGATTTGCGGCTTTGGAGCCTGTATGTGCCGAACGGTCGCGCGCTTGATCACCCGCATTATGCTTATAAGTTGGACTGGTTGCGCGCTGTGCAGGCTGGTGTGGCGGGGCACTTGGCGCAGCGTCCGGAGCAGCCGCTTGCGATTATGGGCGATTTTAATGTGGCGCCTTTGCCGCAGGACGTGGGCGATCCGATGTTTGTTGTGGGGCAGACCACGCATGTTTCTCCTGCGGAGCGGGCTGCTTTTGCGGCTTTGGAGCGGGTTTTGCCCGATGTGGTGCGGCCTTTTGCCCCGACTGGCTATACTTTTTGGGATTATACTCAGCAAAAATTTGCGCGCGATTTGGGCATTCGCATTGATTTTATTTTGGGTTCGGAAAGTTTTAATGCTGCGGTCACCGATGCGCGGATTGCGCGTGAGGAGCGTGAGGGTGAGCGGCCGAGTGATCATGTGCCTGTGGTGTGCGAGATTGACCCGGATCTTTTGAACGCGGAGGCGGGTTTTGATGATGCGCCGATGATTTTTGATTATTAAAAGGCTGGTTTTTGGTGCTGGTTTGGCCGCGATTTTGTAAGGTTTTTGGCAGGTTTTTAGGATTTTTGAAAGGGTAAAGTTATGATTGCGGCTTTTAGTGTGGCACCGAGTGGTGGTAAGTGCAGCGCAAATGGTTCTGTGCATGATGCGGTGGCTGCGGCTGTGCGGGTGGTGCGTGAGTCTGGCCTGCCCAATCGCACTTCTTCGATGTTTACCGAGATCGAGGGTGAGTGGGATGAGGTGTTTGCTGTGATTAAGGCGGCGACCGAGGCTGTTTTGCCTTGGGGTGCGCGGGTTTCTTTGGTGATTAAGGCCGATATTCGTCCTGGTTTTTCTGGCGAGTTGGACGGTAAAATTGAGCGCCTGGAAAAGGCTGTGCAAGAGGCCGATCGCTAGGCAGACGCATAGCCCGGCTAGCTTTTTGCTGCTAAGTGTCGGGTGGAATTAAGGTAGAGAAGCTGCGGTCCGAGTTTTCAGCCTTTGTCAGAGCGTAGTGTCCTGGAATAAACCGTCTAATAAAAAAGTCCGCACCTCCCTTGCAGTATAACCCTGATAACGTCTATTCAGTAACGCATAATAGTAACGCAAAAGATACGGTGCGAATATTCAAATAGGGTGATTCCCTTGAAAAATCAGGCTTTTTGGGGTGTTTTTGTGGGTGATTATAAAACTCGATTTTCAAAA
>JAUNHM010000078.1 GCA_030523945.1 Microbacteriaceae bacterium
TACTCTTAGGCAACAAGAAAATCGTGCAGGTTGCCGCCGTTCTAGGCTGTATCGCAATGGTGCAGATGCCGTTTATCCCGGTGCAGTGGGGCACTCTTTATGCAAACATGCTGGGGCTGTGTTTGACACCGTATATTTTGTGCGGAGTGTTATATCTATTTAAACTAACTCGTAAAGACACTGATCCGCTATCCATATTTGCTGCTTTTTTCCTGACTTTTGGCGCTTTAGGGGCAGCAGTGCTAGCGCACCCAACCGCGATTTTTCCGCCACTAATTTTAACCGCAATTCTGATTCTGCGGAACGCTCTTAAAACCTGGAAAAATACAGAATATACTTCTCGCCAAAAATTGTTTGCGTGGGGACTGGTTGTGCTTATCACAATCGTTTCTGCGATTATCTGGTATAAAACAAAGAACGAGGTGACATGGAAGCCTCATCTAACATATAATGCTGCATTTTCTAACGGTTTTAGTGGTTCTACAGGATTTACAGTAACTGACTGGTTGACAGGCTTTACTGCACTGTTTGGAACTTACTTAACCTTCCGTAATAAACAACTGCGCTGGTTGACCGTGTTATATGTGAGCTTTGTGGGATTGTGGATAATCACCGCCTCATTTAAGAGTGGGCTACTTCGCTCCGCTCTAAGCGCTCCATGGTATGCAGATCACTGGCGTCTTGCAATGCAGGTGCCTTTGGTAAGTGTTGTGTTAAGCGCAATAGCTATTACGTTTATTGGACACAAAATTCTAGCGCAAACACCTAAAATTAAAGCTCGTTTTGGCTCTTTTGTAGCTCGATTGTTCCCTACTGGCGTCACACTGGCAACTGGAATTTTATTATTGAATAGTGTCGGATATGCGCAAGCCACACAAAATACAACAGACGTTTTTCGCGCAACACCAGAAGCGGCTCCGTTGCTTTCATTGAACGAGCGTGATGTGTTACTCCATCTAGATAAAGTAGCCCAAAAAGGTGATAAAGTTGCCGGCAACCCGTGGACTGGAACTGCGTTAGCCACTGCATTTACAAAAGCAGACGCGCTATTCCCACATTTGCTCGGGGACTATTCAGAGGACTATTATGAACTTGCCGAAAAAATAGCTACTGGCGCTGGTAAAGCATGTAAAATTGCGGCAGAACTGCAAGTAAAATATGTGCTTGACTTCGGAGACAAACAAGTTTTGCAAAGTTGGCTAGAACGGGATTTTTACGGCCCGATAGTAAACCTGGATAAAAAAGATACTCCAGCGTTAACTAAAATATATAGCAAAGGTAATGCACGACTCTACGAAATTACCGGTTGTAAAAACTAAAATTTTACCCAGACTACACTATGAAGGTGAACAAAATGACCGCAAAGCCAGATCAAACTAAAAAACCAGCCGTTTCGGTGCTCGTGCCCATCTATAATGTTGAGCAGTATCTTGAAAAATGCCTCGAAAGCCTGAAAAACCAGACCTTTCAAGACGCAGAATTTTTGTGCATAAACGACGGCTCGACAGACGGGTCAAAAGCAATTATTGAGCGATTTATTGCGACAGACCCGCGTTTTAAGCTGATCGACAAGCCAAACAGCGGGTATGGTGCTTCAATGAACCGCGGCCTAAAAGAAGCCGCAGGCGACTACATCGCAATCCTCGAATCTGACGATTTTATGGTGCCGAATGCGCTCGCAGAACTTTATGCGACGGCAATCGCGCAAGAAGCCGACGTAGTGAAAGCAAACTTTTATTTTTACTGGTCGCAGCCGGCCGAGCGCAGCGAACGTTTCGAAGTGGTGCCGGCAGGACTTGCAGGAAAAGTTGTGCAGCCGCAGGGTGTTGCCGATATTTTCTACGCAAAACCATCGATCTGGTCGGCAATGTATAGTCGTGCTTTCCTGGCGGAAAAAGGTATCGATTTCTTGGAAACTCCGGGGGCTTCTTTCCAGGATCTCAGCTTTACATTCAAGGTTTATGCGGAAGCCGAACGTGCTGCTTTTATCGATACGCCGATTGTGCACTACCGGCAAGACAACGAGAATTCTTCGGTAAATTCGCCGGGTAAAGTTGAGGCGGTTTTTGTCGAGTATGATGAGATTTCGGCCTGGCTTAAAAAGCATCCAAACCCAGAGCTTGAAACCATTAAAACCAAAATGCTATATGATGCAGTGATTTGGAACTATGAGCGGGTCGCGCCGGAATACAAAACTGAGGTGCTGAGTCGCGCTGCGGACGTGTTTGAGCGCGAACAAGCCGACGGACATATTGACGTGCGTCTGTTTGAGCCATGGAAATTGGCTGGGCTGCGCACGATTTTGCTTGACCCTGAAGAGTATCACAAGCAGCGGCTAACAGAAGCCTCACCAAAGGCTAAACTGACGCGGGTTTTGCACGAACGCGGCCCTGTTGGTGCGGCTACGTTGGTCGCGCGCAAAGTCGTAAAAGCTATCGCAAAAAAACTGGGGCGTTAATGAAAACCGTGCAAGACTCAGTAAAAACAGGCTCGAAGCAAAACGCAAAAAATCCTAAAATTTCGGTGATTGTGCCGGTTTATAACACGGAAAATTATTTAGCGCTGTGCTTGAAAACCATTCTTGACCAGGACTTTCGTGATTTTGAGGTTATTTGTGTAAATGACGGATCGCCAGATAATAGTGCTGAATTGCTGGCTTTTGCAGCGGATTCGGACGAGCGAGTGCGGGTAATCGAGAAAGTAAACGGCGGTTTATCGTCGGCTCGTAACGCTGGCATTGATGCGGCGCGCGGCGAGATCATTATGTTTGTCGACTCAGACGATTATCTAAAGCCTGGCGCGCTCGGCACTGTCGCAACCGCTTTTAAGCGTAAAAAACCAGATATTTTGGTGTTTGGGGCGGATCCATTCCCAGAAATTCTGGCGAGCGACTGGTTGCTGCATGTTTTGCGGCCACGCACCGAAACTTTTGAGGGTTTCACACCGAAATTAGCAACTCAAAAAAGTGCCAGCCCGTTCGTGTGGCGTAGTGCTGTGACGCGGGAATTCTTAGACCGCACAGGCTTGCGTTTTGATGAAGAGCTGCTTTTTGGCGAAGATCAGCTCTGGTTTTTCCAAGCATTTCCCCGTTCACGCCGCACTTGCCTGATTAAGAACAGGCTTTATGCTTACCGCCTAAACCGGCCAGACTCACTAATGTCACTGCATAACAAGGACCAGCTTAAGCGCGCACGCGAGCACCTAAGCCTGATTCGCAAAATTACCGCTGACTGGCAGCAACTCGGTATCTTAGAGCGTTATTCTACGGAGCTGCTATATTGGTCACTTAGCTTTATTGCAGGCGATATGCAGAAAATGTTTGGCAGCAATCACAAAGAAATGCGTAACGGTATCACACAGTTGTTAAGCGAATTCTATACTAAGGAAATGATTGTAAAAGGTGGATATGCCAATCGTCAGCTGTTGAGCCGTATCAACGGCAGTAAGGCAACGCTATCGAGAAGACTGATAAATATTCTTCATACTTCAGTTACAAACCCGTTTTATATAGGGTGGCGTGTATATATTAGACTTGCCGGATTGCTGACGAAAACTGCTCCGGGTCACAAAGTAATTAACGCTTTGACACCTATCACCGGAATCTCATCGACAGACGCTACTCCGGCAAATATCGTGTTTGCTGAGGACGCTGCCGCGCGTGCAAAAGCCACTGCAGATCTGAGACAGGCCCCTAATAATAAATCATAAGTACTGTCTATATTACGACTTAACCTCAATATTCCATAGTTTTTGCAGCTTTTTGGCAGCGACGTTGGTGAGCGAGCGCGCAAAAGAATATGATAAATGGTTACTGTCGTAAAACACAGGCACGCCTCCGACTATTCCGTGACATGTACCATCGGGGCAAATGTAATCTGTGAAATCAATTGTAGAAACTGGTGCTGCCCCCCCCGCGGTAGGAGTCTCTTGAGATAGCTTAACGGCTGCAGCAAACAGCAAGTCGTTTTTCTGCGCGTTCGCGAGTGATGTTATGCACCCATCGGTAGCGTTTTTCTTTAGCGTGGTGCAGGAGGCACCAATAGCGTCACCTGCAAGCGGTATTTCGCGCACAACGGTTATAGAAGCACCATGCGGCTCAGTTGCTTTTTTATAGTTACTGAGTTTTTCAAGCTGAAGTTGCTCTGGAGATTTCATTGAATCATCTTGCACTCGAGAATTTTTTGCGGCAAAAATCACTCGGGTTGGTTTTTCTGTAATAATCTTTTCCATTACCTCAGAGGCAAACTCAAAACAGGAATTTGTTTCCGGCGTATTCGCAATGTTTCTGACTGGCATAGCAGGGCAGCCTCCATGTTCAGAAAAGGTTATTTTCCAGTAGTTTTTCTGCACTAATGGAGCTAAGAGTGCCTCTAAATGTCCAGCGTGAGAGTCGCCTGATACCCATATATGTTCAGCATTTTTTGAGCCATTCGAAAAATCGCAGTCTACGATTCCTGCAGATGAACCACCCGGTGTCTTACGGCTTTCTCGCACTTTACATGTTTTAGGTAACTGTCCCCAAGGAGCTTCGGACTCTCCGCCAACCTGCAGTGTGGCAGGGCCAAATAACTTATCAGCGCACTTTGCTTTATGCAAAATAGCATTTGCGCCAAAACAAGAACCTGTAAAAACACGTTCGCGCCTCTCGGCTATTTGCTGCTGTTGCGTGGTTGCTTGTTGTGCAATACCGATACAAGCAATCCCCATAATTACGCTAGCAATCACTGCTGTAGCCAACATAAAACCAGATCTTTGCTTAACCAGCAGGAATTTGCGCCCCGGATCCTCTACCGCATATTTAGTAAGCGTAGCGAGGGCAACACTGACTATCAAAATCCCGATTTTATGCTTAATACCTAGCTCTGATACTACAATAAACGGAAGCACGACGATTAGCGGCCAATGCCATAGATATAGCGAGTAAGAAATATCCCCGATAAACTGTACGGGTTTCCACCCTGTCAACCACCGTAGCGGAGCTAGTGGAATGGCTGGGCCGGCGAAGATAATCAATGCGGTACCGAGCGTGGGAATAAGTGCTGCAAACCCTGGGAAAGGTGTTTTTGCACTAAAAATCAATGCTGTTACAGCGATAGCTAGCCAGCCCATAGCCTGTAGTATCGTGCGGACATATACTCGCAGATTCTGGGAAGCGATAGGGGCAATCAATGCGACTAATGCCCCCAGCATAAACTCCCAGACGCGGCCAAAAGTGTGGAAATATGCGCCAGCAGGAGAGGTCGCGACCAGATGCTGAGAAAAAAGTAGCGATACAACGGCGATTGCAATAACTGCGCAGATAAAGAACGTGCGCAGACGCCCGGACATTACTGTTGAGATTGCCTGGTCAGACGCCGTTTTAATATCGCTAGAGGACTTATGAAAAGCCCGATACGCAATCCAAAATAAGACGAAAAGCAACAGCGGCCAAGCAAGGTAGAACTGTTCTTCCACTGAGAGCGACCAGTAGTGCTGCTGGGCAGTTGGCGGAGTTTCCTGCGTAAAATAGTTGGTTGCTGAACTAAAAAGCGCCCAGTTCTCAAAATATGTACTCGCCGCAAAAGCCTCAAAAGCTGCTCTATGCCAGCGCTCCAATGGCACAAACATAACTGTTAAAATAAGCGACACCGCCGTCACTATGAGGGCAGCGGGCAAAAGTCGCCGGGCGCGTCTGGCGTAGAATCGCGCAAATCGCAGTTGCCCTGTGCTAGTTAGCTCTTTCAAGAGGTGAGCGGTTATCAAGAATCCTGAGATTACAAAGAAAATATCAACGCCAATAAACCCACCGGTCAGTTGCTTCGGCCATAGATGATTGATGACCACAAGTAACACGGCAATCGCCCGCAGAGCTTGAATATCAAGGCGTAACCTAGTTTTTGCGTGACTTTTTGTTTCGTCTTGGCTAGTTGCTGGGCGTGTTAGTTTCAGAGTCATAGATGCTTTTTAAGCCTACTCAACAGCCGACTTATCTGCGCTCTCATCGCCCCACAGCTCCGCAATCTGGTTGCGGAACATGGACAGCGCCGAGCCGATGGCCATGTGCATGTCGAGGTACTGGTAGGTGCCCAGGCGCCCGCCGAAGAACACCTGCGGCTCCGCCTCCGCGAGCGCACGATACTGCTGTAGTTTTTCACGATCCTCAGGGGTGTTCACTGGGTAGTATGGCTCATCGTCGCGGGTCGCGAAGCGCGAATACTCCCGCATAATCACGGTCTTATCCTTCGGGTAGTCGCGCTCAGGGTGGAAGTGACGGAACTCGTGGAT
>JAUNHM010000003.1 GCA_030523945.1 Microbacteriaceae bacterium
ATGCGGACATTATTTTGTTGTACTGCTTCGTGGTAAAGTTGCAACTATGACGAAAATAGATGTGCCCGGGTTTGAAGCGCGACTGGCCGACCCCAGCGAGTTTATGAAAATTGACGCGCTGGTCGATCGCGCAAACGAATACGATTACGGCGTGCAAGACAACAGCTGGGACGACTACCACACAGCCGAGCTGCGACACGGTTTTCCGCTGGATATTTGGGTCGTGTATCGCGACAATGGCGAGCTGGTCGCCACCATCTCCAGCCGCCAATTTGGCCAGCGGGCCGTTTATGAAGAAACCGAGCCGCACGAAATGGACCTGCGACTTTTGGCGGTTAGTCCGGACGCGCGCCGGGAGGGGATCGCTGCAAAACTGATGCTGGCAATTATCGAGCATGCTAAAAAAATCGGCTTTACCCGCCTCGTGCTCAAAACCGAACAGTCAATGCACGGCGCCCACCGCCTCTACGAAAAACTCGGCATGCAGGTCGATGAATATCGCAGCGGCATCTGGTTGGAAGGCGAAAAATCGCCAGATATTAACAATGTAATTTGCTACACCCTGGATTTTTAAAGAGGATTTGCGGCGAGAAAAGAACGGTAAAATAAAGTTATGAACGATTGGATGACGAACGCGCTGTGGTCGCTGACCCCGACCGCGGTTGCCGGCGTGTTTTTTTGGGTGCTTTTGCGGCTGATTTTGCGGGCAGATCGTACAGAACGTAAAGTTTATGCCGAACTTGAAGCTGAAGAACGCCGCAAAGCCGGTTTGCCGCCAAAAAAGAAGTAGCCGACCGCATTGGACTGGCTAGACTGGCTGAAGCAAAACCAGATCGCACTGTACACATGGTGGGGTCTGGAAATGCTGATCCGTGTGAGTGCGCTTTTGGTGGTGCCGCGCAACCGCAGGCCGTCGGCGGCAATGGCTTGGTTGATGCTGATTATGCTGCTGCCCGTGCCCGGAATTTTCGCATTCTGGGTGGTCGGTATCAAATTCATTCCCAAAAAACGGCGCGAACGGCAAAAAAAGATCCAAAAAATTCTGGCCGAAACTATTGACGAAGCCGCTATCGCGACCTTTCCGCTACCCCCGGAACCGCGCACAACCGGGCTGGAAAATGCGGTAAAAATCGGCCGCACCCTGGGCGCTTTCCCCATGTTGGGCGGCAATATTGCGAGCCTGCACCCGGACTATCACGAGTCGATCGCACAAATGGCGCGCGCAATCGACGGAGCTAAAGAATATGTGCACCTGGATTTTTACATTCTCGTCCACGACAAAACCACCGACCCGGTTTTCAAAGCAATGCAGCGCGCGGCTATGCGGGGGGTTAAAATTAGAGTGCTGATGGACTGGGTAGCTGCGGTGCGCAACCCGGGTATGATCCGCACAAAAAAATCGCTGAACCGCATCGGAGCCGACTGGCGATATATGCTGCCTTTGCGACTGTGGCGACTCGAATATCAGCGGCCCGATCTGCGCAACCATCGCAAAATTGTGGTGGTGGACGGTGCGGTCGCCTTTATGGGCAGTCAAAACCTGATCGACTCCAGCTACAATAAACTTACCAACCGCCGGCGTGGTGTGCACTGGAAAGACGTGATGGTGCGGGTGGCGGGGCCGTCTGCGCAGGCGCTCAACTCGGTGTTTATTAGCGACTGGTATGAAGAAACCGGCGAAATGCTGGAGATTACCGACAACCTTGCCGCAAATATGCGCACCTTTGACGATTCGAGCCTGGAAATGCAGGTTTTGCCTTCCGGGCCGGGCTATGCGACCGAAAATAACCTGCAGGTTTTTGTGGCGCTGATGTATAATGCGGTGGAGCGCATCAGCATTACCAGCCCGTATTTTGTGCCGGACGGGGCGTTGATGTCGGCGCTGACCGCGGCCTGCGCAAGAGGCGTGGAAGTAGAACTTTTTGTTTCTGAAATGGGCGACCAGTTTGGGGTGTATCATGCCCAGCGTTCATACTATGAAGCGCTGCTTGTGGCCGGGGTAAAAATCTATCTTTTTCGGCCGCCATATATTCTACATTCGAAACATTTTAGCATTGACAAAGACGTGGCCGTGATCGGCTCCTCAAACATGGATCAGCGCTCGTTTACCTTGAACTATGAGGTTTCTTTGATCGTGCACGGGGAAGAGTTTGTGAGTGAACTCGACGAAATAAATACCTACTATAGAGAACATTCCAGGCCTCTGACCCGGGAAGAGTGGCGCCGCCAGCCGATCCATAAGCGCCTGCTGGACAATTTGATGCGTTTGACGAGCGCGCTGCAATAGGTGGCGGGACCGGCGCGAAACTTGTGTAAAACCGATGGTTTATCAGCTGAAAATCTTACCTAAACGCGAAAAAACCAGCTGAAAAGTGGAATATTCCAAAATAGGAAAATAAAAGAAACTGGGTGAAAAGCTGACAAAAACAGTACAAAAACGTGAAAGAACCCGCCAAAAAACGCGACACGCGGAAGGTGAAAATATCTCGCCCTTGGCGAACACGGGTGATTTTTGCAGTTTTGCGTTCTAGGCTAGAAATAGGCTGATGTTTCCGGCCGAAGTTTGCGTATGCAAAAACGAAGCCACAGCAGCCAAGATGAGAGGTAAAAATGTTTGAGAGATTTACAGACCGCGCCCGGCGCGTCATCGTGCTTGCCCAAGAAGAGGCAAAAGTGCTGCACCACAACTATATTGGCACCGAACACATGCTGCTCGGGCTGATTCAAGAAGGCGGCGGCATCGCGGCAAAAGCGCTCGAACAACTCGACATCAGCCATGAAAAAGTGCGCGAACTCGTGGTCGAAATGATCGGCACCGGGCAAGAACAGTCCGCCGGACACGTGCCGTTTACCCCGCGCGCAAAAAAAGTTTTGGAACTGAGCCTGCGCGAGGCGCTACAACTCGGACACAACTATATTGGCACCGAACACATGCTGCTCGGCCTGGTGCGCGAAGGCGAGTCGGTCGCAACCCAAATTTTGCACAAACTCGGGGCAGACCCGGTGCAGGTGCGGCAAACCGTGACCCAAATTTTGAGCGGCCACCAAGAAGGCAAAGAGCCAGTCGCTGTTGGCGGACGCGACAGTAGCAGCAGCAAAGAAAAAGGCTCCCAGGTGCTCGACCAGTTCGGACGCAACCTGACCGCGGCCGCACGCGAAGGCAAACTCGACCCGGTGATCGGGCGCGAAAAAGAAGTCGAGCGCGTGATGCAGATTTTGGCGCGTCGTAGCAAAAACAACCCGGTGCTGATTGGTGAGCCGGGCGTGGGTAAAACCGCGGTGGTTGAGGCGCTGGCGCAGGCAATCGTGGACGAAATGGTGCCGGAAATTTTGAAAGACAAGCAGGTTTATGTGCTTGATCTCGGCTCGATGCTGGCCGGTAGCCGTTACCGTGGTGACTTTGAAGAGAGGCTCAAAAAAGTAACCAAAGAAATTGCCAAACGCGGCGATATTATCCTGTTTATCGACGAAATTCACACGCTGGTCGGGGCCGGAGCCGCAGAAGGCGCGATCGACGCCGCCAACCTGCTGAAACCAATGCTGGCAAGGGGCGAACTGCAAACCATCGGTGCGACCACGCTCGACGAATTCCGCAAACACTTTGAAAAAGACGCGGCGCTGGAAAGACGCTTCCAGTCGGTGCAGGTAAACGAGCCATCGCTGCCACACACCATCAACATTTTGAAGGGTCTGCGGCCGCGCTACGAAGAATTCCACAAGGTGAAAATCACCGACGAGGCGATCGTGGCGGCCGTAAACCTGGCCGACCGGTATGTGCAAGACCGATTTTTGCCGGACAAGGCGATCGACCTGATCGACGAAGCCGGAGCGCGACTGCGCCTATCCGTGCTTTCAAACCCGCCGCAGCTGCGCGAACTAGACGAGCAGATCGCTGTGGTGCGGGCCGAAAAAGAAGCCGCGATCGAAGAGCAAAACCTGGATCTCGCGCGCGAAAAACGCGACGAAGAAAAACGCCTGGTGGGCGAGCGGTTACAGCAAGAAAAAGAGTGGCGAGCCGGGAAAATCGAAACCGCAGAGGTTGTGGACGAAGGCCTGATCGCCGAAGTTTTGGCCAACGCAACCGGCATTCCGGTATTCAAACTGACCGAAGAAGAAACCGCGCGTTTGCGGTTTATGGAAGAAGCGCTGCACCAGCGCATTATCGGCCAAGAAGCGGCGATTTCTGCCCTGTCCAAAGCGATTCGGCGCCAGCGTGCCGGGCTGAAAGACCCGAAACGGCCAAGCGGATCGTTCATTTTTGCCGGGCCTACCGGTGTGGGTAAAACCGAACTGGCCAAGGCGCTCGCAGAGTTTTTGTTTGACGATGAAGACGCACTGATTTCGCTGGACATGAGCGAATACGGTGAAAAACACACCGTGTCGCGCCTGTTTGGTGCGCCTCCGGGATTTGTCGGTTTTGAAGAGGGCGGGCAGCTGACCGAAAAAGTGCGTCGCAAGCCGTTCTCGGTGATTCTTTTTGACGAGATCGAAAAAGCGCACCCGGATATTTTCAACTCCCTGCTGCAGATTTTGGAAGAAGGTCGCCTGACCGACGGGCAGGGGCGCGTGGTCGATTTCAAAAACACCGTGATTTTGATGACTACCAACCTCGGCTCAAAAGGTATCGCGGGCGGGCCGGTCGGTTTCCAGCAGGCGGGAGACACGCAGGTCGGCTATGACATGATGCGCGGCAAAGTGAACGAAGAGCTGAAAAAACACTTTAAGCCGGAATTTTTGAACCGTGTGGACGATACCATCGTCTTCCCACAACTACAAAAGAGCGAACTGCTGCAGATTGTGAACCTGTTTATTAAAAACCTGGCAGACCGGCTGCTCGACCGCGACATGCAAATCAAGGTGAGCGACGCGGCACGCGAGCGCCTGATCGACATCGGCTATGAGCCGGCGATGGGTGCGCGTCCGCTGCGTCGCGCCGTGCAGCGCTACATCGAAGACCCGCTTTCAGAGCAAATCTTGAGTGGAGAGTTGCGCGCTGGCGACACCGTGAACGTCGACTATGCTGATGGTGAATTTACCTTTGCCAGCAGCGGTGCCGGGCGTGATTTTGCTGGCGAAGCAGCGGTTGCTGCCGCGGCCGTCGCCCAGGGCGCCTCGACGCAAGATTAGTGCTTGCTTGACTGCTAAAGAGCCCCGTGCGGTGTAAATCGTGCGGGGTTTTTCTGTGTCGGGCTTAAAAGTTACCAGATTGAGAAGCGGTTAGGGCTGGGGCAGAATGTTTTTTCAGTTTTTGCGTTAGAAATTAGTAAGCAGAGTATAAAAACAATCACAAGCGTTTTCTAGCGCGGTAAGCTTGCTTGCCGCGTAAAATATCGCTACCTAATATCGTATCCCAAGCGGTAATTAAATCAACAGGCTTTGTTATCGCCGCAAAACACTTAAAAAATTTATTTTAGTTTAAAATATTTATTTAAATTAAATATTTTCGTTTTATCTCACGAAATGCGCGCCGAGCTGCGCTCGCCGTTTTTTCGTGCCGACCAGCCCGTTCCAGATGGTAAATTGACATAAATTTATAAAATGCCTGATTAGATAGTGTTTTTGTGATGATGTTTCACGGGATATCGCGATGTTTCACGCAGTTTGTTGCGGTTGCGTTCATGGCTAAAAGACAGTGACGTTATCGGGGGTGACGACGCCCTGGACGGGAATGTCGTGCAGCTCGCGGGGGAGAGTGTCAGCCAACTCGTTACTGTAGACGATAGCGAAAACCGGCGGACAATTTTCGGAAGAGCCGAGAGTGCGATCGTAAAATCCGCCACCCCAACCCAGACGCGTGCCGGTTCGGTCGACGGCAGCTGCGGGGGTCAAAATTAGATCCACCGTGCTCACCTCCATCGGCGCAAAACGCTCACCGACAGGCTCGGGAATGCCGTATGCTCCGGGTATCGTGGCGAAATTTTCGGCCGGTTCAATCCAGTCAAGCATGTCGTCAGGGCGGCAGGCCGGCAGCAAAACGCGGATACCAGTCTGCTGTGCCCAGGCGATAAACGGGAGTGTGTCTGGTTCTGAACGCACTGGCAGATAGCAGGCGAGCGACTTTACCCCGCGCATTTTTACCAGCTGTTGTAACTGGGTGAGCAGTCCAGCGGCTGCCTCATCGCGTGCTTGCTCGGTGAGTGCGTGGCGGGCTGTGCGCACCTGGTCACGCAACTGTTTTTTAACGGCGGCCCAGTTTTTTTCTTCCATAATTATATTTTCCACCCGTTTCTGAAAAAATTTCCTGAGAATTTCTAAAAAATTGCAAAAAGTGCTCTGATCTGGGGTTTTATATTGCTAAAAATATTTTTGTGGAAAACTTTTGGGTTTTCAACATTGAAGGTTGTTATCAATCAAACTATCCACAGGCGCGAATTATCCACAAAGTAAGCAAAGGTAAAGCGCGGTTTTTAATAATCCACTTTTCCACAGGCACACAGTTATCATACAAAAACCTTCAAGTTATGCTCGACGAGAAAACATGACGTAAACAGCAAAATCTTGGCAAAAGTTGTATATGCTGTAAGTATGACTGAAAAAACACAGCTTTCCGTGACCAAAGCCGTCGTGCCTGCGGCCGGGCTTGGCACCCGCTTCCTGCCTGCGACAAAGGCGATGCCAAAAGAGATGCTTCCGATCGTGGATAAACCTGCGATCCAGTATGTTGTGGAAGAGGCTGCGGCGAGCGGTTTGAAAGACGTGTTGATCATCATCGGCCGCAACAAGGGTGCGATTACCGACCATTTTGACAGCGTGCCGGAGCTGGAAATCGCGCTGGAAAAGAAAGGCGATCAGGGGCGGCTGCAGCGCGTTTCTGAGTCGAACGAAATTGCAGACGTGCACATGCTGCGTCAGGGTCAGCCGCTCGGATTGGGACACGCGGTAGGGCGTGCCCGTCAGCACGTTGGCGAAAACAGCTTTGCGGTGCTGCTGGGTGATGATCTGATCGACGCGCGTGATCCGCTGCTGGAGAAAATGATTGCCGAACACGACAAACGTCAGGCGACCGTGATCGCGCTAATGGAGGTGCCAGACGAGAGCGTGCACCTTTACGGCTGTGCTGCGGTGGAAAAAACTGACGACCCGGATGTCGTGCGTATCACCTCTCTGGTAGAAAAACCATCTTTGGAAGAGGCGCCATCAAACCTGGCTGTGATTGGACGCTACGTTTTGCGCCCGGAAATTTTTGACCTGCTGGAAACCCAGGAGCCTGGCCGTGGCGGTGAAATTCAGTTGACTGACTCGCTTAACCGTCTCGCGCACGGTGGTGAAACCGGCGAGGCTGAAGTTTATGGCGTGATCTTCCGTGGCCGCCGTTATGATACCGGCGATAAAGCTGACTGGATTAAAGCAAACCTGCAACTCGGGGTGGAAGATCCACAGTTTGGCGCAGATTTGCTGGAATGGCTGCAAGAATTTGTGGCAAATGGGCGCGGCGCGTCAAATAA
Organism: Microbacteriaceae bacterium; assembly: GCA_030523945.1. Taxonomy (GTDB): domain Bacteria; phylum Actinomycetota; class Actinomycetes; order Actinomycetales; family Microbacteriaceae; genus Canibacter. The sequence continues at coordinate 7,446 of JAUNHM010000003.1, forward strand.
TAACGCTTAGCGTTTTAGGCTTATGCCATGTGGTTTATAGGTGGCGGACTGCTTATGCTGGTTGCGGCAGCAACCTGGGCTTTTATCGTTGTGCCTGACGCTGTGCGCAGGCGTGAATTTCGTGCGGCAGAAAAGCAAGCTGCGCGATTGCAAAAAACTATTAAACAGCTCTCTGAAACAGCGGAGAGTGACGCAAAAGAGCAGCTGGTGGCGCAGGCGCGTGACGCTCTCGCCCGTGAAAAAATGCTGATTGAACAGCAGAAACAGCGGGCGGCGGAGCGTTCGGCTAAAATTGCGTTAGCTAAAGCCGAACGCGAGGCGGCCGAGCTGCGAGCCAAACAGGCCGAAAAACTGCGCATCGCGCACAAGCGAGCCACACTGAAGCTGGCGCGACTGCAATCTGTCGGCGCGCGTCGAGCACGTGCCGCTGTGGCGTTGCTGGCACTAGCAGGCGTTTTAACAGCGATCGTGGGCGTGGGATTTGCTATTGCAGGTCAGGGTGCGCTGGTGTTTTTGGTGGGTGCTGGTGCTTTTGGTGCCGGTTTGTTTACACTGATAACACTTGCTCCGGGGCGTGTGCGCGTACCAAAACTTGCAGCAGAAGCCACCGAGCAGCCACTAGCTGAAGACAAAACCGTTGCCGAAAAAGCTGCCGCCGCCGAACAGGCAGAGGCGGCCCTGCGCGAAACAGAAGCAGCTCAACAGCGACTCATCGAACAGCAACTTGCTGCCGAGCAGGAAAAACTTACCGCGGAACGTGCTGAAGCCGTCGCTAAACACCGTGAAGCGCAAGCTCTTGCTGCGCAGCGCAGTGCTCTGGCGCAGGCTCAAGCGCGTTCACGTGCCCGGGCCCGCGCGATTGCCGAGCATCCAGCAGCGAGCCGCGAAAACCAGACCAGCTCAATTCTGCTGCGCGCAGAAACCAGGGAGGAAAAATCTGCTTTTGCTGCGGACGAAACCGTAACCGCGCCGGTGCAAATCGTAGCAGCAGCAGAAAAACCTGCCAAACCAGGTTTTGTGCCGGTGATCGTGGGTGAAACAGAGCCTGCAGCAGCTGAAAACTCGGCTGCAAAAGAACTGGCCGCGCGACTGCGCGATTTGGGCGTGGAAGATTTGCAACGCGGCAAAGTCGACCTCGACGCTGCTCTGCGCCGCCGCCGCAACGGATAAGCGCTATATTTAGCGTTAGAAATATATTTATAGTTTTTTAAAAACTTTGATATGTTTCTTAAGTTTTAGCTAAAACCGCTATTTTTCGCTAATTTTTGAGGCAAACAACACGATTTTTAGGCGGCTTTCCGGGTGGAAAACCGGCAGGACATTATTTATCGTTGCTGCTGGCGCGTAGAATAGATATAGAGCAGACGGAATACCGGTTGTTGCCGCAAACTGAACAGAGGAAATCATGGCAGAACGCAATCAAAATAACGGCGAGCGAAAGAATTACGGCGATCGCGGGCGTTTTGGCGAGCGTTCTGGCGGTCGATCAGGTTTCGGCGGGCGCGAGGGCGGTCGGGCAGGGCGCGATGGAGAGCGTCGCAGTTTCGGCGGTCGTGACGAGCGCGGGGGTCGTGAAGGCGAACGTCGCAACTTCCGAGAAAACCGGGAAAATCGCGACGGACAGAGGCGTGAATTCCGTGAGAACCGGGGCGAACGTAGCTTCGGCGATCGCGAACGACGAGATTTTGGAGATCGCAACCGTAGCGGGCGTGATTTTAAGCGCGATGATCGCCGGGGAGGTTTTGGCAGTCGCGATGAACGTGGCGGAGAACGCCGTAGTTTTGGTGATAGAGGCGACCGCGGTGGTGAACGCCGTAGTTTCCGCGATGAACGCGGTGGGCGTGACGGTGAGCGCAGAAATTTCCGGGAAAACCGGGGAGAACGCGGTTTTAGCGACCGAGGCGGTCGTGATTTTAAACGCGAAGACCGCAGAGGCGGATTCTCCGACCGTAACGAACGCGGGGGAGAACGTCGCGGTTTTGGTGACAGGACCGAGCGCAGTGGTGAGCGTCGCAACTTCCGCGATAACCGGGGCGATCGGCGAGACGAGCGCTTTAACCGGGGTGGTAGAGACCGCAGCGAACGCTTTGATAAACGTGACAGCTTTGAAAGCTCAGCAGACCGTGCAGCGCGCGAAGCAGAACTGCTGCAAGAGCAACTGCGGCCTGCCCGCGGCGAACGCAAAGAACCAGAACTGCCAGAAGAAATCACGCTAAAAGACCTGCACCCGGGCGCCCGCAACGAGCTGAAAACCCTAGACAAAGACCAGGCAGAACGAGTCGGGCGACACCTTGCCGCAGCCGGTATTTTCATCAACTTCGACCCGGAACTTGCTCACGAACACGCTAGCGCAGCCGCCCGCCGTGCCGGACGCATCCCGGTCACTCACGAAACCCTGGCAATCACCAGCTACACCCTGGGAGATTTTGCCGGAGCATTGCGGGAACTGCGCATCTATCGCCGTCTGACCGGTCGCGATAACCATATTGCGCTGATGGTCGACTGCGAACGCGGCCTCGGCCGGCCCGAAAAAGCGCTCGAAACCGCGCGAGAAGCAGACATTGCCACCCTGCAAGAAAGCGAAAAAGTTTACCTCGCAATTGCCGTCAGCGGTGCAAGACTCGACCTCGAACAACCACAGCAGGCGCTCGCCGAGTTGGAGATCGTGCAACTCAACCCAAACCGGGCATTCAGCTGGTCACCGGAACTATTCCGCGCATACGCAGCCGTGCTTGAAGACCTAGCCCGCACAGACGAGGCAAACCGCTGGTATCGGCTCGCAGACCGCGCAGAAGCCGCGCTGCACGAACATGCCGGCGGCGACCAACTCGAAGTTTTCGACACCGAAGACCCAAATGCGCCAGAATTTGACGACGGCGTGGAACTAGACGGCGAAACCGAGGTGGCAACCGAGGAAGGGGCTGAAGGAGCCGAAACCGATAGCGAAACCACTGAAGCGTCGGCGGCAGGCCGCAAAACCACCGAAACCCCGGACGCGAGCGCAAACGACGGCGAAACTGAAAGTGACACCGAAAATGGCAGCGCTGTTTAAGAAAACCCCCGCCCCCACACCGCTCGACGGCATCGACCTGATCCTTGCCGACCTCGACGGTGTGGTTTATCGCGGCAACAACCCCGTCAAAGGTGCCGTCGAAAACCTCAACCGCGCAGCCGAGCAAGTAAAAATCGGCTACCTCACCAACAACGCCGCACGCACCGACACGCAGGTCGCCGCACATCTCACCAAACTCGGCCTGCAAACAACCCCAGAAAACGTAGTCACCAGCCCGCAAGCGGCAATCACCGTGCTGCGAGAAAAAATCGCCCCAGGCGCGTGCATCTTTGTGGTCGGCGGAGAAGGCATCACCCACGAACTAGAAAAAGCCGGATACCGCATCACCCGCAGCGCAGACGACAACCCGGACGCTGTTTTACAGGGATTTGCACCGCATGTCGGCTGGGAACACCTCGCCGAAGCCAGCTTTGCGCTCGCCGAACAGCCCGGCAAACCAGAACTGCCATGGATCGCAACCAACACCGACTGGACCATTCCACTCGCGCGCGGCATCGCCCCCGGCAACGGCACCCTCGTTTCCGCCGTGCACACAGCCGTGCAACGCCTGCCAGAATTTGCCGGCAAACCAGAAAAACCAATGTATAGAACCGCTTTTGAGCGTTTCGGCAGCAGCAACGCACTGATGATCGGCGACCGGCTCGACACCGACACAAAAGGCGGACGCGCCGCCGGCATCAAAACCCTGCACGTTTTAACCGGCGTCGATCGGCCAAAACAACTGCTCGCAGCCTCAAAAGACATGCAACCCGACTATATTGTCGCGACCCTCGCAGGGCTGCACGAGCCATACCCCGAAACCAAAATCGGCCGCGACGGCACCCACAAAATAGGCGACTGCGCTGTGCGCATGGAAGGGCACATTGTGCAAATCATGCGCGAGGGCAGTGACCCGCTCAACCTTTTGCGCGCAGCCTGTTCCGCAATTTATTCCTCCGGTCTCGCGATTTACGGCCTAAAAGTGCCCGAAATTCTGGTGCAAGATCATTGGAGCTAGCGCGGTTAGCGCGGAACCCGGCCGAAAACCGGCACTGCACTCACTAAGCGGTAAAAGACGCAAGGTAAAAAGCAAGCAGCCAATCGCGAAATTCTGCGCCTCACAACCCAGTCAGGCCGGAACCGGGCGCTTCCACCAAAATAAAAACAAAATAAACCCGCACGCCGGGCAAACCGCAAACACCGAGCGCGCAAGTTATTTACCCGATCTGGCAGCCTGTAAACGGGAGCAAAAAGGGCGTGCCGCAAAACGCAAACACGCCCACAAACCCGGAACTGCCAGGTTAGGACTATTTCGTGGCTTTATCTCCACCAATTTTTGGAATCAACCAAAAAGCGAGCATAAACGCAACTGCCTCAATGCCGATGCCGCCAGCAAACCAAAGCGCAGCAGCAGGGGAATCAGGCAGGCTAAACGGCACAGCCATCACATAAAAACCGACGAGCATCAAGCCGATCACAAACACGCTCAGGAGAATGGTCGCGATCGACGGGAACGGACGGTTGCCCTGCACCAGCGGGCTGTCGCTGTGATTTGCCACATGAACTCCTGAATCTAGAATGGACGGCGCGAAAGGCGCGCGAAACTTACCCTATCTATGATAGCAGTTTTTGCTGAGAAAAGTTAGTTGGGCGCAACGGGGCTGACTCGAGGGTGAATTTGGGCAAAAAGCGGACGGGAATATTGCTAAAGTAAGTATGTGAGCGAGCAAGAAAAAAGGCGGGAAGTCGAGGCTGTCGGAGGCGTACGAAGCGCCGGGACCGGAACGGGGCAGGACAGCGCAGAGACGGGGGCTAGCGAAGCAACCGCACCCGCAACCGGCCAAGTAGCGAGCCAAAACACAAGCCGCGTCTGGCAAGATAAAGCCGCGCGCTGTGACGTTGCGCTCGCAGCCACGGGACTTGCCCGCAGTCGCAGCCACGCAGCCGAGCTAATCGCGGCCGAAACCGTGCAAATAAACGGCGAAACCGCCACAAAAAGCGGCCAGCGGGTGCAGCAAGGCGACCTGCTCGAACTGACCCGGGCCGACCGCTATGTTAGCCGGGCAGCGCAAAAATTGGTTGCCGCGCTCGCGCATTTTGAGGTGCCGGTGGCCGGGCGAGTCGCGCTCGATTTGGGGGCATCGACGGGAGGATTTACGCAGGTTTTGTGCGAAAACGGGGCGCTGCAGGTGGTGGCGCTCGACGTCGGGCACGACCAGTTGGCCGCTCGCGTGCGGGAAATGCCGCAGGTGGTCGCGGTCGAAGGCTACAACGCGCGCAACCTGACCGCTGGCGAACTGGATCGGGTGAGCGGGGTAGCGGAGCCGGTGAGCTTGGTTGTTGGCGACCTGTCGTTTATTTCGCTGCGGTTGATTTTGCCGGCGATTGCGCGGACTGCTGAGGCCGGGGCCGATATTGTGCTGCTGATTAAACCGCAGTTTGAGGTCGGACCGGGCGTGGCAAAAGGCGGGATTGTGCAGCGGGCGACCGACCGGGCGGGTGCGGTGCGCGAGGTGTTGGCGTGTGCGGCCGGGTGCGGTTTTGCGCTGCGCGGTCTGGAGCTTTCGCCGGTCGAGGGCAACTATGGTAATCGCGAGTTTTTGGCCTGGTGGGTTTTTGGCGGGGCCGGGCAGGAGGCAACTGGCGTGGCAGGGGCTGATAACGATGCTGAAAATGCGAGCGATTTGAGTGCGTGGTTTGAAAAAGCCGAGCTGTTGGCGGAGGCGAGCGTTAGCGAAAGCGGTGCTAATAAAGTAAGAGGAGTGCGAAATGAATAAAGCGGGGCGCGAAACTTGTAAAATTTCAGTTTATTTGTATTACGAAATTTGTGGGGCGCGAAAATTGCGATCTTCGGAACTGTGTTTTGACCTGCGACACGCCGTAATTTGCCTGTAAATTCAAGGAATTTTGATGCCGGGTGGGTTTGGGACCATATTTTTCGTTGCTGCTATTTTATAGGCTTAAAACATGAAAAATAAGCAGGAAATTTTGGCTGGCCGGTCGCCTTAGCGGGTGTGTGGGGCTGGCTTTAAGGTTTTGCTCATTTATCTGTCGTTTTAGGGTATAAAATTTTAAGAAAGAAAGGGGCGTGTTATGTCGCAAAGGCGCAGAATGTTGGTTGTGTCGCACACCGCAAAACAGAGTGCGATTAACGCAACCGGTGCTGTGGTGCGTGCGCTGGTTGCGCACGGCGTGACCCCGGTTATGCACGCCCAAGATCTGGTCGATTTTGCCGATTATGTTGATGTTTCTGCGGTTGCGGCTTTGGTTGAGTCGCAGGCTGATGGGGCGGAAAACGGTGGCGTTGCAGGTCAGCCGGGTGCAGAGTCTGTGCATTTGAGGGAGATTGAGCTGGCGATTGTGCTCGGCGGGGACGGCACGATTTTGCGCGCTGCAGAGCTTGTGCGCGAAACAGCTTGCCCGATTATCGGTGTGAATTTGGGGCACGTCGGTTTTTTGGCCGAAATGGAACACTCCGATTTGCAGGAGATGGTGTCTCGGGTGCTTGCCGGTGATTATGCGGTTGAGCAGCGTGAAACGCTGGCTGTGCAGGTGTTTGACGGCGCCAATTTAATCTATGAGACTTTTGCGGTGAACGAGGCCACGCTTGAAAAAACGCGGCGGATGATCGAGATTGCGGTCGGTGTGGACGGGCGGCCGGTTTCGGCGTTTGGTTGTGACGGAGTGGTGGTTTCGACGGCAACAGGATCGACGGCATACGCGTTTTCGGCGGGTGGGCCGGTGGTTTGGCCTGATGTGAATGCGATGCTTTTGGTGCCGCTGGCTGCGCATGCGCTGTTTAGTAGGCCGTTGGTTTTGGGGCCGGAACAGGTGGTTGAGTTGCAGCTTTCGTCGCGTTCGGAGTGCACGGCCGCGTTGTGGAGTGACGGGCGGAGGCGTTTTGAGGTGTTGCCTGGGCAGCGTGTGGTGGTGCGGCAGGCGACGCAGCCATTGCGCATGGCGCGGCTCGGTGAGGGCGTTTTTACGGAGCGGTTGGTGAGTAAATTCCAGCTGCCTGTGCGCGGTTGGCGGGACGTCGTTGCGGCTGCAGAAAATGATGTAAAAATCGGTTCTGAGCGGGATAACTGTTGCGGTGAAACTGGCGTTGAGGAGGTGCGTAATGATTGACGAAATTGCGATTGCAGATTTGGGTGTGATCGCGCGCACTACACTGCCGCTCGGACCGGGATTTACTGCGATTACTGGCGAAACAGGTGCCGGTAAAACTATGGTTGTGACAGCGCTCGGTCTGCTAATGGGGCAGCGCAGCGATGCCGGCCTGGTGCGCCATGGAGCGCAACGGGCGCGGGTGGCAGGCGTTGTGCGCACAAGCGATGAGCGTGTGGCTGCTGCCGTTGACGAGTGTGGCGGAGAAATTGAGGACGGAGAGTTGCTTTTAGCGCGCACTGTTGCCAGTGATGGGCCGTCACGGGCAAGCGTTGGTGGGGTGCGTGCTCCGGTTGGCACGCTGGCGCAACTGGCACAGCATCTGTTTTGTGTGCACGGGCAAAACGAACAGTTGCGTTTGCGTTCTGCAACCCAGCAGCGTGAAACCCTGGACCGTTTCGGCGGGAGTGAAATTGCTGCCGTGCTCGTAAACTATCAAAAAGTTTATGCGCACACTGTTGCGCTGCGCGAAGAAGTGGCCGAAATCACTGAAAATCGTGAAGAACGCCGTAGGCTAGCAGAAAGACTACGCTCTGAAACCGCAGAAATTGCCGCTGTTGAGCCGCAAAATGGCGAACTGGACGAACTTACCGCAGAAATTGACAGGCTCGGTAATAGCGAAGCGCTGAGGCAGGCGCTCACGCTCGCAGCAAACGCGATTTCTGGCGGCAGTGACGACGGATTTACGGCAGACGCGCAGACTCAGCTTGGTCAGGCCAGCCGGGCACTTGCCGAAGCTGCTCAATACGACACGCAACTGCAGCCGCTTGCCGCACAACTAGACGGTGTGATCGAGCAACTGCAGCAGATCGTGAGCGAAGTTTTACATCAGAGTGATGCGCTTGATATGGCAGGTCCTGCCGCATTAGAAACCGCGCAGCAGCGACTAGCTGCATTGCGTGCTCTGCAACGCAACTACGGGCCAGAAATAAGTGATGTGCTCGAATATTATGAGCGGGCAAGTGCGCAGTTGCTTACTCTTGACGACGATGACACCAGGCTCGTAGATTTACAAACTGAACTCGCTGCGGCAGAAGATCAGTTTGCCGCAGCCGCCGCGGAATTAACCGCTGCCCGCACTGCTGCTGCAACGTCACTAGGGCAGGCGGTTACCGCCGAACTCGCCGCGCTTGCCCTGCCGGAAGCGCAAATTACCGTCACAGTGCAGCCTGTGACCCCGGGCAAACACGGCGCAGACGAAGTGCAGTTTATGCTGCGTGCGAACGCCGGAGCAAGTCCGCGCCCGCTGGCCAAGGCAGCCTCCGGCGGCGAACTATCCCGCATAATGCTTGCGCTCGAAGTTGTGCTCGCCCAAAGCGACCCGGTACCGACCTTCGTCTTCGACGAAATTGACGCTGGGATCGGCGGTGCGGCCGCAATCGAAGTGGGTAAACGGCTCGCAAAACTCGCCCGCCACAGCCAGGTAATCGTTGTCACCCACCTAGCACAGGTTGCAGCCTTCGCAAACAATCACCTGGTCGTCGCCAAAGACACCGCCGGAGGTTTCACTGAAAGCAGCTGCCGCCAACTTGCAGGCGAGGCACGTACCCAAGAAATCGCGCGCCTGCTTTCCGGCATAACCACCTCGGCAAGCGCCCTCGAACACGCTACCGAACTGCTGCAAATGGGTGCAGACACGCGCGAAACGGAGAACAACTAATGGCAGATAAACAAGAAACCACCCCAAAAGACGCTAAAAAAAGCAAAAAACCAGCCGCAAAAAACAGCATCCGGCGCGCGCTGCTCGAATACACTGCTAATCTCTTAGATATGAAGGTGCCGTCACTGCGCAAACTCGCAAAACCAAACAATGCCACGCTGCGCAGCGCCCTAAAACCGCCAGAGCACCCGCAAATTAAACGCGTCGACGTCAACAAACTAAACGAAGAAACTCGCCTCATTTATGAAGAATCGCGAGTTGCTGCAACCGCGGCAGAAGACCGCGAACTGCTGGAACTGGCCGAAATGTCCCGAAGGATCCGACTCATCAGCCTCTTCCAGCTCGGTTTCGTGACAACTCTCGGTGTGCTTGCAGCACTGCTTTTTGGCAACCTGATCGCGCAGGCAAGCGCCGTGCTCACATATATCGGTGGCGCACTGTTTATCGCGCTCGGGCTCGACCCGGCGGTGCGATTTATGGAAAAACGCGGGGTGCGGCGTGGACTGGCGATCGCAATCGTATATCTCGGATTATTCGGCGTGTTCGCAGCAGTTCTCGCCTTTATTATCCCGATCGTCGTGCATCAAATCACGCAGCTGATCGAGAGCGCGCCGGGCATGTTTTACGATATGTCGCGTCAGCCCTGGTATCAAGACCTGGTCGAATCTACCAGGCACTTTGTTGACCTTGACCGGATGCTTGACGACGGACGCAAATTTGTGAGCGATCCGCACAACATCACAACCGTGGCCGGCGGAGTTTTGCAGGCCGGTGTGGGCATTTTGAACGGTTTTGCCGCATTTATCGTGGTGCTGATTTTGAGCCTCTATTTCCTCGCATCCATGCGCTCGCTAAAATACGGCTTCTACATGCTCGTGCCAAAATCCAAACGCGCCCGCGTGATCGATATTACCGAGCAGGTGACAGAATCCGTCGGCGGATATGTTTCCGGGCAGGTGTTTATCGCGCTGCTCAATTCAACGCTCGGTTTTATTATGATGTCGATCATCGGCGTTCCGTTTGCCGCCGTGGTGGCCGTGGTAGTGTTCCTGTTTGCGCTAATCCCGTTGATCGGTGCGCTCGCTGCGACCGTGCTGGTGGTGCTGGTGGCGCTTTTCGCCTCGCCTGGCACCGCGCTGATCGCCGGAATCTATTATCTGATTTATATGCAAATTGAGGCATATATCATTACTCCGCGAGTTATGAACCGTGTGGTTTCGGTGCCGGGCGCCTTTGTGGTGATCGGTGCGCTGACCGGCGGTACCCTGCTGGGAATTATGGGCGCGCTGGTTGCGATCCCGGTCACAGCGTCGATTTTGATGATTGTGAAACAGGTGTGGGTGCCACGCCAAGACAACCGGTAGATTTTTCACAGCAAAAGATGTTAGGATTGAAGTCCGTGGGTAGTGCAAAAAAAATCACAAAACAGATTTTCGTCACCGGCGGTGTTGTGTCATCGCTCGGCAAGGGCTTGACAGCGGCAAGTCTGGGTAATTTGCTGACCGCGCGCGGCTTGCGTGTTGTGATGCAAAAACTCGATCCTTACCTGAACGTAGACCCGGGCACGATGAACCCGTTCCAGCACGGCGAAGTTTTTGTCACCGACGACGGCGCCGAAACCGACCTCGACATCGGACACTATGAGCGTTTCCTGGGAATTAACCTTTCGGGCGCGGCCAACGTGACCACCGGGCAGGTTTATTCCGAAGTGATCGCCAAAGAACGTCGCGGCGAATATTTGGGGCAGACAGTGCAGGTGATTCCGCACATCACAAACGAAATCAAACGCCGCATGCGTCTACAATCGCAAGAAACCCCGCAACCAGACGTGATCATCACCGAAATTGGTGGCACCGTCGGCGATATCGAATCCCAGCCGTTTTTGGAATCTGCGCGCCAAGTGCGCCACGAACTCGGCCGCAACAACGTGATTTTTGTGCACGTTTCACTCGTGCCGTTTATGGGCGCTTCCGGCGAACAAAAAACCAAACCGACACAGCACTCTGTGGCAGCCCTGCGCTCCATCGGCATCCAGCCAGACGCGCTCGTTTTGCGCAGCGACCGGCCAGTCACCAGCGAAAACCTGAGCAAAATCGCGCTCATGTGTGACGTGAACGAGGGAGCCGTGGTCAACGCAATCGACGTGCCAAGCATCTATAACCTGCCAGAACTTTTACACAGCCAAGGACTCGACCAAACCATCGTCGACCACCTTGAACTGACCGCCGTGGCAGGCCCAGTAGACTGGACCCGCTGGCAGCCGGTGCTAGATTCTGTGCGCAACCCAAAACACGAAGTAACTATCGGGCTAATCGGCAAATATATTGACCTGCCAGACGCATATCTTTCCGTGACCGAAGCGCTGCGTGCCGGCGGATTTGCACACGGCTCAAAAGTAAACATCAAATGGGTTGTTTCTGACGAGTGTGAAACGCCAGAGGGTGCAGCCGAGCAGTTGGTCGGGCTAGACGCTATTTGCGTGCCGGGAGGCTTTGGTGTGCGCGGTGTCGACGGTAAAATCGGGGCGTTGCGTTACGCCCGCGAGAACAAAATCCCAACCCTCGGCCTGTGCCTCGGCCTGCAATCAATGGTGCTGGAATATGCGCGTAACGTTGCCGGACTGCCAGAGGCTTCATCTACCGAGTTTGACCCGGAAACCGCAGTGCCGGTGATCGCAACCATGGCAGAACAGGTCGACATTCTCGAGGGCGGTGACATGGGCGGCACCATGCGACTCGGCCTTTACAAAGCCAAATTTACGGCCGGCTCGCTCGCTGCAGAACTTTACGGGGCAGACAGTGCGCAAGAGCGTCACCGTCACCGCTACGAAGTAAACAACAAATACCGCGACCAGATCGCCGAAGCAGGTCTAGTATTTTCAGGCACCAGCCCGGACGGCGCGCTGGTGGAATACGCCGAACTGCCGCGCGACGTGCACCCGTTCTATATTTCAACCCAGGCGCACCCGGAGCTGCGCTCGCGACCGTCCAGCCCGCACCCGCTGTTTGCCGGACTCGCCGGCGCCGCGATCGCGCGCCAGCAGCAGCAAAACGCCTAACACAGGCACGCGGCTAGGGGCGAAGCGTGAGGCTGGCACCGACAGAGGGCGTAGATCGATATTTGCGCTACCTGGTGGTCGAAAGGCAGATTAGTAAAAATACGCTGGCAGCCTATCGGCAAGATTTTGCCGTCTACTTAGGGTGGCTGGAGTCACAAGGCATTGCAGATCTCGGTGCGGTGGCGAAAGCCGATTTAGCTCAGTTTGTGGCAGATTTACACGAGGGAAAGGTGTTGCCCGGCTCAGCGGGGGGCGGTGCTAAAATCGAGCCTAGCACCGCCCTCCCGCTGAGCCGGGCAACCGTAACCCGAAGGATTTCTTCTGTGCGCAATTTGCACCGGTTTTTACACGAAGACGGACTGCTGAGCGAGTTCGCGGCGGCGGCTTTGCGCACCCCGAAACAGCAGCGCAAACTGCCGCACGCGCTTTCAGTCAGCGAAGTAGAGAGCCTGCTTGAGGCCGCCGGTGGGGGAGCGGAAGACCCGGCAGGTGTCGCCGACACAACCGGCGCTGCCGCTGCGACCGGAGTGCAGTTGCGCGATAGGGCGCTTTTGGAATTGCTTTATGCCAGTGGCATGCGCGTGAGCGAAGCGGTCGCACTCGACGTGGACGACCTGTTTGACTCTAGCGGCGCGCTCCCAGAAGCCAGCAGCGCTAGCGTAAACACCACAGCCGCAAATTCAGAAAAATCTACCACAGCCGCACCCCAAGCGCCAGCAGATTCCCTCACCACAGGCGGATTTTTGCGTGTCACCGGCAAAGGAAACAAACAGCGCCTGGTGCCGTTTGGCAGGCACGCCGGCGCGGCGCTCGCAGCCTATCTCGTGAGGGTGCGCCCAGCTTTTGCCGCCAAAGGTCGCGGGGGAGCCGCCCTGTTTTTGGGCCCGCGCGGCAGTCGCGTCTCCCGCCAAACAGTGTGGAACATAATCCGCCAAGCCGCCGAAGCTGCCGGCATCACCGCTGAAATCTCGCCCCACTCGCTGCGCCACTCTTTTGCCACCCACATGCTCGCCGGCGGCGCAGACGTGCGCACAGTGCAAGAGCTGCTGGGTCATGCCTCCGTTTCCACCACCCAGATATACACTCACGTCACCCCCGACACCCTCCGCGAACACTACCTCACCAGCCACCCCCGCGCCCGCTAATGCGATGGGTTGCTTAGGCAGAAGATCTGATTGCAGACTACGCCATCGTCTGATTTGCAGAATCCGGCCGCTCGACCGGATAAGCGCGCAACAAATACATAAGCGCAAACACGCCAAGCGCCGCAGTGATAACCCAAGTCGCACCATACGGCACAGGATTCACCTCACCGCCTGCCCCAAACGACATCGCCGCAACCGACACAATCGGCGGAATAAACATAAACGTCGCAAGCTGCTCCACAATCACGCTCGAACTCGCCATTTTCTCGATCGTAATCCCGTCATCTTCCACCGGATCATCAAAGAAAATATTCATCGTATCCAAATAAACCAGCCCCATGCCGATGCCGGAAAAAGTCCACAAACCGGTAAACACGATAAGCGGATTTTCCAGCCGCACACCCGCCAAAATAATCACAGACACAGCCGCCGTGCCCAGCATAATCATCGCCAAACCCAGCACAGAACGCAACCGATATTTGCGGCGCGTATTTGCCGGCCTAAAACCGCAATAAACCCCCAGCAGTGCCCAACCAAGCCCGCCGCCCGTGATCACAATCCCGATATCTTTTGCATCAAAATTAAACAAATCGTGCGCCGTGAGCGCAACCAGCTGATCTGCCGTAAAATAGCTCGAAGTCAAGAAAAACATGCCCGCAAGCGCCATTTTGCGCGGTTTACTATCCCAAAAAGTGCCCGGCGGCATCAGCTGCGTCACCACATAGCCCAGCACCGCCGCACCGCCCACCAGCGCCGCAATCTTGACCCAGCCCGCTGCCGGAATCAGCGTCACGCTCACCGCCAAAACGATAAAAATAATTGTGGAAAATTTGAAGTTTGGTTTTGAAGTTTTTGCTTTGCTCGTGTCAATATTGATCGCCATCAGCACGCGGATCGCCAACAGCAACGGCAGATAGCACACCATCGCCCACCGCCACGACAAAACATGCGTGATCCAGGCCGCATATGCCGGGCCAACAATCGAGCTAACCACCCAGCTGGCGGAAGCAAATGCGAGCGTGAGCTGGCGCGCCCTGCCGCTGAGCCCGAGTGCAACCGCTCCTATCGAAGCCATGCCAAGCACGCCACCAAACAGCGCCCCGGTCGCGTTCGCCGCAAGATAAACCGCGATATTTGGTGAGATTGCTTTAATCACTCCGCAGGCCGCGATCACGGCCGTGACCACTATCAGCAGTGGTGGCAGCCGGAATTTTTGCAGCAGATATTGCCCGATCGGCAGCCCGACCAGCCCGGCAATCGTCATAACCCCGCTCATCACGCCGTAAAGATGGTTGGCTTCAAACTCGGTCGCCATAATCGGCATCACCAGCTGGCTGAGATAAATTTGCATGCCGCCGATCAGCTCCAGCAGGATCACTGCCAGCGCCAGGATAATTGAGTTTTTCGGCTTTTGGGTCATGTTTTCTGGTTTTAGGTTGCTTGATTTTCGGGATTGCTCGCTATGCGGGGCTGTTTGCTCGCTTTGCGGGCTTGCCCTGCTTGCGTGCCTGCCCGGTTTTGGCCTGTTTGATTATTTTGCGAGGCCGGTTCGGTTTTGGTTTTGTAACTTTTATTTTATCCTGCCGGGGGGGGGAAGCGTCAATCCCGACTGCCCCTAATTTTAGCGCTCTCTAAAAAATTATTTAGTTACGACTAAATTTGCTTATTTTACTACCGCGCCAATTTTGTGAATCCAGCCAAGCTAGCAGTTTATTAAGTTGCAAAACCGGCTAAATCGGCAATTTTAGCAAAATTTAGAACTAACCAGTCCGGAGCTCAAGTAAACTTGCAGGCGCTCGCCAAAATAGCAGTTTAGCAAACCCGAATCTTGCCAACATAGCAGCCAAGCTAAATCGCAAGTCAGCAAGCCGGCAAGCCGCAATGCAACTTGCCAAAAAACCTGCCAACCCGCCTATTCGCCGGATTCTTCCTCGCTTTTTACGATCATTAGCACGTGGCCGTTTGGCACGGTTTGGCCGACAGGCGCGTCAATGGCCGAAACCACCCCGTTGTGCGGGGCAAAAATCGACTGCTCCATTTTCATCGCCTCAAGCACGGCCACCAGCTCGCCCTTGGCGACGGTCTGTCCCTCTTCAACCGCGATTTTTACCACGGTTGCCTGCATCGGTGCGGCTACCTCGTCGCCGCCTCCGCCGCTCACCCGGCCGGTGTGGGCACGGCGTGGCGCAGGTCCGCGGGTGACCAGCTGATCGGCAAGCGGCATCAGGCTGCTCGGCATGTTCACCTCGATGCGGCGGCCTTCCACCTCGACTACCACGGTTTGGCGCTTTGCTTGCACGGCCTGGTCGACGGTTTCGCCCGTCCACGGCTCGATTTCGTTGTTAAACTCGTTTTCGATCCACAGTGTATAAACGCCAAATTTGCCGTCTGCTGCGGTAAAAGCCGGCTCGTTCACGACGGCGCGGTGGAATGGCAGCACGGTCGGCAGGCCGTTAATTTCAAACTCGGCAAGCGCTCGGCGGCTGCGTTCCAAAGCCTCTTCGCGGGTTGCCCCGGTTACGATCAGTTTGCCCAGCATCGAGTCAAAAACGCCCGAAATTTCGTCCCCTGCAGTTACGCCGGTATCTACGCGCACGCCAGGCCCTGAAGCGGCGTTAAACTGGGTGATCACGCCCGGAGCCGGCAAAAATCCGCGCCCGGCATCTTCACCGTTCAGCCTAAATTCGAATGAGTGCCCTTTGATTTCCGGGTCGCCATAGTCGAGCACGCCGCCCTCGGCGATCCTAAACTGTTCGCGCACCAGGTCGATGCCGGTCACTTCTTCAGAAACCGGGTGCTCCACCTGCAGGCGGGTGTTTACCTCCAAAAACGACACGGTGCCGTCGCGCGCAACCAAAAATTCGCAGGTGCCGGCGCCCACATAGTTCACTTCCCGCAAAATTGCTTTGGAAGATTCGTAAAGCCGGGTCATCTGGTTGTCGGTCAAAAACGGTGCCGGGGCTTCTTCCACGAGCTTCTGGTGCCGGCGCTGCAGCGAGCAGTCGCGGGTCGAAACCACCACAACATTGCCGTGCTGGTCGGCCAAACACTGGGTTTCGACGTGGCGCGGTTTTTCCAAATATTTTTCGACGAAACATTCGCCGCGCCCGAATGCGGTGATCGCTTCGCGGGTTGCGCTTTCAAAAAGTTCGGCGACTTCTTCCCGCTTGTAGGCCACTTTTAGGCCGCGTCCGCCGCCACCGAATGCTGCTTTAATAGCAACCGGCAGGCCGTGTTCGTCGGCAAATTCGAGCACTTCTGCAGCGCCCGAGACCGGGTTGATGGTGCCTGCGGCCAGCGGTGCGCCTACTTTTTCAGCGACGTGGCGGGCGGAAACTTTGTCGCCGAGCAGGTTGATTGCTTCCGGGCGTGGCCCGATCCAGGTGAGGCCTGCGTCGATCACTTGCTGGGCAAAGTCGGCGTTTTCGGCGAGGAATCCGTAGCCCGGGTGCACGGCGTCTGCGCCTGATCTGCGGGCGATGTCGAGGACTTTGCTGATTACCAGGTAGGTTTCTGCGCTGGTGGTGCCGTCGAGTGCGTATGCTTCGTCGGCGAGTTTGGCGTGCATTGCGTCGCGGTCTTGGTCGGCATAGATGGCGACGCTTGAGATTCCCGAGTCGTGTGCGGCGCGGATAATGCGCACTGCGATTTCGCCGCGGTTGGCAATCAGGACTTTTCTAATTTTAGGCATATTTTAAGGATACGGGGTCGTAGCTGAGTTGCGCCTGTTTTTTGGGCGGCTTTTGGATTTATTTTTCGCAAAATCGGGGTATTTTTGTAGGTTTTGTATAATTTTTTGCCAGGTTTTTTGGAAGGAAAATTGCTCGGTTGTGAGTTTGCTGGGCGGGGGCATTATTTTTTGTTGCTGCTCGGCGCTAGACTTGTGACTATGGTAAATCCGAATATTATTGGTAAAAAATATGAGCCGACCCGTGCTTATGCGGTTGGGCGTGAAAAAGTTGGCGAGTTTGCGCGTGCGGTTTTTAGCCGGTCGCCTTTGCATTTTGATGTGGAAGCGGCGCGCGCGGCGGGTTTTGCAGATGTGGTGGCGCCGCCGACTTTTGCTGTTGTGGTGCAGGAACTAACGCTTGCCCAGTTGCTTGCGGATGAAGACGCGGGGATGGATTTTTCGCGGGTTGTGCACGGTGATCAGCGGTTCACCTATTCGCGCCCGATTGTGGCCGGTGACGAGCTGGTGGCGCAGATGACCGTGGCCAGTGTAAAGTCGCTTGGCGGCAATTCGATGGTGACGGCCGAGAGTGAAATTGTGGACGCGAATGGCGAGCATGTTGTGACCGCGATTTCGACCCTGGTGGTGCGTGCGGCTGAGGAGGAAAAATAATGGCTGAACCGATTTTTGAGAGCCTGAATGTGGGCGATGTTGTGGCTGAAAAGCAGCTGCAGTTTAGTCGCGATTCGCTGGTGCGTTATGCCGGTGCTTCTGGCGATTTTAACCCGATTCACTATCGCGAAGACGTGGCTGTGAGTGTTGGCCTGGAGGGTGTGCTGGCGCACGGTATGCTCACAATGGGCGCGGCGGTTTCACCGGTTTCTGAGTGGCTGGGCGCGGCCGGTTTTATCGCGGATGCGCAGGCGCGTTTTACCCGCCCGATTGTGGTGCCGGCGGAGGGCACTGCTCAGGTTGATGTGAAAGCTGCTGTGGCTAAAATTGATGCAGAAAATCGCAGCGCGCAACTGAACTTGACCGTGGTACACGCCGAAAAAACTGTTTTGGCAAAGGCGCTGGTTGAGGTCAAATTTTTCCCGGCAAAATAGTAATTATTTAATAGTATCGGATGGAGGTGAGTTGATGATGGGGCAGGAAAATAGCGAGCAAAACAGTGCGGTGCAGAATGATGATTTGCAGCGCGGTGCAGACGTGCCTACCCTGGCGCATCTCACCACAATGCAGGTTGGCGGGCCGTGCGAGCGGCTTTTGGTGGCAAACACCGCTGAAGAGCTGGCGCGTTACGCGCGAGAACTCGCCCGCGGCTGGGACGACTGGCTGCTTTTGGGCGGCGGGTCCAACACTATTGTTTGCGATGAAGGCTACCCGGGCACGGTTTTGCTGGTGCGCAACACGGGAATTAGCGAAATTGCAGACCCGTCACTGCCTGCAGGAACGGTGAGAGTGCGGGCACAGGCCGGGCAGAACTGGGACGAATCGGTTGCCTGGGCCGCAGAAAAAGGCTACGCCGGTATCGAAATGCTCGCCGGAATTCCGGGGCTTTGCGGCGCAGCTCCCGTGCAAAACATCGGTGCTTACGGAGGAGAGCTATCCCAAACCCTGCACTCCGTGACATGTTACGACATTGAACTTGACGAAGTACGCGAAATGCAGGCCGCAGAGCTAGAACTCGGCTACCGCACGTCCATTCTTAAACAGGGTTATCGGGCAGTAATTTTGTCCATCGACCTGCTTTTGCAAAATAACAGCGCCCAGCCAGAGCCGCTCAGTGCGCCACTCGCTTTTCCACAACTTGCCCGTGCCCTCGGCGCCGAACTCGGCACCAAACTGCCACTCAAAAAGGTGCGCGAGGCCGTCCTGCAGGTGCGCGCCGCAAAAGGCATGGTGCTCAACGAAATCGACCCGGATACCCGCTCAGCCGGCTCATTCTTTACCAACCCGATCGTCAGCGAACACTTCGCCCGCACCCTGCCGGCAGACGCACCCCGCTTTCCAATCGGGTCAGAAGACGACACTCCACAAATTGTCCCGCTCGAAACCTATCTGCAAAACCTGGCAGACACAGAACTGCAAGGCGGAAACGGCTTTTATCAAGCACCGGCATTCGATAGCATCGACGCATTTAACCACGAAACCCAGCCGGTCGCCTATCCGCAAACCCAAAATAGCTCGGCCGCTACACCTGCCGGCCCGCAGGTCAAACTCAGCGCAGCCTGGCTCATCGAAAATGCCGGAGTGCCACGCGGCTTCACGATTCCCGGCTCTGGCGCGGCGGTCAGCAGCAAACACACCCTCGCCATTACCAACCGCGGCCACGCCACCGCAGCCGACATCGCCGAGCTAGCCCGCTACATTGTGAGCATGGTCCAAACCGAATTTGGCGTGCTGCTCACCCCTGAACCAAATATTTACGGCCTGGAAATCTAACATGAACGACTCATACTACCGCCGCCCGCCAGCAGACCACGAAACCGCCGACCTGCAGGCGCACAACACCGAGCCGCAAACCGAAACCGCAGCCGCACCAAAACTCGACAAATCAGTCTATCGACGCCGCCGCATGCTGGTGCTCGGAGTGCCCGCGCTCTTCCTCATCGGCCTAATCTTGGTGTTCGTATCCGGCCAAATGCGCTCCGCCGACACCGGCAACAAAACCCCAATCACCCTGCCAGAAAAAATAGTAGACACCGGCGCACCCAAAAACGACCCGCTCAACCAGCCACTACAACCCTGCGGCACAGGCGAAATAAAAGCCACCGCACACACCGACAAAGACACCTACGAACCAAACCAAAAACCAAAAATCTGGCTCACCGTCGAAAACACCACCGAAAAACCGTGCGCAGCAGACATGGGCACCGCCAAAATGCTCTTCGAAATCAGCAGCGCCGGCAAAGTAGTATGGGCATCAATCCACTGCCAGAAAAAAGGCGAAGGACAAGGAGCCGACCCAAACGCAACCCTGCCAGTCATTTTGCAACCCAAAAAACCGCTTAAAACCGCGGCAATCGAATGGGATCGTACCAAATCAGCACCAGAAACCTGCGCCACAGAAAAACGGCCACCGGCAGACGCCGCCGGAGCAGTCTACGAACTGCGCGTCGCAATAGCCGACGTGCCAGGCCAGCGAGCAAAACAGTTCTCACTGAAATAGGCAGACAACGCAAAAACGGCACAAAATAGCGCGCAAAATTATCTAACACGGGCAAAACTGCGATAGAATTGAAGTAACGATAGATAGCGAGGTCACAATATGTCTGACACTGAAAAACAGGGCACAAACGGGGCACTGCGCGGAATTCGCGTCGCCGACTTTTCCCGCGTGCTCGCAGGCCCATACGCCACAATGACACTCGCCGACCTCGGCGCAGACGTGATCAAAATCGAAAGCCTCGACGGCGACGGCACCCGCCAATGGTCGCCACCAAGCAACGCGGCCGGGCAAAGCACATATTTTGCCGGCACCAACCGCGGCAAGCGCTCCGTTGCGCTCGACCTGCGCGACCCGTCAGACCTGGCCCGGGCAAAAGCGCTCGCCGCCACAGCCGACGTTGTGATCGAAAACTTTAAGCCGGGTACGATGGAAAAATTCGGGCTGGGATATGACGAAGTTGCCGCTCTGAATCCGCGCGTGGTTTACGCCTCGATTTCCGGCTTTGGTGACGGCGCCGGTGCGGCACTGCCGGGCTATGACCTGCTGGTGCAGGCAGTCGGTGGACTAATGAGCATTACCGGCGACCCAACCACCGAACCGGCTAAAGTGGGTGTGGCGCTGGTCGATATTATTACCGGCCTGAACGCAGTGATCGGCATCCAAGCTGCGCTGCATGCTCGCGACGCAGCCGACTCGCCAACCGGCGGTCGCGGTCAGCACGTAAAAGTTTCGCTGCTGACGTCGCTGCTTTCCGCCCTGGCTAACCAGGCCGCAAGCACCCTCGAAACTGGCGAATCGCCACAGCGTATGGGCAACGCCCACCCGTCCATCTCGCCATACGAAACCTATGCAACAGGCGACCAGACCATTGCGCTCGCGGTTGGCACCGACGGCCAGTTCACGCGGCTGGTGGAGCTGCTGGGCATGCCAGAGTTGGCAATCGACATTCGCTTTAGCAACAACCCGGCACGCGTGGCAAACCGCTACGAACTTAAGGCGCTGCTAGAAAAGGCGCTGTCTGCAAAGGGCGCGGCATACTGGGTTGATGAGTGCGCGAGGCTGCAAATTCCGGCCGGCCGGGTAAACAACATTGCCCAGGCAATTGCGCTGGCAGAGAGCCTGGAGCTGGAGCCTGTGGCCAAAACCCTGACCAAAAACGCCGCCGGCGAAGACGTGGTGGTAAACACGATCGCAAGCCCGATCGGACTTTCACACACCCCGCCGAGCTACCGGTTGGCGCCGCCGCACCTGGCCGAGCACCAAGACGCAACCTGGCTGGAACCGGATGTTTGGTCGGCAGACGAGCAGGACGGAACTACTGCAGAAACCGGGCTTGCTTCCGAAACAGAAACCGCACCGGTCGAGCCAGCAACCTGCTCTGTAACAAACGCAGAAACCGTACCAGCCGAAACCTGCCAAATTTCAGGCGCAACCGCTGCAGAAACTGCCGCAAATATTGCCGAAACCGGCACAAAAACCGCATAAATTTACAAAATCAGTTGCCGCCAGCCCGGTGGTAATCCCTTAGTAGAAAGAAACAAAGATGACCGCTATTGATGATCTGTTTGACGTCTCAACTCTCGTCACCCCGGAAGAGCGCGAGTGGCAGCTGAAAGCCCGCGAATTTGCGCAGACCAAAATCGCCCCAATTATCGACCGCGACTTCGAAGACCGCCGCCTGCCAGTTGAGCTAGTGCCAGAGGTTGGCGCGGCCGGCTTCTTTGGCATGTACATGAACGGTTACGGCCTGGCTGGCGCCTCATCTGTGGCATACGGCCTGGTAGCAATGGAATTTGAGGCGGTAGACTCCGGCTTCCGCACCATGCTCAGCGTGCAGGGCTCGCTCGCAATGGGAGCAATCTACAAGTTTGGTTCAGAAGAGCAGAAAGAAAAATGGCTGCCGGCAATGGGTCGCGGTGAGGCAATCGGCTGCTTCGGCTTGACCGAGCCACAGGGCGGTTCTGACCCTGCCACCATGATTACCACTGCTCGTCGTGACGGTGACGGCTGGGTGCTCAACGGCAAAAAGCGCTGGATCGGCCTTGGCACCATTGCGCAGGTGGCTGTGATCTGGGCAAAAGACGAAGAGGGCATCGTGCGCGGCTTCGTAGTGCCGACCGAAACCCCGGGCTACAAAGCAACTGCGATCGAAAACAAGCTTTCAATGCGTGCTTCGCTGCAGACCGAAATCGAGCTGACCGATGTGCGCCTGCCGGCAGACGCGGTTATGCCTGGTGGTCAGGGCTTCTCTGCGCCATTCAAATGCCTGAACGAGGCACGTTACGGCATCGCCTGGGGTGTAATGGGTGCTGCTCGCAACTGTATGGAGGCTGTGCTCGGCCGCATTGGCGAGCGCGAAACCTTCGGCGAGCCAATCGCCGCAAAACAGCTGGTGCAGGGCAAACTGGCTGACTGCTTCGTGGAATACGAAAAAGGCCTGCTGCTGGCACACTACCTGGGTTCTTTGAAGGACGCGGGCAAACTGCACCACAACCAGATCAGCGTGGGCAAGCTCAACAACGTGCGCGAAGCGATCAAGATCGCCAGCACCTGCCGTGCGCTGCTCGGTGGCGACGGCATCACCAGCGACTACCCGGTTATGCGTCACATGGCCAACCTCGAGTCTGTGCGCACCTACGAAGGCACCGATGAGGTTCACGCCCTCATCCTCGGCCGCGCCCTCACCGGCATCGCCGCTTTCTAGCCTCAACTAAAGCAAAAACCGTGCGCCAGCCCTCGCTCGTGCACGGTTTTTGCGTACTAAGCGAAACTACCCGATATTTGCGAAGCGCTCGACATTAGCTGTCGTGCCGGCGACGATGATTTTGTCGCCCGCGTGGATCATCGTTTTTTCTGTCGCATAGGTGAACGGCGCCTGCGGCGGCTTCACACCCACAACCGTCACCTTATAGCGCGTGCGCACCCCCGACTGATCCAGCGTCAAACCCTGAATCAGCCGCGGTGGATACATTTTCGCCATCACAAAATCGTCATCAAACTTAATATAGTCAAGCATCGAACCGCTCACCAAATGCGCCACCCGCTCACCGGCCTCACGCTCCGGATAAATCACGTGCGTCACCCCGATCCGCTCCAAAATCTTGCCGTGCGCCTTCGAAATCGCCTTCGCCCAAATCTGCGGCACCCCCAAATCCACCAGGTTTGCCGCCACCAATACACTCGACTCAACACTCGAACCAACCGCGACCACAGCGACTTGAAACTCAGCCGCCCCAATCTGCTCCAACGTCTCCACCGACCGCGCATCGGCCTGCACCACGTGCGTCACCCTGTCAGCCCACTTTTGCACCAGCGCAGGGTCGGTATCAACCGCCAAAACCTCGCGCCCAAGCCTGTCGAGCTGGCCGGCCGTAGCCGCCCCAAAACGACCCAAACCAACCACCAAAACCGGGGTATCCTGCTGTATATTAACCAACTATCGGCCTTTCTTCCGGGAATCTAAACATTCTTGTCCGGCTCGTGGCCGCCACCGCACTAGCGAGCGTGACCGTCCCGACCCGTCCAATCCAAACTGTAGCCATCAAAATAATTTTGCCCGCCGGCGGCAGCTCCTGCGACAGCCCCGTGCTCAACCCGCACGAAGCAAAACCGCTAATCACCTCAAACAGCACCCGATCCAGCGACACACCCGAAATATGGGTGATCGCAATCGTCGCAGCCATCACAACCGTCGTGCTCCAAATCAAAACCGAAATCGCCAGCCGCAAAACCTCGTCAGGAATCCGGCGTCCAAACGCCTGCACATCAGCATAACCGCGCGCCTCAGCAAAAGCAGCCAAAAACAAAACCGCAAGCGTCGTCACTTTAATGCCGCCAGCCGTCGAGGCAGACCCGCCGCCCACAAACATTAACGAATCCAAAACCAGATGGGTAGAGGCATGCATATCAGCCGGATTAACCACACTAAAACCGCCAGATCGGGTCATAATCGAGGTAAAAAACGCGTGCAAAGAAGTCGCCCAAAAATCCTGCGAAGCAAACGTTTTTGGATTATTTGCTTCCAAAATTCCGATCAAAATCCACCCAAACACAACAACCAAAAGCATCGTTGTCAGGGTCAGTTTAGTATGCAAACCGAAGCGTTTATGCGTGCTCCAACCGTGCTGCACCAGCCAGCGATAGAGCGAAAAAATCACCGGAAAACCGATGCTGCCCAAAAACACGCCAATCGACATGAGCAGCAGCATATACGGGTCGCCAACAAAGCGTGCCAGCCCGTCACTCATTGGCACAAAACCGGTGTTGGTAAAGGTCGTCACAGACAAAAACGCGCTGTGCCAGAGCGCGCGGAGCGGATCGTAACCGGCGAGCAAAAGCCGCGGAAACATTAGCACCATCAGTGAAAGCTCGATCACAACGGTGGAAATCGCAACCGCGCTGAGCAGCCCTCGCACCTCACCCAGTTTCGAACCCTCGCTCTGACTCTGCTCTCGCCGGCTGCCGCGACGCATCGGATTCGCATCATTTTGCGCAATCAGCCGCTGTTTTAGGCCCAGTTTGCGGGTTACTGTCAGACCCAAAATGGTCGCCAAAGACAGCACGCCAATCGCCCCGATCTGCGCGCCCAAAACGATCAAAACCTGCCCAAAAAACGACCAGTTCGCAAACGCGACACTGTGCAGGCCGGTGACGCAAATCGCCGAAACCGATGTGAAAAGTGCGTCAATAAAATTCGTGCCCTTCCCGCTGCGACTGGCCGCAGGCAGCGACAGCAAAAAACCCCACACAAAAATCAGGATTGTAAACACGAGCACGCCAAACCTGGCTGAATTCGTGCTAAAAGCCGCCCGTAACCCGCCCGCATGGCGCGTTTTAACCCCGCTCGAGGCTGGCCGACTCGAACGGGTGGCGCGTTTTATGGCGCGAAAACCGGATAAGCGTTTTTTTAGCACTGTATTTATGCTACACCCGATAGGCTTAGAGTATGTCCGATATTTTTCAGGTGCTGGCCGACGAGACCCGCCGCGAGATTCTTTTGCTGCTTTTGGAGGAGTATCGCGCCGAGCGTGAGACCCGCGTTTCTGACATGGTGGCGCGGCTTGGCTTGAGTCAGCCGACGGTTTCGAAGCATTTGCGGGTTTTGCGTGATGCGGAGCTGGTGAGCGTGCGCGAGGAGCGGCAGAACCGTTTTTACACGCTGCAGCCGGCGCCTTTGCATGAGGCTGAGGATTTTTTGTTGCGGTTTTTGGCGGTCGGGGTTGAGACGAGCATTTCGGTGCAGTATTTGGACGAAAATGGGCAGCCGGTGAGTGGCGAGGGCGGTTTGGCGGCAGGTGCTGGTGAAAATACGGGGGATTGCGAGAAGCAGATTTTGCCGGCCGGTGCGGCGAAGGCGGCTAGCGATATCGGGCGTGTTGCGGCTAAAGCTACGAAGCAGGTTAAGGAAATTGTTGCTCGTTTTAAGCTGGGAAGTTAGTTGGAAGTCAATCGGCTAGATGCTGACCTTTCGTATTACGTAACTTATTAAAGCGGTGCTTTTTAGGTAAGTAAGGAAGTAAGTGTAAGCGTGGCTCGGTCCGAGTTAAAGGCTGGTTTGGAAATCTGGGTTTTGACCGGGTGAGTGCTTGGTTTGCTTGAATTTTGCGGTTTTTGGCGCGGAACTGTCGTGTTTTGCCGCTCGATTAGGTTTTTTTCAGAAAAAGCGATATATTCTTATAGATAGACTTATTTTCTTGGGGTCGCGCAACCGCGCGTCTCTTTCATTTATACGAGGTGAATAATGGGCTCAGTTATCAAAAAGCGCCGCAAGCGCATGTCAAAAAAGAAGCACCGCAAACTTTTGCGTAAGACGCGTCACCAGCGTCGTAACAAGAAGTAAGCAGCTTTTTGACGAAACAGCAGAGCGTCGGGTTTTTTGCCTGACGCTTTTGCTTTTTATGGTATGGTTTTTGCACTATAATGAGTTGTGACTGTACAATTTGGCGGTTTGCGTGCTTGCGCAGGCCGCAAAAACTTAGGCTGAGAGAGCTGAAAAATGAGCGAAAACAACCCAAACAAGGCTGGAAATGTAGAGCTGGATCCGCAGCTGACAGCGCAACAGTTAGCAGATTTGGCTGCGACCGATCCGCAAAGTTGGGCGGCGATTGCGGAGCATCCGAATGTTTACCCGGATTTGCGCAACTGGGTTGTGCAGCAGCTTGGTGAGGGTTTTGCGCCTGCGCCTGCCCCTGAGGCTGAAGTTTCTGCGGCTCCGCTGTTTGATTTTGGCCCGGCTCCGGCCCCTGATGCGCCAGCGGCTGCGGCAGAATCTAAAGCTGGGTCTGACACGGAGGTTGAGACTGCGCTAGATGCTGAAGCTGAAAAAGCTCCGGCTCCTGATGATCTGCCAGAGCTGTCTGCTCCTGCAATTAACTTTGCTGTTCCGACTGTTGAGACGGAAGCTGAGGCTGATTCTGAAACTAAATCTGAGCCGAAACCAGAGCCGGAAGCTGAAAAAACTGCTGCATCAAAAGCCGAGATCGATGCTGCACCGGCATCAAAACCTGAGGCTGCTTCGAAATCTGACACTGCTTCAGCTCCTGACACCACCCCGGCCCCGGACGAAACTCCAGCTCCAGATTTTGCCCCGGCACCGAGTGCAGAAATAGCCAGCGCCGCACTTCTGCCGACTTTTGAACCGGCTCCGTTGCCTGATTACCCGCAAACAACTGTGCTGCCGGAGTACAGTCAGCCAAACGACCAAAACCAGACCGTTGCACTGCCGCAAACCGGTGTTGCGCCGTACCTGCAGCAGCAGAATACAGCGCAGCCGCAGCAGAGTGCTCCAGAGTCGGTTACCCCGCAGCAGTTTATTCAGCAGGAAAAACCCGAAAAGAAAAGCCGCGCGGTGCCAATTCTTGCGAGTATTCTTGTGTTTTTGCTTGTGGTTAGCGCTGCAGGCTGGGGACTTTTCTTCACCAAAACCTGGCCGTTTAACGCAGACGGCCCGCTTTCGCACCTCGCCGGTCACGAAAAACCTCAAGTTAAGAAGGCGACATCTAACTCAGACAATCAAAACAGTGGTAAAAAACGGGCTTCGGATGTGCCGGAGAGCATTGGAATTGACTGCCCAGGCAGCACTATTCTGCTTGCTTGGTCAGAACTGCCAGACGGCTGGATTCTTGTCTGCGGTATCAACATGGAAACCCCGAGTTTCTTCGCCTATAAGAGCGGCGATAAAACTATAAAGTCGATTGCTTCTCAAGATCCTACCAGCACCCCAGCACAGCAAGCGATTAAATGGGATGAAAAAGCTCGTCGTTACCTGGCATCGCTTGAAGATGGCAACAAGGCCGTGCTTGACTACAAACTTGGCACTTTCACCGTGCGTGACGCGAGCGGCGAAAAAACCCCTGTCGCAGGCTCGTCCTGTGCGCTATGTGTTTAAGGTTATTAGCAACGATGTGCGCAAAGAATCTGACACTGCTGGCCAAGACGGCACATACAATGTGAAAACCCCGGACAGCACCGACCGAGACCAGGTGCGTTACATGCTGCAGGTGATCGAAAAATCTGTTGAGGGGCGCAACCTGGTGCGTGATACATACTCAAACCTGTTGCGCAAGTCGGCAGGCAGTGGCTGTTCAAGTAACGCTGGCACCTTTGCGGTGGAGGTAGCGGATATGAAGCGTGTGCGCGACAACCGCGCGAAGCTTTTGCAGGATCTGAGCGCAATGCCTGTGGATAGGATTCCTGAGGGGCGTGCTCTGCTTGACCGGTTTACCGCAGCAATCCGCCTGTCATACCAGGTAAACATCGAATATGTGGCCTGGGCTGAGCGGGCACAGTCAAGCGGCTGTGCGGGTATCGCGCCTTCCGTTGTAAATGACGCAAACCACACTGAGGTGCTGAAAGAGGGCTTCACCAACATCTGGAACAGCGTGGTTGCGCCGAAGTTTGGCGTGCGCACCTTCACCCCTGGCGATATCTAAAATTCGTGTTAGGCTCGGCGCGTTTTCCGTTGCGGCGGGGGCGTGCCGGGTTCTTCCACGGAAGTCAGAGGCCGGTTTCGCTGAAAGTTCGCGTTAGCGCTGCTGTTTTTTGCGGTTGCGGGCGTTGAGAAATACCAGCAACAAAAGCATTGCAAATCCGACTGGCAGGCCGACATAGGCGATCCACACGATTTGCTTAAGCCCGGCTGCGGCCAGGGTTTGCCGGTCAACGGTTGCGGCGATGATCAGGGTGGCCAAAAACGCTAGCACAGACACGATAATGCACACGATCGCCCCGATCGCCAGCACTTTTTCGAGCGTGCTCGCTTCCGGCGCGGCTTTTTTGGTTGCGCCGCGGCCTGCGCGACTGGCTAGGCGGTTTGGGCTTGAATTTCTGCGGTTTTTTGGCACGGTTTTATTTTAGCGCGGCTCGCTCAATTTTCGCTCAGGTCTATCCGCTAAAATGAAAAATAGGTTTAGTTAAGAAAAAGAGGAAAAATGCCGACCGGAAAAATCAGGTTTTATGACCCGGAAAAAGGGTTTGGGTTTATTGCTGGCGAGGCTGGCGCGCAGGTTTATGTGCACGGTTCGCTGGTAGAAGACGAGAGTGCGCTGGTGCCTGGCACGCGCGTGGAGTACTCTGTCGCTGAGGCAAAGCGCGGTCCGCAGGCGCTTTCTTTGCGTGTTTTGGAGGCGGCGCGGCCGGCGCGTAAGCAGCGCAAGTCGCCTGATGACATGGTCGTGATTGTGGAAGATTTGGTGAGGCTGCTGGACGAAACCGGTAACGCGTATCGGCAGGGGCAGTATCCGGAGCGGGCGCACGGGCGTAAAATTGCCCAGCTTTTGCGGGTTGTTGCAGATGAACTTGAGGCTTAAAATGGTTGCGGAAAAACAAAATACTGTGCCGGAAATTGTGGAAACCGGC
>JAUNHM010000079.1 GCA_030523945.1 Microbacteriaceae bacterium
AGCTCAAAAGCTGCCCCAACTCGTTAATAAATCGTTGCAAAGCGCCAACAGGTGCCCAAAGTTTCTAAATAAACGCTAAAAAACGCCAAAAAAATCGCGGGGGGGGGCGGTTATAGGGCAAAACTTCTAGCCAAATGTGCTAATGTCGTAAGGATTGATTTTCGCAGTTACAGCAACAAAAAACGTTCAAACTGGGATAATTTACACTTTTGTATTGAATCAGTCTCAAATCTGCGGCTCAAAAATGAGCTGCACAAAAACACGGAGAAAATAAATATGGCAGAAAAAACAGTAGTAAAGCGGCGCGGCCTGCGCTACACCATCACCGACGGGCTCAACAGCAAATCGGGCAAAAACATTTCATGGCGCAGCATCTTCGCCGGCGTCATCACCTTTATCGCACTCAACATCCTGTTCAGCCTGATCGGCGTGGCTATCGGTCTGGGCGGTCTCAACCTGCGCTCTGACAACCCGGGCGCTGGCGTGGGCACCGGCCTGATCATCTGGGGCATCATCTCGCTGCTCATCTCGCTTTTCGCAGCAGGTTTCGTGGCAGGTCTGGCGGCAAACCGCGCTGGTTTCTTGCATGGTTTCATCACCTGGGCAGCAACCCTGATCACCGTTGTGATTTTGGCAAGCTCGGCTGTTTCTGGCGTGTTTGGTGCGCTGGGCAGCTTCCTTGGCGGGGCCGGTAACATGGTTTCCCAGATCGCAAAACCGCTCGGACACGCTGCAGGCAAAGCTGGCGAAAAAGCATTCGAGTTCGCTTCAGACAAGATCTCATTTGACGCAAACAGCGCCGGTGCAAACGTGCGCCAGGCACTTGAAAAGTCAAGCATCAAGCAGCTCCACCCAGACTACCTGCAGAAGCAGCTTGACGAACTCATCGCTGAAGCTCAGGAAGCTGGCAAAAACGTGGTAGTTGAGGGTAAAGATCCTGGCGACGCAGTTAAGGGTCTGCAGGAAAGCGCGAAAAAACGCGTTGAAACCATCACCAAAAACATCGACAAAAAGACCCTCGCAAACGAGCTCACCATTCACGCTGGCATGAGCCAGGAAGACGCGAACAAAACCGCAGACAACCTGGTAAAAGGCTACGAAGATGCAACCAAGAAGGTTGAAGAGCAGGTAAAGAAACTGCAGGAAGAAGCTGACAAGGCTTTCAAGCAGGCAGTGAAGGTAGCTGACGAAACCGCTAAGAACGTGGCAAAGACCGCGATCTGGCTGTTTGTTTCGCTGATTCTGGCTGCGATTGTGACCACCACCTCTGGTGTGCTGGGTTCACGCTTCGGCAGCAAAATTACCGCTGACGAGGTGTAATGCCTGATAGGCAAGAGGCGCGCTAGAAGCTAAATTTTAGTTTCGTGCGGGCCTGCGTGGAGCGCCGTCGCCTGGATTTCCGGGTGGCGGCATTTCGCGTTTTTGGGGCTGGGATTTTGTGGGAACTTTCAGGAAGATGCGGTAATATTGTAGTATCTTATCTTTTTGCTTCCCGCGGCTCGGAGTTCCGGCCGTGAGGCTCAAGAAATTTAAGATAAATATCCCCAAGAATCACCAACAATTTTGTTGGGACGAAACGTAAGGAGAAAAAATGACAAACCGCAATAAAAATGAAGCTCGCAGTCGAGGCGCGGCGTTTGCCGGCATGTTGTGCGGAGTGCTAGCGATGGTGATCGGAGCAGTGATGCTAACCATCGGCCTTGTGCACGGCGTTTCTTTCACCAACATTATTTTCGCAATCCTGCCGATTATGTTCGGTGCGATCGCTGTTCAAATGTATTTGGTAAACAAGCGCAAAAGTTCGTAAATATGCTTTTGCGGGCAAAATAGGAGAATAAAATGGTAAACAACAAGGTTAGTGGCGGCAGCGGCGCTAAGCAGCTGTTGTTGCCGGCAGTGCTCGCTATAGTTAGCGTTGTAAATGTGATTTCTGCTTTTCTCGGAGCGCACTTTCTCGCGGTTTTTGCGGTTGCTTTGACGGTGATGCTCGCTGCCGCGTTCGTGGTGTCGTGGGCTGATCCTAGTTTGAAAAAGCGCGCAGCTATCGCTATAATTATCGCGTGCGTGCTTTCAGCAAATGCGGCGTATATGGCGGTAATTTATCGCGAAAATAACGTGCCGCTCGTCACACAAATCGTGGTCGCGGCCATTGTCGCCCTCGCCTGGGCCGCAACCGTAATTGTGCAAAAACTCCCCGCACGCAGCCGCACCTAAAATTTTCCCAACAAACAGAAAGACTAAGCAAATGACTCTACTCCACTACTAATTAGCTAATTATCAAAGCAACTGGCAGGCCGCAGCATCGCGGTACTGCTGGTTGCTCACGCCTGCGCTACAAACCCGTTAAGGCGCTATTTGGCGCGGGCAAAACTCAACTGATAATTAACTAATTTAGGAGTAGGTCAATGCAAGACTACGCAATTAAAGCGGAAAAAATCCGCAAAAACTACACAAAAACCGGCCCGGACGCGCTGCAAACAACCAGCCTGACTTTCCGGCCGGGCGAACTCGTCGCCGTTATCGGACACAACGGCGCCGGCAAATCCACCCTGTTCGACATTTTAGCGGGCCTGATCAAACCCAGCAGCGGCACCCTGCACCGCAGCATTTCCGCGAGCGAAATCGGCTGGTGCCCCCAGCGCGAAATCATCGACTGGTCGCTAACCGTGCGCCAAAACATTATGCTCGGACTCAACCTGCGCGCCCGCAGCTTCCGGCCGAACAGCGAAATTTCCGAGCTTGTTGACCTGCTGGGGCTGGCCCGCTTCATCGACCGGACTGTCGAGGGTCTGTCCGGCGGCGAACTGCGACGCACCCAAATTGCGCGCGCCATGGCCGGAAACCCCGCCTTTATTATGTTGGACGAGCCAACCACAGGACTCGACCCGGACGGCGTGCGGGCAGTTTTCGAGCATCTGCAACAGCGCGTGCAGGCCGGAGCGACCGCGCTGGTCACAACCCACGAAACCTCCCGATTTGCGCAATACTGCAACAGAGTAGTCGCGCTGCATCGCGGAGAAGTGATCGCTGACCTGCCTGCTGTCGAGTTTGTGCAGCACAGCAGCGAAGACGGCGACAATTTGTGGAGCGCCTATCGGGCCATTATTGCTGAGCGCGAAAGCGAGCAGGCGTAAACCTGCCCTGTTGCGCGCCTAAACCAGCCCAAAACCGGGCGTTCATTACTTACTGTTTGCATGCAAACTTGCAAAACCTGCAAACCTGCAAACTTTGCAAAAAACCAGACTTTAACGAAAGAAAAACCATGAAACAAATGCTGATTATGACCTTTTATCACCTCTGCTCGATGTGGAACTGGCGCGCCGTCTATCTCGGCCGCATTATCGAGCCGCTTGCATATTTCGCTTTCCTGCTCACCGGCGTTTCCGGCATGGTCGCGCCCGAGTTGCGCCCGCACTATATGCAGATGGCGGCGAGCGGAATCTTGTGCCTGCTCGCGTTTCGGGCTTTTACCGTGGCGATGAGTGACGTTGCCAACGACCGCAAATGGGGCGTTTTTGCCGCGTTTTCGATGCAGGGTGGCCGGCCGGCTGCCTATCTTGGCTCGGTCATTTTGTCGGCTTTGGCGATGTTTTTGGTGCAGGTCGGCGTGCTTGCGATTGCGGCGCTGCTGGTGCCGGGGGTGCTGGCCGAGCTGGGCGATTTGGCAGGTTTGGCGGGGCAGCTTGGGCTGCTTTTGCCGATTTTTGCGGGTTGGGTCGGCTTCGGAGCGGTGCTGGGCGCGTGCATTCAGGGATATGCGATGCGCGATTTGCTGACGATGCTGGTAACTTTGCCGGTTGCGATGGCCGCGCCGCTGTTTTGGAGTTTGGCGCATGCTCCGGAGTGGTTGCGGGCGGTCGCGCTGGCCAATCCGCTGACCTACAATGTGGGTTGGGTGCGCGAGCCTGGTCCGGTGTCGCTTGCGTGGGCGGCCGGCTGGGCGCTTTGCGGTCTGGTTTTGGGGAGTTTGGCTTTGGCGCGTGCCGAAAAAACTACCCGCGAACGCTAGTTTTTCGCGAATTTTGGCCAGTTTGCTAAATTTTTTGATTTTGTTTTAAGAAATTAAGGTGGTATTATGGAAGTAAGCTATTTTAGCCAGCGCTGGTTAGATTGCCGGCGCGCACCAGTTTTGTTACGCGCTATTAGGAGGTGGCCACAGTGACTGGTAAATTCAATATTCACAGCAAAACCGTAATAATTTTCTTGCTCGGTCTGATCTCGGCGGTGTTTATCGCAATTCGACACGGCATCGGCGGCGGACCCATTTTCTTGCTGTTCGTGATTTTGTGCTCGTTCCTAGCCAATATTTGGATTCGGAAAAGTCACCGCACATAATCGCTTACGCAGTAAAAAGTGTTTGATTTGCTGAAGTGGCAGGCACGCAGCCGGTCGGTTTTGGCTGAAATTTCGGGGCGGGCAGAGTTTTTGCCGATGAGCTCTGCCCAGCCCTGGAATGCGGCTTCATTAAACGCGCTGGAGAGCGAAATGCTGCAAACCTGGCAGCACCCCGCCGAAATGCCCGCGGCAAATCGCGAACTTTACGAACTGTTTTTGGGCGAGGGACTGTGTCGCCTGTTTGGCGGCAAATGGCAGGTGCTCGGCCCGGAACTTTTGGGGAAAGACGCAGAAACCGGCTGCGGCCTCGGAGTTGCCTATAGGGACGGCAGTATTGATGTGGTTTCAAGCCTGGTGCCGCTCGCTTTTTGGGCCGGTACGGGCACATGGTGGCAGACAGTTTTTGGAACTACCAGACGGCTACAAAGCTGAGATTTTTCCCAGGAATCTGGGGCTAGAATGGAAGCAAAAGCTGAAAAGTGTGGTCCGGAAACCGTCGTCTCATTGAGGAGGGTCGCAACCCGCGACCGGAGCACCTTTCACAATCCGTTAGGAGCAGTGCCATGTCGGATCAAACGAGGAACCCGCACCCGCAATCAGAGCCGCAGCCAAATCAGTCTCAGCCTTGGCCGCAAGAATCTCAAAACTCTTCATACGGCGCAACCGGCGGAGCAGAGCATGGCGCATACGGGCAGCCACCGCACGGCCAAAACCAGTACGGTGAGCCGCCACGCAACCAGCACGACCAGCCGGGATACGGCCCAGCCGGCTACGGGCACGGACCAAACGACCCACACCAGCCGCAACAAAAGAAGTCAAAAACCGGGCTGATCATCGGAATTTGCACGGGTGTGGTTTTGCTCGCGGGTCTAGTGTTTGGCGGGATTTTCTTCTTCAACAAAATGAACGAAGATAAAAAACAGGAACAGAACGTCACCCAACAGGACAAAAAACCTGAGAACGAGAAAGAAAACCAGAACCAGAATTCGAACCAAAACTCGAATTCAAATTCAAACTCGAATCAAAACAACTCGAACCGAAACTCGAACTCAAATCAAAACTCAAACCAGAGGTCGAACCAAAACCAGCAAAATAGCGGCGATCGCGGCGGGCTGGAAAAAGAGCGTGAAGCGTTTTTCAAGGAGCAGCAGCTCGTTCCTGGGCGTGACAAAGTTGCTCCAAAAACCTCGGCTCACCGGGCATTTTTGAACGAGATTAAGTCGAAAAATTCTAGCCCGTTCGGTGCACAGTGGGGCGAAGGGGTGGAAGCAAACTTGCTAGCGCTGGGGTTGGACGCTTGCGAAGCTTCGATTCTGAACTCGCACAAAATCAGCCCGAGCCTGATCAAGCAGTTTGCGGCAGGCGTGCCAGCGGTGCAAAACGTGCTGCGTGATCTTGGCGGTGACCGCAACGCTGTGACCGAAGAAGCGATGCAATATGCGGTGCTGGGCACGAAACACATTTGCAAACGCGACCACAGTGCTTGGGAAAAAGCCTATAAAGAAGTTTCTCCAAACTGGACCCGCTAGGCGGTTTGCCGGCTAGTTGCGTTGAGCGGGAGACTGCTCGCGCAACTGGCTAGGGTGTCGGATTTTTGGTTCCGGCGCAGTTGGCATGCCGCCCGAACCTTAACAAAAGGTAAACTCCCGCGTTTTCAGCTGCGAAAAGTGCAATAATGGCAGGGTGACTGC
>JAUNHM010000080.1 GCA_030523945.1 Microbacteriaceae bacterium
ACTTTTGTACCCAGCTTTTCGGCCGACTGTTCTACTTTTTCCGCAGATTCTCGTCGCGCAACAATAGCAGTTTCCAAAAGAGTTTGGGTATTTGCAGAGCCGCTTCTCTGCGCCAGCTGTATAGCCTTCACCGCAGCACTGTCACGCGATAGTTCATCGCACCCGAGCCAGTCTGTATCTGCCGCGCTGACAGCGTCTGCAACCTCCCGCAAAGCATGCTCCACAGGCATCCCTCCACGCAACGCCAAAACTACCAACTCACTTTCAAACCCTGCAAGTTTTTCAGCCTGTTGTGTATTTTTAATCTGTGCGCGCATCCACAAAGCACCACACAACAACAACAACAATCCCAGAATCAACACTATTCTTCCGCCGCCCTGACCCAGCACTCGCCACGGATCAAAACCAAGAAAATCCCCCATACTCAGCGCCAACAGCGGCAGCAACGAAATCATCACTGCACTGGCTTTGGGGCCTGCCAACATCACTCGTCTGCGTTTGCGCAACTCCAGCAGATTACCTATAGCCGCAGCCAAGCTCTCACACCCCCATGCCAGCGGCGCACCACTACGCTTGGCTATTTTCTCGATAATCATGGCAATCTGTTCCGCATGATAAGACTGTTTTGCATAGCCTCGTGCAGTATTTTTCGGCTCGCTCGAGCGAGTTTGCGCATCTTCCGCAAAACTTTCACCAAGATTATCTGCGTTAAATCCGCTATTTTCCACTACCGACACGGCAAAACCTTCTTTTTGCAGCACCCCGGCTACATGGTGAATCGGCATACCGCCACGCAACAGCACCGCCTGCCGCAGCAATCTGCGCTGCACCTGCAAAAGTCCGCGATCCGGGTTCAGCGTGTCGCGCAAACGCCTCACTGCCGCAACGCAATGCTTCATCCCCGGTAAACGGGTAAAAATATCCAGCAAACGCGGCTCACGCAAAGTTATTTCTGCCTCTTCTGCTTGTTTGAGCAGTTTTTCTTGCCGTTTGGAAGCCCGCAAATATGTCAAATCTGTTTTCTCTAACGCCTCCATTTACATCTCCATTTCATGCTGTCTAATAAGCTCTGAGTAAGGCCGCACCCGCATAGTTAAGATGCGTTTTGAGTCTGCGTTCAAATTCGCGTTATCAGGCTCTTGTCCGTGCTCGATTTGCTGTAAGGTTTTTGTAATTTTCGCGCGAGTTGTTTCTGCCCTTGCCTGCCCAGATTTTTCTTGCATAACTGCAGCATTTATATTTTCTTCTGTAATGTCTTGATCTGTTTCTGCCAATAATGCAATATTTTTTAACTCGCTTTGCCTCAAAATCTGCTCAGCAGAAACAGCAACCACCTCTAAGGTTCCGAGTGCGTTTAGATGCGGCACTCCCAGCGCCGTAATTTTATGCACGCCAGACACCCGTTCTAGCTGCACTACCAGGTGAACTGCCGCGGTAAACTGCTTTGCAATTGCCCGCTCACTGAGGCCTGCCAACGCCCCCAGAGCCTCTACACGCGCGGCAACATCGCGCACGGTTGAGGCGTGTAGTGTCCCTGCCCCGCCGTTATGCCCGGTGTTTAGTGCGGTCAGCAAAGTGGCGATTTCCACCCCGCGACACTCGCCCAAAACCAACCGATCGGGCCGCATTCGCAACGACTGTCGCAAAAGCTCATCCAGGCTCACCGCCCCGGCAGACTCGCTGTTGGCGTTGCGTACTTCTAGCGCCACATGATGCGGGTGTTGTAACCTCAGCTCTGCCACGTCTTCAATGGTAATAATCCGCTGCGTGCCCGGCACCAATTCCAGTAACGCCCGCAATAGCGTAGTTTTGCCCGCACCGGTACCGCCTGTCACCAGCAAATTGTAGCGCTGATCGATCGCTTGTCGCAGCACTTCTGCGGTGCTCCTGTCACACAGTCCGGCCGCTACCAGATCATCAAACCCTGGAAACCGCACCGCCGGAACCCGAATAGAAAGCGCGGTACCGTGCACTGCTACAGGGGCAAGCGCCGCATGCACACGCACTCCTCGCCCGAGATGGGCATCTTGACAGGGGTGCAGCTCGTCAAGTTGCCGGCCACCCGCAGCGAGCAATGCAACTGCTTGTTCGCGCAACTGCTCAGGGGTAATGTCCGGTGTATCTATCTGTTGCAATTCACCAGCACCGTAATCAGCCCAGGTTTCGACACGTCCTTCGCGCACTTGCACCAGCAAATCTCCCAGCCCCGGGGTGT
The DNA here is from genome assembly GCA_030523945.1 of Microbacteriaceae bacterium. Classification (GTDB taxonomy): domain Bacteria; phylum Actinomycetota; class Actinomycetes; order Actinomycetales; family Microbacteriaceae; genus Canibacter. The sequence continues at coordinate 2,216 of JAUNHM010000080.1, forward strand.
CGAGAACCGGCAGCAACCAGCCACAAGCCCGCTGGGCAGCAAGCGGCAGAGTCGCACTAACATTTGTTGCGACCGATTCTTTTTGAGTCTCAGGCCAGCCATCCGGTCCAGAGCCTGGCGACGAGTATATTTGCGGCAATAAATCCGCGATATCGTATTCATTTACACTCTTATTTGCAGGTAAGCGGGGCTTTCTGTCGAGCGTGATTTTGTTTGTCATATTGACATCAAACCACAATTCAGAAACAATTTTTCAGAAAATTAGAAATCTGTGGATAACCTCAGCTTTCCACAAGCGCCCAAACACGGTTATCATACAAAAATCTCCCGAATCCCCCACTTATCCACAGTTTCCAAACTCATCATTGACGTTCGGTCTGCTGCTTTATAGCCTGGCTTAAAGTTTTTTAGTTTCAGAAGATTTCATAAATGTCACAACCGCAAAAACAACTGCAAGCCCAATCAACGGGATCTCGGCCAGGTGCAGCAGTGGCATCTCTAGTAGCGCCGCAACGCTACCTGCCACTCCCGCAAGCAACACAAAAACCAGTGCAAACACATATCCTGCACGCATAATCTACTCCTTCACGCTCCGTGGATTAAAAACATTCAAATAACGCACAACCTGCAAAAACACCGCTGCCGCGACCGCAACCAGCACCAGCGCAGTCGCGAAAAACGGGATCAGCGCGTACTCGCGCAGCGAGTTCGCAAACACATTACCCAGAAGCAGCGGCGCTAGAAACGCGCAGACCACAGCTACAGGCGGGGAGTGGTAACGTGCGGCAACAGAAATCGAGACAAGCACGGTCGCCGTGGTCGCAGCGCACAGCGCAAACCCGAACAGCGCACCCAGCCCGAAACTCAAAAGCGACTGTTCCTTAAGATAAAACAGCACCCCGCTAGCCGCAGCCGTAAGCGCACCAGAAAGCAGCAAATACTGCCGTAAAACCCCTAAGATTTTCCGCGCGAAAAAGTCGCCGAGCGCGACTGGCCAGCACAGATATATCCCAATAAAGCGCTTATGCAGCGTGTTCACAAACGGTTTCACCAGCCGGATCGACAGCAGCGGCGTGGTTATCAAAAACGCGACCGCGGCAGCAATCAGGCTGCCTGAATATTTGTCTGGGAAGTTTGCGACGGCACCGATAAACACCGCAAATACTGCATAAATCAGGGCAGAGGCGACCGAAATCCACAGCACAGTGGCACGGTTCCGCATCTCAAATGGACGATTTTGTTTAGACATTTGCGTCTCCTTTTCCGCGAGTCAGCTGGATTGTTTGCGGTGCCAGATACGCGTATCGGTCTGGTTCGTGCGTGACGATAACGCATATTTTCCCACTGTCCAGGCTGGTTTTAATATATTCGTCAAGGATCGGCAGTGAGTCTTTATCTAAACCGTCTTCCGGTTCGTCCAGCAGGATTATGGACGGGTCTGTGCAGAATGCTCTGGCTAAAGCGAGTCGTTTTTGCTCGCCTTTGGAAAGCGTCGAAGCGTCCTGTTCGGCAAGCTCGTTTAGTCTAAATTCTTGCAGGAATTTCGCACTGTTATCTGCCATTCCAAACATTTCACACTGCAACGCCAGAGTTGATTTCGGGGTTGCATCGGGCAAAAACACTGGCTCTCCGATTTGCGCTCCGATAATGCGTTTCCTAGCGATAGTGTCCAAATTTTCGCCGTTATTCAAGACAGTGTATTCGCCTTTCACAACCGGGATGTGACCTGCAAGCAGTTGCAGCAGCGAGGTTTTACCTGCACCGTTCCTGCCGACCAGTAGTGCCGCGTCCCCGCCAGACAACCGCACCGAAATCTCATCAAACAGCACCCGCTGCCCGAACTGCACTGCTATTTTGTCAAGCATAATTTCAGCTGTCATGATTATTTCCTTTCTCCAAGCGCCCGCACCCCGGCAAAAACCGCGACCGCAAACCACAAAACCGGCGTGATCAAAAAGAACAGAGAACCCGTCTCGCTCCCTGTAAGTATTCGCTGCACAGGCTCAAACGGCAAAATCTGGTGGGTTATTTTCAGAAAATCAGGCAGGTTTGCAAGCGGGAATAAAATAGGCGTGAAAAGCATCGCAAACATAATCAGAAACTGTGACAGTATCTGCACGATTTCCAGCCGGAAACACAGGGCTATACCCACCCCGATGCACAGGTAGAAAAACTCTGCCGCAAATATTAGCAAAAACGACCAGATGCTTGGGAAGTCAGCAAACGATCCGAATTTTGCCGCTCCTAAAAGCGGTGTTACCAGCAGCCCGGGGATCGAGATTATCAGCCATGAGATTATTTCGCTGCAGAAAATCCCGAAGCGAGAGATCGGATAGTTTGTTAGGAAGATAAAATAGCCTTCGTTTTTAGCCTCGCAAGCTATTTGCGGGGCCAGGGTGAGTCCCACGGCGAGGACGCCTAAATGCCATACGCCTAGAATCGTGGCGGAATCGGTTTTATATCCGGGTCCTGCGATCATTGGAATGCCCCAGAAAAGCGCGAAAGCAAACATTACCTGCACCGCGATCAGTGTTCCGACCGCATATTTTTTCCGCAAAAGTCCCCAGCGGGTAGCGCTCACATAACTATTAAACATCGTTACCGGCTCTTTCTGCCGTGAGGCGATCATAAAGCGCTTCAAAACTAGGGCTGGTTGAGACGGTAAAGCTAAAGTCCTGATTTTCTGCTAAAAGGTTTAGTAGCATATTGTTTATTTCGCCCGCGTCCCCGCTTGGCACGATCAGCCCGTTGCCAGAGTATTCGATTTTAGTATCGTGTGTGCCCGCAAAAATTTGGCGCACTTTTTCTGGCACCGGCCCGTTAAAATCTATATAGATATGGCCTGTCACCGCGGTTTTGTTTAAGGCGTTGCCGTCATATATTATGCGCCCATGGTTTAGGATGACCTGGTGGTTTGAGTAGGCTGTCATTTCTTGTATATTGTGGGTGGATACCAGATATGTTCTGCCCGTGGCGGATTTTTCTTTTATATATTCCCAAAACAGTTTTCGCCGCATCGGGTCGACGTCGTTTGTTGGTTCGTCTAAAAGCGAAATCCGAGCGTTTTGCGCCTCGCACATACAAAATGATACGAGTCTGCGTAGCCCGCCTGAGAGGTCTTCGGAGCGCACGTTTGCGTATTCTGTGATTGAAAACCGCTCCATTAAAGTGTCTGCGATTTGTTTGGCTGTTTTTGCTGGGATGCCGCGTAGCCCTGCTGCGGTTATAATCGCGGATTTTGGGGTGACGCCTTTTAGCGGCGCGTGTGATTGCGCCATGGTTGCGATATGTTTTCGCGCTACGGCTGGGGTTGCGGATTTATTGTCTATTAGCACTGAGCCGTCATATTTTAGCGAGCCATTGATAACGCCCATCAGGGTTGATTTGCCGGCTCCGTTGTGGCCGCTTAGCCCGAGAATTTCTCCTTCAGTAACGCTAAGCGAGACATCTTGCAAGGCTGGGGATGCAGCTTTCGGATATTTTTTGGTTACGTTTACAATCTCTAATCTAGCCATTTTTCAGCACCTCGATTTTTAGGTTTGTTGCGTTTCCTGACTACGGCTGTATGATGCCTTTTGGTTAATATAATACTCGCTTGCGGACTAGGTCTGTATGCAATACGCAAATTAACGATTTATCTCACAGTCTCCGGGCGGACAAAAATCTGATCGGGCAGATATATAAAAAAAAAAAAGGGGGGGTACACACACTGTGTACCCCCCCTATAAGTTAATTTCGG
>JAUNHM010000081.1 GCA_030523945.1 Microbacteriaceae bacterium
TAAAATTAGCAATTTTTATGTAAAGTTAGTGTAATTTGTGTAAAGTTCGGCCATTTTGTGTAAAGTTCGTGCTAGCATAACAAATATGGGAAAAATCAAGTGGACCGTCACAAATCTGATCAATACGCTAAATGAGTTGCGTGCCCGTGGCGGTGAAACCCCAAATATAGAGGTTAAAAGCGCGCACAAGGGATATCCGCTAAACATCGCCCAGACACTGTGCGCATTTTGCAACCTGCCAGACGGCGGCACTCTCATCTGCGGAGTCGATGAAAATGCTGGTTTTGAGCCTGTTGGCGTCTACAATATTGCCCAGCTCGAAAAATCACTTATAGATACGATGCGCAATGCGCTGGAGCCCGAGGCTAGCGCAGACTTCACACTGCGCCCGTGCACTATCAATGGTAAAGCCTATTTGAGGCACGGCGATGGTGACTATCTCGCCAGTGATTATGAGGTCAGTCGCCTTGTGGCCGGTCGTGAAAAGCAGCCGCACGACACTGAGCCTGTTGAGGGTTCCGTCGCGCAAGACCTTTCTCCGCTGCTGGTTGAGGGCTTTGTCGCTGAGGCGCAAGCGTTTTCGCGCAAGCATCTGGCGCATCAACCGGTGGATGTTGTGTTGCAGCGCAAGCGAGTGCTCGATATCGGTGGTGACAGCGTGACAGTGGCTGGGCTTTATGCGCTGGGGCAGTATCCGCAACAGTTTTTCCCGTCCCTCAAGATTAGTGGCGTGGTTGAGGATTCTACCGGCCAGGCTCGTAATCTAGATAAGTTCGAGGCTGATGGCGCCCTGCCTGAGATGCTGGTTGATGCGGTTGCATGGGTGCAGCGAAATTTGCGCAAAACGGTGATTGAGCGCGGTGACGGTCATCTTGTCGACAGTTATGATGTGCCGCTTTTGGTGGTGCGTGAGTTGATTGCGAATGCGCTGGTGCATCGCGAGTTGAGTCCGCTCGCTCTTCGTGGCCAGGATGTGCATATCCGTATCAGTGAGAAGAAAATTGTGATTACTAACCCTGGAGGCCTGTGGGGTGTGAATTTGCAAAATTTGCCGCGGCCTGGATATAAGTCTGCGGTTAATGACGTGCTTTATGAGATTTGCAAGCTTTTGAAGACTGCTGATGGTGCTCGCGTGATTGAGGGTGAGGGCAGTGGCATTTTTGAGGCGCAGCGGGCGATGGCGGAGGCTGGTTTGCCACAGATTTTGTTTGCGAATACGGGTTTGCAGTTTACAGCGATAGTTTCACGTGAAAAGCGGAATCAGCCGCAGCGGGTTTTGCAGGGTTTGGCTGATGAGAATCAGCGTGAGGTTTTTGCGGTTCTGGTTGAGGTGGAGGGCAGGCTGGATGTGCTGGAGTTGGTTGATCGCACGGGGTTGACTGAGCGGCAGGTGCGTTATGCTTTGGATGAGTTGTTGGAGCGCGAGTTGGTGTCGCGGCGGCGGCGTAAGGGTGCGCGTGCTTTTGAGTATGCTGCTTTTTAGGGGTGGTGGAAAAATTTGTTGGCGTGTTGGAAAGTTTTCAGGTTTGGTGCAAGTTTTTTAGTCTAGTTGTAGGGTAAATTGTAGGTGATCTACAGTGGTTTTGGCGGAAAATGTAACCTTTTCATATATATGTACGAAAAATTTCTTAAAATGCTGTAGCCGCTTTGGGAATCAATTGAAAAAATGTGGGGGGGGGTGGTAAGCTTGCATAGAGAAAACTGAGAAAATGCTGAGTGCGTTGTTTGGAGAGTCAATGAGCCTTATAAAGCTGAGTCAGGCCCGTCGGTGGCGGGGGGCGATGAGGCGCGCCCGGAAGGGGGTTGTGCTGGGGCTGGCGGGGGTTGGTGGTTGCGCCGCAGCTGCCTGACACCACTCCAAGCGCGCACGCCGACTGGGACAGCAGCAAGGACTATATCGATGACAGCGACCGAGGCACTTTTGGTGGCAACAGTCATAACAGCTGGAACCCCGGCACACAGTATGCCCCTAATGCGGAGTGGGATGGTCCCGATGGAGACAAAAGCGACCCTGAATGGCGTCGCCGCCCTGTGCTAGGCACGGTTTATAACTGGACAGGAGATAGTCGCTATGGTTCCCTTGGTGGTGCGCTTTTTGGCGGCGACAACTTAAAAGAACAGAATCAAATTACGTCACGAATAAAGATTTACCCGTCAACATCCGAGACATTAAAACGCGCTGACGGAGCTAAATATGGCCACTTGACCAAAACTAAGTTGGTGCGTGATGACGCCACCGGCAAAATGGTTGAAGTGCCAGAAGACCGGATTAACGCAGACCACGCGGGAAAAACCCGTGTGCGCATGACGATTTATTTCAACTGGAATCTTGAATTCTATCATCAGCGGCACGATATGCTGGTGCTGCCAAAGGGCATGCGCATTGAGGAGCAATCATGCGGCAACAACTGCACATACCAGCTGCGCCGCCGCGTCTCGAACCTTAAAAACGAGCATGCATATACTAACAACCGAGATAGTGTTCCGGCTCGTGAAACCGATTTTCATAAGGAACACGACAAAAATAATCCAGAAGCCAACGCTGGAGCGTATAAACCTATTCAATCAGGTGGCAAAAACGCTGAATACCTGAAAGTTGATGGCGGTCAGGGCGATGGATATTTTCATAGCCCTAGCAACACTCGTGAAAAATATGTTTACAATACCAATCAAAACGAATTTAACAATCATTTCGAGGGCGGTTCGATATTTAATTCTGTATGGTCAGGTGTTCCGGATCAAGATCCTGTCTACCGTAAAGCCCTAGAGCTAAGGAATAACGGGGATTATCAGTACATTCTCAATGATCTTTCAAACCTTGACGGCGGTCTGCGTATAGCCCGCTGGGATTTTGATCTGCTGCTTGATGAGGGCGTTGTCTTGCAGGATAGGTATTTGAGCGCGGCGGTTCGAGGGGAAACACCCACAAGTCCGGGTTCACATCGGCGTACAGTCGCCACAATCGGGGCTTTCGACTATGACGGCGATGGTTATACCGACTGGGAAGAAGAAAACCTGCCATCGTGTAGCAGAAAACCAGCATGGCGTGATCGGAGCTGTAAACCAGATCCCGACATTACGAAGCACTTGAAGGTTGATAATCTGACTATTTATGCAGATACCACTGCTAAAACTGGGGCGCCAGAAAGCACTCTTAAGCGAGCTATTGGCACGCGGTATGCCTTTGCTGTAAAAACTGGCATTGACGGCAACGCCCAAACCCCGCTCAAAGCAGTGGATCCTCCTGCAGGGGCAGAGTGGGTTGAGGATCCTGCATCGCAAGATAAAAATGTGTACACAAAAATGGTGTTCAAAAACGGCACGCCAGACGATACAACAGACGATATTACAGTAACTATTGATTCGGTTACAGGTGAGGTTAGGGCAACTTCGGGCGAAATAGACCCGAAAACCGGAAAAGTAAAATCCAAGACCGGTATCCACGGTTTGGATCACGGGCTGTCTTCTATTCCGCGCATCCCTGTTGTGTTGTATAAGAAAAATAACAGAACCCTGGCGGAACAGAAAAAGCCAGGATCTACTAAAAATGAAAAGCGCGGAACCTATGAGCTTTTTGCGGTTGCGCGCAGCAAAACGGACCTCGAGAAGCCGGGCAGCAAACTGAAAGCACTCGGCATGCAGGTGACGGTGATTGAGAAGAACCCGGCGCCGAAGGGGAATGTGACGACCTCGAAGATGCTGCGCACGGATGTGTTAACAAAGCAGGGGGCTAAATATGTGTTTGGCACGCTGCCAAATGGATATTCGGCTGTGACCACCGCCGCTGGCGTTAACGGTCCGGGCAAGGTCTATGTTAATCCGCAAAACGGGCAGGTCACCTACTGGCCGAAAGACGACGAAACAATTGACACCACCGATAAACCGGAAGTGATTGCTGGAACCGAAACAGCTGTTGTCAATGACGTGTCATTCCCGATTGAGCTTGAAACAGTCGAGGCGGGTGGCGCCAAAAAGCGGGTGTCAGCGGCCGCGGCTACCTTCCAACCGAAGCCGCCGACAAGCAAGAAACTCTTCTGGGAGCTGAAGGATGCGGTGACGGGGGAGACTGTGACCGGCGAGGGTCTGGGCGTACGGGCATCGCGCACCGCCACGCAGGGTAGCAGTCAGGTGTGTAACCGGACGTCGAACGACGTCAACGAGGGCTTTAGCGATAGCGATGCGCAAGCAGGCCTCGCTGACGGCACTTATTGCCTGCGCTTCAACCGCTGGGGCAACGACAACACTGGGCAGGCATACGAAGACCGCCAGTTTACCGAGCCTTTCAACCACCCGCGCGACACCGCGGCCAACAACGTCGCCACCAAGCCGCTGCCGTTCCCGATCAAGCGCCGCACCGTGCCGGTGACCTGGAACAAGGTTGACGTGAGCGACACCGGCATCCTGCTGCAGGGCAGCCGCTGGTGTCTAAAAGCGACCGGCAACAAGGCTGATGATCGCAATACCCCGCTGACGATGAACGACTACAAATCATCGATGCCAGGCTCGCCAAACGTCGAAACGACCGGCAACTGCGCGGGCGGTATGATCATCAACGACAATACGGACGCGAACAACCAAGACGCGTTCGATAAAGACCCAGCCGCAGGTAAGTTCAAAGTGAACCTGCCATGGACGGGCGACCTGAGCGCAAACGATAATCGCAGCTTCACGCTCACCGAGATCGCGGCGCCAAGCGGCTTCGTGCTCGATAACACCGCAAACACGATCCGCGTGCGCAAGGTCACCAAGACCGGCAACGATGGCAACCCGGCCGATACCCACTTCGAGTTCAAGCGCGGCCAGACCACGCTGAGCAGCAACCAGCCAGCGCAGATCACCAACACGCGCGCGGGGCGTCTGCTGCAGATCCAGACCACCGACCAGGTGTATCGCGTGCTGGGTTTCCGTAAAGACTCACGAATTCAGATTTTCAAGAGAACGGCAAACGGCGGCAAGGGTGAGGAAGTCACAGGCGGCGCAATCCGCAACGGGCTTTTCAAGCTGGATAATCTGCCAGACGGGCGATACATCGCCAATGTCACCGCAGATAATGCGGCCTACGATGCGACCCCGTTTGATGTGGAGATTAACCACAACGAACAGACCACGATACATACGATCCCGCTGAAGCGTAAGAAGGGCATGCTGACGTTTAACAAAACGACCGATAGCCCAGCGCTGAACGGCAATAACGAGAATATTGGCGGGAGCAAGTGGTGCGTTATGCCACCGCACCCGAACGGCGCGGGCTGGACGAACGTCCCTAGGAAGCAGCCGGCTAAGACCGACTTTACCGCTAACTCACTGAACATTAGCCCAGTATCGAATGATGCTGGTTGTAACGGTGGTCTGTTGGTTGAAGATAACGGCACGCTTGACCTTGACCGAGCGCCGGGGCAGTTCTCCGTGGCGCTGCCGTGGCTGAACGACAGCGACCAGGGCCTGCGATACACGATCCAGGAGCACACTGCGCCAGCGAACCACGAAATCAGCGCTAAGAAGTACCGCTTTGACGTGCGCACAGTTAACGGTAACTATGCAGCAGCCTTTGACCCAGCGGCTCCAGCACAAAACATCAGCGCTTGGCCGGCCGGATCGAAGCACGTGAACAAGCGGATTATCCCGATGAAGTGGAACGTGATTGACCTTGTGGCGGGCGCGAACCCGAACGATAGCGTTGGCCCGGAGACTGGGAACTGGGGCTACGGCGTAGATGTCTACCCGGCAGACGCGCAGGGCAACTGTATCCGCAACGAGGCGCTGAAGAAGAGCGCTGAGGAGGCTGCAGCCGGGCTGACAAAGGGCAACTACTGCCTGAAGTACAACCCGTGGAGGCGTACAAGCGGTTTCGACGTTCCTCTCGAGAAAGATGTACACGCGGGCGGTTTTGAGGACAGTTGGGAACTTGGCTCGGTCAAGTTTA
>JAUNHM010000082.1 GCA_030523945.1 Microbacteriaceae bacterium
ACCTCCGCCGTGACAGGGCGGCGCGCTAACCAACTGCGCCACAGGGCCATATTTAGTTTTTAGGCAAAGAGTGACCCCAACGGGATTCGAACCCGTGTTACCGCCGTGAAAGGGCGACGTCCTAGGCCTCTAGACGATGGGGCCTTGATTTACGCGCCGAAGCACTTCATCCTTGCCTCTAAATACTTTAGACCATTTTTACCCCTCGACGCAAATCGGGCTGCCTCTTCCCCGCTAAAAACAGCATAAAACCGCCAGAGTTGCCGGCGTGTCGAGAACCTGCAAAAATGCCGGTCAAAACGAAAAAACACGCCCGGATTTTAAGCAATGTCGCCGAAAAAACTTGAGCAACCGGCGAGTCGCGTTTTCCGCAAATCCGCAAAAAACAGGCCAACCTCAGCCAGCCAAGCACACAACCGGCCGACTCCCAGCCAGCATCAGACCCTACTCGCCACCGCACAGCACTATCCAGCGCTACCTAAAGCCCGACCGCTTCCCTGCCCACCAAACGCAAAACGCCCCGCACGCAACCAAACCGGCCGCAAACAGGGCATTTCACAAAAACAACTAAGCAAACTAGCGCCAGCGAGCCGCCGCGCCAATCATCTTGTGCACATACTGCGAAGCAAGATTTTCATGCAAAATCGGGCCCGCACTCGTGCGCTGCTCAAAAACATAACCCATCTTGCCCTGCCGCAAAAGACCGATCAAAAACGGCTCCTGCGCATTCCACAAAATCCAGGTATTTTTCGAATCGGTACTGCGACCAAGATAGGTCACCTCGACCGCGTGACCGTTAAGATTATGCACCCGCGGCACCAGCACACTATCCGTGCTAAAAACCGGTTGCACCTCACCGTTACGTTTTTTTGCGTTCATTTGCACCTCAATCTTGCGAAAGGCCCCGACACCGTGCGGCACCTAAAATATGCTCTAATTCTAAAATACTACGCATTCCTGAGAGAATTCTAACCGGCGCGGCAAAAAATTTTGGAATTTAAGCAATTTGTGGGGCAAAATTGGCGTGTCGCGCTTTTATTCTCCTGTTTCAGTGCCGGCCCCGGCAAAAAACGCGGCCGCTAACTGAGCCATGCTGTAGAGGTCGTCGACGTGCGAGACTTCGCGCGCGGAGTGCATGGAAAGCAGCGGCACACCCGCGTCCAAGGTGCGAATCCCAACCTTCACGGCACTGATCGGCCCGATAGTGCTGCCGCAGGTGACGGCATTATTTGACACGAAAACCTGCGATTTTGCCCCGGACTGCTCGGTCAAAACCCGCCACAGCGCAGAACCGGCGGCGCTTGTCGCATAGTTTTGGTTGGAGTTGATCTTTAGCATCGGCCCTTCGCCAAAATGCGGCTGCACGTCCGGGTCGTGTTTTTCGGGATAGTTTGGGTGGACTGCGTGGCCGGCGTCAATTGACAGAATCCAGCTTTTTGCGCGGGCGAGTGCGGATTCGCTGCGGGTCGCCCCCAACCCTTCTGCGATGCGCTCTAGCACGTCTGGCAGCAGGCTACCGGCGGCTCCGGTGTGGGTGGCGCTACCGACTTCTTCGTGATCGTAGGTGGCCAGCATCGCAATTTCGTCCGGTGCCGGTTCGCTTGCGATCAGCGCGGCAAGTGCCGGGTGTGTCGCGGAAAGGTTGTCTTGGCGGCCGGCGGCGAGCATGTCGCCGTTTACACCGATGCGGGCTGGCGCCTGCGTGTCTGCGAGCTGCAGATCCCAGCCGAGCACGTCTTCTGGGTCGACTCCGGCGGCTTCGGCGATCACTTCAAGCGCGTCGATCTCCTCGTTTCCGAGGATCGGTTTGGTGTGCCATTGCAGGTTGATTTCGCGGTTTCCGGCAAATACGGTGCGGTCAAGGTGGATGGCCAGTTCTGGAATGCGCGCGATGGCCCCGGTATGAATGAGCCGCACCTGTCCGTCGCGGGTGAACACCTGTCCGGCCACGGCGAGGTCGCGGTCAAACCAGCTTGCAATGATCGGCCCGCCATAGATTTCGACGTTTAGTTGGCTCCAGCCGTAGCTTGTACTGCCTGGCACGGGTTTGATTTTAAAGCCCGGCGAGTCGGTATGGGCGCCAATGATTTTGAATGCTGAGGTTGCGGTCACGTTTTTTCCGGCGCGCCATGCGATCACGGCCCCGTCGCGCAGGACGTATGCTGCTGTGTCCTGCTGCACTGGCCAGATTTCGTGCTCGTTAAGTCGCGTAAATCCGGCTTTTTCGAGTTGTGCGGCGGCTACGGCTGCGGCGTGGAACGAGGTCGGGCTGGCAGCGATGTAGTCGGAATATTCGGCAATGTATGCGTCGCGGTTTGGCAGCGTGTTTGCGTAGGCTGCCTTGTTTTTTTTAGGCAATTTCGTGCTTTCTGCTTGGGCGCTCTGGGAGCTTGCGTAGTTATAACTTTTTGGCCTGCTGGGCGGTTTTGCATGCCCGGGTCGCTTATTTTGCGTTTGGCCTGTATCGCCTATCTATTCTACTCGATTTTTGGCTGTGCGTTTTACACTGCTATGTTTTTTGTGCTTTTTGATGAAAAAATCGCCCGTGCGGCTGGTTTTGTTTTTTGCTAGCTGGTCCTGTTTGCTGGCTCGGGTTTTTTGCTTTTCAGTGCTCGCTTGATGAGAGCGGTGCGGTTGCGGTCTGGGTTTTGTTTTGTTTGTGGAGGAAAGCAAAAATCAGGGGCAGCCGCGGCTGCCCCTGATTTTTGCGTGCGTCGATATTAGTCGAGTTCTGTGCCGGTGGTTTCGCCGGTTGGCTGCTCAAATTTGTCTACGAAGTCAACCAGCACACGGGCTGCGCAGCCGGTTGAGCCGGCGGTGAGCCAGCCACTGGCTTTGCTGGTTTCCATTGGGCCGGCGATGTCCAGGTGTGCCCAAGGAATTCCGTCGACGAACTCGTTGAGGAAGAGCGCAGCGGTGATCGCGCCACCTGCAGGCCCGCCGCCCACGTTGGTCATGTCGGCAACGGTTGATTTCATGCCTTCTTTTAAGCGCAGGTCGAGCGGCAGGCGGTGTGCTACTTCGTCCATTGCATCGCTTGCGGCGTTGATCTGCTCGGCTACGCTGTCGTTGTTTGAGAACACGGCAGTGGTTTTAGCGCCGAGTGCCATTAGTGCAGCACCGGTCAGGGTTGCCACGTTTACGATTGCGTCAGGTTTGGTTTCTGCGGCGAGCGCGAGGCCGTCGCCGAGCACCAAACGTCCTTCTGCGTCGGTGTTGCGCACTTCCACGGTGGTGCCGTTGCGCATGGTGAGCACGTCACCGAGTTTGGTGGCGGTGCCTGATGGCATGTTATCGGTACACATCAGCCAACCGGTCACCGCGGTTTTCACGTCGAGATCGCGCAGCGCGGTCATCGCGGAAAGCACGGCGCCAGCACCCATCATGTCCATTTTCATGGAGCAGTGGGAGTCGTTTGACGGCTTCAGGCTGATACCACCAGAGTCATACATAATACCTTTACCGACAAGGCCAACATAACCGGTCGAGTTTTCCGGCTTGTAGCTGAGTTTGATCACGCGCGGTTCCAGCGCGCTACCGGCGTTCACACCGAGCAAGCCGCCCAGGCCCAGCTCGATAGCTTTTTCACGGTCGTAAATTTCGATTTCCAGCCCTGCGTCTGCTGCGAGTTTTTCGGCAACTTCAGCAAATTTCTCGGCGGTGAGGTGGCGTGGCGGGGTGTTGCCCAGGTCACGGGCGAGCATGTTTGCGCGGGCCAGAACCCGGCCGCGGTGCGCACCTTTTTCAATTTTTTCGGCAGAATCTTTTTCGCCGTGCACGATGGTGATTTTTTCCACGCGCACGCTCTTGTCTTCTTTTTTCAAGACGGTGTAAACGTAGCGTGCCAGCAGCGCACCCTCAACCGCACAGCGGGCGGCGCGAATGCTGCAGAGTTCGTCGGCAAAGTCGCCGATTGGGATCACCAGTTCGCTAACTTTGGAAGCAGCACGCGCAAAAGCAGCGGCAGCGTTACGCGCTTCAGCTCCGGTGCGCACACCTTTGCCCACGCCAACCAACACGCGCAACGGCGCGCCAGGCAGCACCAGCGTCTTTTCTTTTGCACCGGTAAAACCGGCAGCTTTCAGATCTTCACGACTCAGCTCGAGACCTGCCGGCAGGTCGCCTTCGGATTTTACCCACACGGCAATTGCGCCGGTTTCCGGGGCGTCGGCCGCAACGGTGACGTCTACGGCATTATCGAGTGACGGAACAGGATTGAATTTCGGGTCAATAATTACTGTCATATTTTCAGCCTACTATTTTTACCTTAAATTTGTCTGGGTATCTTAAATTTTCGCGCTTTCCAGGTTTTAGCCGACCCGAAACCAGGCTTTTCGCTACGACTTTTTCCTGTGAGTTTTTGGCATTTTTTCGCCCGGTTTAGCGGTGTTTTTCCACCATTTTTTAATAACCAAACAGCCGCGCGAGCCGCCCGCTTTCTTTACCTGTTTATAAAATCCGTGATTTTCCGCCCCGCCGCTGATCGAAAAATATTTTTCGCCCTTCCGAAACGCAATTTTTTCGGCCCGCCATAATGCTGAGTTGCCTTATTACTAAAGGATTTTTGCGGCTTTTAACGAACTTAAAAAAGCGGCTAAATTTCTTTTAGAGGCAAGTTTTACAGCAAAAGGACCGAAAAATGACCGCCATCACAACCGAAATTAACACCGGTGCAGCACACATTGTGGCCACAGATTCCGGGCAGATCAACCTGGCCAGGCCGCACGAATACGACCACACCCACGCCGATGTCAGTTCCGGCTGGCTGCGCGCGGCAGTGTTTGGGGCGATGGACGGGCTGGTTTCAAACATTGGACTGATCACCGGGGTCGCTGCTGCCGGAGCCGCTCCTGCGATTATCGTTTTGACCGGGGTTTCGGGACTGCTCGCAGGGGGCATTTCAATGGCTTTGGGCGAGTATAGTTCGGTAAAATCGGCAAATGAACAGCTGGACGCGGAAGTTAAGGTCGAGGCTGAAGCGCTGAAACGCAACCCGGTTGGCGAGGAGCTGGAGCTGGCCGAGGGATTTGTGCAGCTGGGTATGAGCGCGGCAACCGCGAAACAGGCCGCGCGCGAAGTGCACCAAAACCACGACACTGCCCTGCGAGTGCACTTGGCCACAGAAATGGGGTTGACTGTCGGTGACAGGCCTTCGCCGTGGGTGGCCGCGTTTTCTTCGCTTTTGGCGTTTAGTGTCGGGGCGATTGTGCCGCTTTTGCCGTTCCTGCTTGGTTTTGGCGGGATTTGGGCGGGGCTTGCGTGCGGTGCGGCAGGGCTGCTTGCCACGGGCGGTGCGGCAGCGTTTTTTGCGCGGAAACGCCTGCTTGCGGGGGCGGTGCGGCAGCTGTTTTTGGGCGGTTTGGCAGTTGCTGTGACATTTGGGATTGGGAAACTTTTTGGGGTGGAAATGCTTGGTTAACTGCTTGCCGGCCTGGGTGCGGTAGGCTGGAATTATGGTGGAAAATGGTGGCGTAGAAACTGGCGCAGGCGCAGATTTAGGCGCTGACGCAGTGGAGAATACTGCAGAAAACCCGGATTTGCGGTTTGGGTTTGTGCGTGGCACCGCTCCCAGCAAGTGGCTGGAGAGGTGGCGGGCGAGCGACTATACTGCGCGCATTATGTCAGAACCTGTCGCTGCAGATCTGTTTTACGCCGATATTTGCACAGAACTTTTAGCCGCTGGCGGGGTTTTGCTGGTGCGAGCTGGTGCCGGCGTGAAACCCGCGCAACACAGCATCGGAGCGCTGCACACGGTAAAACTCTACGATGAGGCACAGGCGCTGCTGCTTGCCACCGATCACGAACTTGCAGAGCAAGCCGAGATTAGTGACCCGAGCGATTTTGAGTTGATCAAACTGCTAGACCATCCTGC
>JAUNHM010000083.1 GCA_030523945.1 Microbacteriaceae bacterium
GTGGCACTACCACCACACCCGCCGCCATCATCGCCGACACCACACCCGTAGTGATTAAACGATGCGGTGCCATACCCCATCGCTTTTTGCCATTTTCGCTTGACATAATTCAATTCTCCTTTGTGATTTTATTTATCTAACGCACAGATTGGCATATCTAAACAGCCTGCCCTAAATGACAAACCTTACGTTGATCGGAAAGCCTAGCAAGATAATCAATACATTTCAACACAAAAATTGATTTTTACTAAAAAAACACGAATTCAATTTTTAATATTTCCTACAAAAATGCCGCAAACCTTTCCTGAAAAAATGCTGAGAACGCAGCACCCCCCCCCCGCGAATCGTAAAAAAATGTATCAGATCTACAAAATTCAGAAAATTTATTAAATAGTTTGAATAACGATACAAATTTTGGCGTGTCGCAAATTCGGTCACTCATTTTTAACTCAGCTTTTTCACAGCCGGATCCGCTACTATTTTTAGGATATTTTTCGACAAAAAACATCGGATAAAAATTCGGCAGGCGCGGAAGCGGCCGAGCAGCTAGGAGGCGCATTTTGAGCAAGCAGCAGCGCAATTTATCGGGCAATCCGGCTAAACGTGCGGCGCAAGCGGCCCGGTTGCGCGCAAGTTCAGGCTCGCACGCAAGCTCGCAATCTGGCCAGCACAGCACAGACTCCCGCCCTGTTTGGCGTCTGTGGCTCGCCGGTGCCCGCCTGCGTACCCTGCCGCTGGCCGTCGCCCCGGTTTTGCTGGGAGCAGCGCTCGCCCATCGCGTGCACAGCTTCAGCCTAACGCTGTCACTGCTCGCCCTGATTGTCGCCCTCGCCCTGCAAATCGGGGTGAACTACGCCAACGACTATTCCGACGGGATCCGCGGCACCGACGATTTTCGCGCCGGCCCAGCCCGTCTCACCGGCTCAAAGGCGGTGCAACCGCACCTGGTAAAAAACGCGGCTTTTGCCTGTTTTGGGATGGCCGGTTTGGCGGGTATTGCGGCGGTTGCGATCAGCGGTATGTGGTGGTTTTTGGCAATTGGCGCGGTTGCGGTTTTGGCTGCTTGGGGCTACACCGGCGGCAAGCGACCTTACGGCTATATGGCGCTGGGCGAAGTTGCGGTTTTCGTCTTTTTCGGCCTGGTGGCCACGGCCGGCACATATTTTTTGCAGGCGCGCGTGAATTTGCCAGAGCTCTGGTGGGCGGCGAGCGGGGTTGGCCTGTTTGCGGTTGCCGCACTCATCGCAAACAACATTCGCGATATTCCGACCGATCGCCTGGCAGGCAAGCGCACTCTGGCGGTTTTGCTGGGCAGCAGAGCCAGTCGCGCGCTCTATGTGGTATGTGTGGCGGCACCTTTTGCGGTGCCGGTTTTGTTCGCACCTTTTTACGGTGGCATGCCGCTGGTCTATCTGGTCGGGTTTATAGCTGCACCGGCCGCGATCATCGCGATCTGCGCCCGCACTCCCCGCGAACTCATCTTAGTTTTGCAACTCACCAGCTACGCCGGCTTCCTCTATGCCGCCACCCTCTCGGCCGCTTTTGCGCTCTAGTAAATCAGCCTGTAACCTGCTCAAAAATTGTTGCTAAGTTGTTTTAAAAATTTAATTTAGGCAATTAAACAACTTTTCAACAAATCCCCAACAACTCCAGGGCAAAATCGCGACTTTGCCTGCCTTATTTTTGATTTGGGAAGGAGGCTCTTTGCGTGCTGCTCACTAATTTTCGCAAATTTAGAAATAGCGCCCTAATTTTCTGGACAAACACGAAAAGCGGGGCAAGTCTCGGACATTTCAGCATATTTGCCGGGATTTGAGGAAAGGCGTAAACTGGAAGCATGACCCCTAAGATTTTGCTTTACTATGCTTTCCAGCCGATCGCCGACCCAGAACTGGTGATGCTGTGGCAGCGCGAACTGTGCGAACGTCTCGGCCTGCGCGGGCGCATTATCGTGTCAAAACACGGCATTAACGGCACCGTCGGAGGCGAGCAAGACGCCTGCAAACTCTACCTGCGCGAAAGTCGCAAACGCCTCAAACTCGACGTGAAATGGTCTGAAGGCACCGAATTTGAGCCGATCGATATCGAACCAACCCACCTCGAACGCATCCACGGCGTCGACAGACGACCACGCTGGCGCAAATGCGTTGATTTTCCAAAACTCAGTGTGAAAGTGCGCGACGAACTGGTCGCTTTTGGCCTGCCGGACGAAACCGAAGTTGACGAAAACGGCGTGGTTGGCACCGGCACGCACCTGAAACCGCACGAGGTAAACGAACTGGTCGAAAGCCGCGACGACGTCGTATTTTTTGACGGCCGCAACGCCTGGGAAGCCGAAATTGGGCGGTTTAAGGGCGCGATCGTGCCAGACGTGCGCACAACCCACGACTTTATCGGCGACATCGAAAGCGGCAAATACGACGAAATTAAAGACAAGCCGGTGATCACCTATTGCACGGGCGGGATTCGCTGCGAAATTTTGAGCGCGGCGATGCTCAAGCGCGGCTTCAAACAGGTGTATCAGATCGACGGCGGCATCGTGCGCTACGGCGAACAGTACGGCAACGACGGGCTGTGGGAAGGGTCGTTGGCCGTGTTTGACAAGCGGGAAACGATGGACTTCGCGCCGGGAGCTGCCGTGATCGGCAAATGCGCTCACTGCGAGGCGCCATCAAACGTGGTAGGCAACTGCGATGCAAAACGCGACTGTAAAAAACGCTTTGTGGTGTGCAAAGATCACGCCGCCAGCGGTTGCCCGGAGCACGCACTCGCTGTTGCCGGATAAGGTTTTGCTGTAGGAGGTGTTAGTTCCCAGTGAGGCTGGTGCGGGGGAAAGGAATGCGACCAGCTCGGAAAGAAATTTCAGCACGCGGCCCGGCAAGCAGATCGGGCGATTTTCCTCCAAAATAAAAAACCGAGCCAGCCACACAGGTGAGCCGGAATCTGCCCGAACCCGCCGATTTTGCCGAAACTAGCTGCGAAACCAGCAAATTACTCTAATATAAACATTCCGTTGCACAAACTGGCGCAAAACCGGGCAAAACAGGCCAAAAACCATCCCAAAACTCCCCAAAAAATCGGGCAAAAAATTGGATTGGCGCAAGCGGAAAAAATGTGGTAAGCTTGATGTTTGGCGCGTCAGATGCGCGTCCGAATGTGAGCCCTCCACAGCCGTCAGCGCTAAGCGACGCGGCACGGAGCGGGATCCACGAACACCTCCATTTCGACAGAAAGCAGCACTTCAGTGACTCGCACATACACACCGAAAGCAGCCGACCAGCAGCACGACTGGCTTGTGATCGACGCAGCAGGCATCGTCCTGGGCCGTCTCGCATCACACGCAGCCGCACTCCTGCGCGGCAAGCACAAAACCACCTTCGCCCCACACATGGACATGGGCGATCACGTGATCATCATCAATGCCGACAAGGTCGTTTTGACCAACGGCAAAGCCGCAAAAAAGGTGGCATACCGCCACTCAGGCTACCCGGGCGGCCTCACCGCTGTGAAATACACCGACCTCTTGGCAGACAAACCAGAACGCGCCGTTGAAAAGGCGATTCGCGGCATGCTGCCAAAGAACTCACTCGGTCGCGACCAGTTCCGCAAGCTGAAGGTTTACCGTGGTGCAGAGCACCCGCACGCCGCACAGCAACCAACCGTCTACACCTTCAACCAGGTCGCACAGTAACCCGCGGCGAGAGCAAGTAAAGGATTATTAAAGTGACCGAAGAGCAGACTGTAGCCACCGAGAGCTACACCACCGAAACTCCAGAATCAGCAGTAGCTACCGCTACCCCGCGCCCAGCACTGACCGTGCCAGGTGCCGCAGTTGGTCGTCGCAAACAGGCCGTAGCGCGCGTGCGCCTCGTGCCAGGCAACGGCGAAATCAAAGTAAACGGCCGCGAATTTGCCGAATACTTCCCAAACAAACTGCACCAGCAGCTGATTACCGACCCGTTCACCGTGCTGAGCCTGACCGACGCATATGACGTAATCGCGCGTATCGACGGCGGTGGCCCATCAGGGCAGGCAGGTGCGCTGCGCCTGGCAATCGCCCGTGCACTGAACGAGATTGACGCAGAGCACAACCGCCCAACCCTGAAGAAGGCTGGGTTCCTGAGCCGCGACGCACGCGTGAAAGAGCGTAAGAAAGCCGGTCTCAAGAAAGCCCGCAAGGCTCCACAGTACTCAAAGCGTTAATCTATCGCTTTATTGCAACGGCAATGGCTCGCTTATTTGGCACCGACGGGGTGCGCGGTTTGGCCGGTGTTGATGTCACCGCAGAACTCTCGCTCAACCTCGCCAAAGCTGCGGCCTTTGTGCTCGGGCGTGATGCTCGACTCGAAGGCCGGCGAGCCGTTGCCGTTGTTGCGCGTGATCCGCGCATTTCCGGCGATTTTATTGCGGCTGCCGTGGCCGCAGGTCTTGCCAGCGCCGGAGTTGATGTGCAAGACGCGGGCGTGCTGCCGACACCGGCCGCAGCCTATCTGGTAGCCGATATTAAAGCCGATTTTGGGGTGATGATTTCTGCATCACACAACCCGGCACCGGACAACGGCATTAAATTTTTTGCGGCAGGCGGAAAAAAACTTGCCGACGATGTTGAAGACGAAATCGAAGCGGCAATGCGCCAGCCACTCGCCGGCACAACCGGGCGTGAAGTCGGGCGCATCGCGCGTTTTTCTGACGCTGAAGACCGCTATCTAGTGCATCTTTTGGGCACCCTCGAAGGGCAGGGGCTGCACGGGCTAAAAATCGTGCTGGACTGCGCGCACGGGGCCGCTGCCGGAATCTCCCCAGACGCGTTTGCCGATGCGGGCGCCGAAATTGTGGTGATCGGCAACGACCCGGACGGGTTTAATATTAACGACGACATCGGCTCAACCCATCTTGCAAAGCTGCAAAAAGCGGTGGTTGAGGCCGGGGCTGATTTGGGCATTGCCCACGACGGTGACGCAGACCGCTGCCTGGCCGTAGACGCTGCCGGGCAGGTGGTAAACGGTGACCAGATCATGGCGATTTTGGCGCTCTCGATGGCGCGGCGCGGCAAACTCGCGCAAAACACGCTGGTAACGACCGTGATGAGCAACCTCGGCCTGAAACTGGCGATGAGCGACAACGGCATCGACGTGGTAGAAACTGCCGTCGGCGACCGCTATGTTTTGGAGCGGTTGAACGCGGGCGGTTATACTCTGGGCGGCGAGCAGTCGGGCCACGTAATTATGAGCGACCATGCCACCACCGGCGACGGTATTTTGACCGGCCTGCACATTGCCGCCGAAATGGCGCGCACCGGGCAGTCGCTGGCCGAACTTGCCGGGGCGATGCAAATTTATCCGCAGGTTTTGGTGAATGTGCGCGACGTGGACCGCAGCCGGGTGAGTGGCGACGAAGTTTTGGAACAGGCCGTGCGACAGGCAGAACTTGCTTTGGACGGCAACGGACGCGTGCTTTTGCGACCGAGTGGCACCGAGCCTGTAGTGCGGGTAATGGTGGAGGCCGCTAGCGAGCAACAGGCCCAGCAACTGGCCGAAGACCTAGCCAGCGTCGTACGTGAACGGCTGGCGATCTAGCGGTCTGATCTGCGATTTTGCATCTGCGGTTTTCGGTGTGCGATTCTGAAATTTTAGCAGTTCACAAAATTGCCTTTTCCATAATTATCTGGAACGCAAGCTAATTTCCTCAAAAAACTGCGGAAAATCAAGGATCTATCTGCGCTGTTAGAGCACAGCGCTGTCAATAGGCCGAACACTATACGTCCGGCTCTTGTATTGACCAGCGCCATATTTTTCGTTGCTACTATCCGGTTTAATATAAAGTAGACACAACAAACCAAAATTTTTACCGGACCGCAACGAAT
>JAUNHM010000084.1 GCA_030523945.1 Microbacteriaceae bacterium
GCGCTTTCTTGTAGTTTCGCAGTGTCTACTGCTGCTAATGGATCAAAAGACATGGTTATCGTGTTCCCCAGTCGTATTTTTGTTTTTGGATATTTAGATACATAAAAGTCTCGGTGGCTACAACCCCTTCGATCTGGCGAATCTTCGTGTTTAGAATTTCGATCAGATCGTCGTCGTCTTCGCACACTACCTCAAACATCAGGTCGAATGAACCCGTTGTCATCACGAGGTATGAGACTTCCGGCATCTTGGCGAGTTGGTCGGCTACATCTCGCATGTCGCCTACAACTCTTACTCCTATCATAGCAAGTCGGCTGAAACCGAGCCGCATTGGGTCGGTCACGGCAACGATTTGCGCTACTCCGGAGTCGGTGAGTTTTTGGACGCGCTGGCGTACGGCGGCTTCTGAAAGGCCGACGACTTTTGCGATTTCGGCGTAGCTTTTGCGACCGTCGAGTTGTAGTTGCTCGACGATCTGTTTAGAAACTGCATCCACCGCAATTGCGCGTTTTTTCTTACTCATCACCAACAATTATGCCATATTTTTTGCTTTTTGTCTACTGAATTAGTTGATTTTTTCTTAAATAGCGATGTTTTGCGCAACTTTTGATGGTTTTGTTAGGTTTTTTGAGCCGGTTTTTTTGCCTCCCTGGTTGCGAGTTTATTTTTTGAAGGAAATCCCGGACTTTGCGGCTGGTCTTTTTGCCGGGGGCGGAACCGGCTTTATTACTGGCCACTTAAGGTTTTTCCCAGACCCGCTTGATAGGATTAAACTGTAGCCCGTCGCCGGGTTGCTTTTTGCGCGGTGCGGCGGGAGATAGGAGCGCGATATGAATACCCTACTTAAAAAAGTGGTAAATAAAGTTTTTAAGCAGCCTGCGCGGGTGGCTTGCTGTGCGGGAGCAGCAGCGATGCTTGCTGTGAGCGGGTGTAGTGAAATGCAGTCGGCGCAACAGCATATTGATAATGCGCAAAATGCTGTGCAATCGCAGCTAGACAGTGCGAAAAACGCGTTACAAACCACTCCGCAAGAGGCGCAAAAAATGCTCGCTGAGGCGCAGGCTGGCGTGGAGCGAGCCGTCGGTGCGGACCAACTCCAGCAGGCACAAGAAGCACTTAATCGGCTAAAAGACAAGTTTGGGGCGCTTGCCGAAAAGAGCGGAAACGCCGCCAAGGACGCTTACGAAAAAGTGAAAAACGCGGCGCAAAAAGGTGTGGGGGATGTACAGGTGAAAGCCACATCTGCCGGTCCTGCAAAAATTTCGTGGACGCTGGGCGGTTCTGCGCACACCCGCGAATTTAACGGCGAATTTCAAGAAACTGTGCACATCGCAACCAGGTTTGAAGCGCTTAATATAACTGTAGAGTCGCTGGACCCGGGTTCAGAAACACGCACCTCTTGCGAAATTCTGGTGAAAGATAAGGTGCGAGACGCTGCTAATAGCAGTGGTGACCGGGCGATTTCCAAGTGCACTGTCGTTGGCTAGACGCGGTAGTGCGGTAGACTGGGAACATAATGTTTGATCCAGAACTGCAAAACCGTATTCGCGCTGCCCGCACAACTTTTGAAGATATTGCCCAGGTGGCTGGCCTGCCGGGGCTTGAGGCGAAAGTAGCAGATCTTGAAGAGCAAGCGGCAGATCCGGAACTCTGGGGCGATCAGGCGCGGGCACAGCAGGTGACCAGCGCACTCAGCCACAGCAAAGCGCAGCTGCAAAAACTGGGCGGAGTTGCGCAGCGCATCGACGATCTAGAAGTTTTGCTGGAACTTGCCGGCGAAGATGAAGACCCGGAAACTGCGGCAGCTGCGGCGGCCGAGGCGGAAGGCGAACTCGCTCAGATTGAAAAGGTGATTGCCGAACTTGAAGTGCAAACCATGCTTTCAGGTGAATATGATGAGCGCCCGGCCGTGGTTACGATCCGCTCAGGTGCCGGGGGAGATGATGCGACAGATTTTGCCGAAATGCTGCTGCGTATGTACTTGCGCTGGGCTGAAAAGCGCGGCTATAGTGCGACCGTGATGGATACTTCTTATGCGGAGGGTGCTGGCATTAAATCTGCCACCTTTGAAATTAGCGCTCCCTATGCTTTTGGTGAGTTGTCGGTGGAGGCTGGCACGCACCGGCTCGCCCGCGTGTCGCCTTTTAACGCCGCAGGGAAACGGCAGACGAGCTTTGCCGCGGTTGAAGTGATCCCGGTTTTAGAAGAAGCAACCGAGGTTGATATCCCCGAAACCGATATTCGCGTAGACGTGTTTCGCTCTTCCGGGCCGGGCGGGCAGAGCGTGAACACAACTGATTCTGCGGTGCGCATCACCCACCTGCCGACCGGGATTGTGGTGAGCATGCAAAACGAGAAGTCGCAAATACAAAACCGGGCAGCGGCAATGCGTGTTTTGCAATCCCGTCTGCTGTTGCTGCAGCGCGAGGCTGAGGCTGCCAAAAAGAAAGAACTTGCCGGCAATATCACTGCCAGCTGGGGCGACCAAATGCGCTCATATTTCCTCTACGGCCAGCAACTGGTAAAGGACCTGCGGACAGGCTTCGAATCAAACCAGCCAGACCAGGTTTTCGACGGCAACATCGACGGCTTCATTGCCGCAGGTATCCGCTGGCGCTCCCTCGGCGCTGGCGAATAAAACCCGCCAGCCGAGCGGAGCACGATCACCAAGCGGACAACACAACAGTAAAAACGCAAGCCTCACGCAACCTGGCGCGCGCCCCGTAAAAAAGCAGCAGAGGCCTGAACGCTTCCTGCATAAAAATAAAAATATACAAAAACCGGGCCAAAAAATGGTGAAAATGCACAAAAATGCGGCTGAAACTGGCAAATTGGCGCGTAATCCACAAAAAGTTGCAAACAGTTCGTAGAGTGGTAGTGATGATAACTTTTGAAAACGTGACCAAAACCTACAAAGGCAACAGTCGCCCAGCACTCGACGGCCTCAGCCTGCAAGTCGACCGCGGCGAATTTGTGTTTATTGTGGGTGCTTCAGGCTCGGGCAAATCCAGCTGCCTGCAACTGATCCTGCGCGCCGAACAGCCGACTAAAGGGCGCGTCAACGTGCTCGGACACGACCTGCGCAAAATCTCAACCCGCAAAGTGCCGTTCTTCCGACGCAACCTGGGCACCGTTTTCCAAGACTTCCGACTGCTGCAAAACAAAAACGTTTATGAAAATGTGGCATTTTCGCTGCAGGTGATCGGCAAATCGCGCGGCTACATTCAAGAAGCCGTGCCAGACGCACTCAACCTCGTCGGCCTCGCGGGCAAAGGCAAGCGCTACCCGCACGAGCTTTCCGGCGGTGAACAGCAGCGTGTCGCAATCGCCCGCGCTATTGTGAACAAACCAGCAATTTTGCTCGCAGACGAGCCGACCGGTAACCTCGATCCGGCCACCAGCCTCGGGATTATGCAACTTTTGCAAGAAATTAACGCCGCCGGCACAACCGTGGTAATGGCAACGCACGAAGCCACCTTCGTGGACATTATGAAACAGCGCGTGGTTGAACTCGCAGACGGCGTGATCGTGCGCGACGAAGTGGGCGGCGGATACGGCGAAACCGCGTCAATCCCGCTCGAAGACCTGCGCAAAGCCGGCCTGCGCGCGCCAAAACGCACCTCCGAAGAAGAGGGGCGCGCCGCTGTTGCTGGGCTTGCCGTGCCAATCGACCTGGTTGGAGCCTCACCAACCGAAGTGCCAGAGCGCGGCACAATCGACCTGAGTGACCCGACCCAGCAGCCAGCAGACGAAGCAGGACTCGGATTTAACCCGGATCCGCTCGCAGGCGACCTGCCATCCGGATTTGCCGAAGCGGACGTTGAAGCCGGAGCGCTAGCAGCCGGGCTCGCCGAAACCGAGCAAGCCGCAGACGGTCGCGTTACTTCCCAAAACGAAAACGCCGGAGTTGCCGCAGAAACAACCCGCGAACGCAACCAAACTAGTGAATTCGACCCGGTAAAACTTGCCGAAAAAGGCGGCCTGGCGGGCAAACTCGGGCTGCGAGACGACAACCAAGATGTGGGGCCGGTGCGATGAGAGCAATGTTTGTAATTGGCGAGGTGCTGCGTGGCCTGCGACGCAACCTTTCCGTGGTAATTTCCGTGATTTTGGTGACGTTTGTGTCGCTCACTTTTGTTGGCTCTGCGATCCTGATGCAGCTGCAGGTCAACCAGATGAAAACTTTTTGGTACGATCGGGCGCAGGTTGCGATTTACATGTGCACCGACTACGACCAAAGCGCCACCTGCTCGGGCAGTGACGCAAACGACGAGCAGGTCGCGGCCGTGAAAAAAGCGCTCGAATCTGACACGCTGAAGCCGTATATTGAAGACTCGTTTTTTGTCGGACATCAGCAGGCCTATGACGAATTTGTGAAGCAGTTTGCGGGCAACCCGATCGTCGACATTACCAAACCAGAGCAGCTCAACAAGACTTTTTGGGTGAAGCTGAAAGACCCGTCGCGCGCCGAAATAGTGCAAGAGACGTTTTCGGCGGTGCCTGGTGTGCAGTCCGTGAGCGACCAGCGCAGCCTGCTTGACCGGATTTTCCTGTTCCTGGGCGTGGCGAGCTACACTGCGGTTGGTATCGCGGGTTTGATGCTGATTGCGGCAATGCTGCTGATTTCGACCACGATCCGGCTTTCGGCCTTTAGTCGCCGGCGCGAGATTGGGATTATGCGGCTGGTAGGTGCGTCAAACCGCTTCATTCAGACGCCGTTTATTTTGGAGGGCGTGATCGCGGCACTGATCGGTGCGGTGCTGGCTTCGGCTGCGTCGCTTGCGATTGTGCACTTCTTTGTGCAGGGATTCTTGGTCAAAAACGTGCCGTTCACCAACTATATTACGCTGGGGCAGGCGATGATTGTGCCGCCGATTTTGCTCGGGGTGGGGGTTTTGCTTTCCGCTGCCGCTGCAAAAATTGCGATTACCCGATATTTGCGGGTTTAGTCGCTGGGCGTGCCGGGGGTTTTGGCGGTCGCATGCAAGTTGGCTCCGATTTGCTGGCCGGCCGGGAAGTTTGCTTGCTCGATTATTGCTTTTTGGGTTTTTATGGAGGAAAGCTGCTGGCGAACTGCGAAAGTAACCGGTTTGCTGGCTGGTCAGGTTCGTGTTTTTACTCAGAAACCGGGTAGTTTACATGCATGACCAATCGGCTGCGACTTTGGTGATTTTGCGGAAGTAATCGGCTTGCGACCGGGCCGCGAAATTAGCAAATTTTCAGCATAGTTTGCTAGGCTATAAAGATAGCGAATTTTAGGTGCGGGTGTGCAAAAATGCGGGCGCCTGCCGAGTGCGGTAGAGAGGAGTGCTGGAGTGGCGAAAGAAACCGGCGAAAAACTGATCGCTTCAAATAACCGTGCCCGGCACGACTATCATATTCTCGACACCTACGAAGCCGGCATGGTTTTGACGGGCAGTGAGGTGAAGTCACTGCGTATGGGGCGGGCTTCGCTGGTTGACGGATATGTGTTTATCGAGCATGGCGAGGCCTGGCTTGACGCGGCCTATATTCCCGAATATTTGAATGGCAGCTGGACTAATCATGCGCCGCGTCGTAAACGTAAACTGCTTTTGCATAGGCAGCAGATCGATAAACTTGCTGGCAAAGTGCGTGACGGCGGTATTACGATTGTGCCTTTGCGGCTGTATTTTTTGGACGGCCGGGCAAAGGTGGAAATCGCGCTGGCCAAGGGTAAAAAAGAGTACGACAAGCGCCAAACCCTGCGCGAAAAACAAGACAAACGCGACGCCGA
>JAUNHM010000085.1 GCA_030523945.1 Microbacteriaceae bacterium
AAAAGCTGCACGCCCTGAGCAGTTTCTTCCACCAAAATATCGGACGGCTCCTGCAAATCGCGCGCGAGCGTGCCGAGCATGCCGGTGGCCGGGTCAAACCGGCGAATCGCGCCGTTATAGGTATCGGCGATAGCGATCGAACCGTCTGGCAGTTCCGCGACGCCGAGGCAGTGCTGCAGTCTTGCGATGCTCGCATCACCGTCCACAAAACCAAAATCGAAAAGCCCCTCGCCCACGGCCGTTTTTACACTAATTTCTGCAGGTTCAGTTGCTCCGTCACTTGCACCATCATCAAAAACGATCTGCCGCAAAGCTGAAGTTTCGGAGTCTGCAACCCAAACGCTGCCGTCACGCGCCTCGATAATACCGGAAGGCTGCGCAAACCAGGACTGCTCAGCAGCGCCATCTTTCAGGCCTTCTGCCCCGGTACCGGCAAATACCGCCAAACGCCCAGAAACCGGCTCGAAACTAAAAATCTGGTGTGTGCCTGCCATGGCGATCAAAACCGCGCCCGCCCGGCGAGAGTACACCAAATCCCACGGCGAAGACAGTGCCACCTCGAGCGGATTAGCCTCTGGATCAATAAAGTTCGGGTGCACCCGAACCGCGCCGCTATCAAGCAGCCGCTGCACCCCGCTACCGGCAACAGTGCCCACCTCGCCCGTAGCCAGGTTCAGTGATCGCAGCCGGTGGTTTACAGAATCTGCCACCAAAACATCGTATCCGAGCTGCTGTCGCAACTCCTCCGGCAAAAGCAAAACGCCCTGCGGTTCGTTAAAGCGCGCCACGCTCCCGGCACCGTCTGCCCAGCCTTTCGCTGGTTTTTCCAGCGACTCGCCGCCACCAAAAACCGCCAGGGGCGTCTCTAAATCTGCCCCGACCTGCACCAACCTGTGCCGCGCTGTGTCACTCACCAAATAGGTGACCTCGCCACCGCCAAACTCCGCCGGCAAAGCCGCAACTTTCCCCGGAAAACTAAAGGCTCCTGACGGCTTTTCCCGCGGCACATACGGCCCATCGCCACGCCGCAAAGTGCCCTTTTCTTCATGCCGCGCAGCCAACTCCCGCACCAGCTCCGCAAGACTGCGCCCGTGCCCCTCGCCGCTAAGATGCGCCACCACATAACCCTCAGGGTCGATCACAACCAGCGTCGGCCAGGCGCGCGCACCGTATGCCTGCCAAGTTTCAAGCTCTGGATCGTCAAGCACCGGATGAGTAATATCGTAACGATCAACCGCAGCCGCAAGCGCAACCGGATCTGCCTCGTTTTCAAACTTTGGCGAGTGCACCCCAACAGTCACCAAAACATCGGCAAATTCGTGCTCGATTTCGCGCAGTTCATCAAGCACGTGCAGGCAGTTAATGCAGCAAAAAGTCCAAAAATCCAGCAGCACAATTTTGCCGCGCAGGCTTGCCAGCGAAAGCTCTTTACCGCCCGTATTGAGCCAGCCGCGCCCACGCAACTCTGATGCCCGCACACGCGATGTGCTGTCGATATAGTTGGAATTTCCTCGCATTTCCGCCCCTCTCACCGTTCTTTTAGAATATTTTATCGGTTTTTTCTGAGAGTTTTTTGAGAATTTCGCTAGCAAAACACAACCGCATTTTTCGCAATTTCCGCAACTGTTTTCAAAAACACAGGCATTTTCGCGCCGCATTTTGGCTCGTTTTTACGCAAATAACCATCGGTTTCAAATGCTTCATCAACCCAAAAACACAAACCAGCACCCCACCCCACCAGCGTCTCAACCCAAACCCGCCGGGCGCGCCCAATTTTGCGTTGACGCCAGAATTTGATACGATGATAGATGGAAGGTTGTCCGAGCGGCCGAAGGAACTGGTCTTGAAAACCAGCAGGTGAAAGCCTCAAGGGTTCGAATCCCTTACCTTCCGCTCAGTAGTGTCGCGCGAAATCCCCTAGAGTTTCGTGCGGCATTTTACTTTTCTGCGCACCCCAATATACTGCCTGTCTTTTAAAGCCACTCATGCAAAGCAATCAGCAGGCCACCTTCATCAGCGGGTAGCGTAACCGCATTTGCCACAGCCTTTACCGTTTCAGGCGCCTGCCCCATGGCCACAGCCCGCCCGGCACGCGCACCCCAAGCTAGCATTTCCAGGTCGTTCTCGCCATCCCCTGCCACAAACACTTTCTCCGGCGCAGCACCCACATGCTCGTTAATATATGCCAACCCGGTCGCCTTACTCACGCCCGGCGGCGGCACGTCCAGCCAGGCCATGTCGTCCACAGCATACATTACTTTTTCGCGCGGCAGATCGCCCAGTTTCTCAAAAAACTCATCGGGTGTGCAGCATGGCGCAATCGCGGTCAACCGCACCGCTTCCTTCCCCAAAAGCTCTTCAAACTCAACCCGCTGGCGAGTCTCTGGCAAGGTTTTGGAAGGAATCGGCTTCGTATAGTAAAACACGTTTTCGTTAGTTTCCAGCCCAAAAAACGCAGTCGGAATGCGTTCGTGCGCGTGCAGCAGCAGGTCGTCTGCCACAAATGTATAGACTCTAACCTTTTCGTAGGCGGTTTGTCTTGCTTCCGTCACCGCTTCTGTTTCGCTGGTGTCTGCCGGCACCGGCTCCCCTGCCCGCCGCAAAACAATCGCACCGTTACAGCACACGATCCATTCCGGGGCGATCCCAATTTGCCGCACCACAGGCAAGGTCGCATCAACGGAGCGCCCGGTTGCGATCACCAACTCGAAATCACTGTGGGTGTCGAGTTCGCGCAGTTGCGCGGCAAGTTCGGGCATGCACTCGTTGCCTTCGTGCAGCACCGTGCCGTCAAGGTCTAGGCAAACCAATCGTCGCATTTTTTCGCTTTCTTAGATGCCGGTTCCTTTTGCCAGCGGTTGCAGTTCCGTCATTCCACCCAGATATGGTTGCAACGCTTCTGGCACGGCCACACTTCCGTCTGCCCGCTGGTGGGTTTCAAGCAACGCAACAATCCAGCGGGTGGTTGCTAAGGTCCCGTTCAGGGTTGCTGCAGGTGCGGTTTTGCCGGTTTCTGTGCGGTAGCGGGTTGCGAGCCGGCGCGCCTGATAGGTGGTGCAGTTGCTGGTGCTGGTCAGTTCGCGCCAGGTTCCCTGGGTTGGAATCCATGCTTCGATGTCGAATTTTCGTGCCGCGCTTGAGCCCAGATCTCCGGCGGCCACGTCAATCACCCGATAGGTTAGTCCCAGGCTTTGCAGCATTTCTTCTTGCCAGGCGACCAGGTTTTCATGTTCTTTTTCAGCGTCTGCCGGGTCGGCATAAACGAACATTTCGAGTTTGTTAAACTGGTGCACCCGCAAAATTCCGCGCGTGTCTTTACCGTGACTGCCTGCCTCTGAACGGTAGCAGGTGGACCAACCAGCATAGCGCACCGGCCCGTTTTCAAAATCAATAATTTCGTCGGCGTGGTATCCGGCAAGCGCCACTTCGCTGGTGCCGGTCAGGTATAGGTCCTGGTGTTGCAGGTGGTAGACCTCGTCGGCGTGTTCGCCCAGGAAGCCGGTGCCGTGCATGATTTCCGGTTTTACCAGAGTTGGGGTGATCAGCGGGGTGAAGCCGTGTTTTAAGGCCCGGTCGAGCGCGAGTTGCATCAGCGCAATTTCGAGTCTTGCACCGACACCGCGCAAAAAATAGAAGCGCGCCCCGGAGACTTTTGCGCCGCGGGTCATGTCGATTGCTCCCAACATCTCGCCCAGTTCGAGGTGATCGCGCGGGGTAAAGTCGAATTCTGGCACGGTGCCGTGTGTGCGCAGAGTCACGAAGTTTTCTTCGCCGCCTGCTGGCACGCCGTCCACGATCACGTTTTCAATGCGTGCGGCCGCAGTTTTTGCGGCGGTTTCGGCTTCTGTTGCGGCCGCGTTTGCGGTTTTAACTTTTCCGGCGAGTTCTTGTGCTTGTTTGATCAGCGCCGGTTTTTCTTCTTTGCTGGCGGTCTTTACCTGCGCGTTAAACTGGTTTTGCTCTGCTCGGAGGCGCTCAAATTCGGTTTGCGCGGCTCGCCATGCAGTGTCTGCGGAAATTGCAGCTTCGACGATTTCTGGGTTATTACCGCGTGCTTGCTGTGATTTGCGCAACACATCCGGGTTGTTCCTGAGTAACGAAATATCGATCATAATTTAAGCCTACCGGTTTTTGCTTGGTGTCAGATGTGAGTTTTATGGTTTTACTAAAAGTTTGTTGATTTACGCTTTCCTGTCAGGATTTCGTCTGTTTTTGCGGCAATTTTTGCGCCCAGTTCGGCTATTGGTGCGGTCGCGTCTAAAACGAGGTAGCGGTCAGGTGCTTGCGCGGCCCGGTCGAGAAATCCTTGACGCACGGCCCGGTGGAATTCTAATGATTCTGCTTCTAAGCGGTCGGCTGCTTCGCCTCGCCCCTGCCTGCGTGCAGCCCCCTCGGTCGGGTCTAGATCAAGTACCACGGCGAGGTCAGGTTGCAGTCCGCCTGTTGCCCATGCACTGATCCCGGCAATATCGTCAATGTCGAGTGCGCGAGCAGCTCCTTGATAGGCCAGTGAGGAGTCGATATAGCGGTCTTGCAGCACAATCGCGCCGCGTTTTAGCGCTGGTTTCACCAGGGTTTCAATGTGGTGGGCGCGGTCTGCTGCATAAAGCAGGGCTTCAGCGCGTGGCGCAATTTCGTCTCCGTGCAACAGTAATCTCCTGATTTCTGCTCCCAGGCTGGTGCCTCCCGGTTCGCGGGTGCACACCACTTCACGCCCGGTTGCGGCAAGGTGTGCGGCGAGCGCGCGCAACTGGGTGCTTTTGCCCGCTCCGTCACCGCCTTCAAAGACGATAAACACCCCGTTCTCGGTCATTTTATGCGGCTTCCTGCGCCTCAGCCGCGGCGCGTGCGGCCTGGTTTGCTCTGCGGGTTGCGGCTGCTTTTTTAGCTGCGGCAGATCGTGCCGGGTCTACCGTTTTAGAACCGGTAGTTTTTTTCGCTGCTGGTTTTTTGGCAGCAGTTTTTTTTACTGGGGCTTTTTTGGCCGGTCCTTTGGCGCGTTTGATTGCCAAGAGTTCCACGGCTCGTTCAAAGGTGAGCTCTTCGATTGAGTCGCCACGCGGCACGGTCACATTGGTGGTGCCGTCGGTAATGTATGGCCCGAAACGCCCGTCTTTCACTTTAATCGGCTTTCCGCTAACCGGGTCTGCGTCAAATTCGCGCAGCGCGGCGGCAGCTTTTCTGGCACCGAATTTTGGTTGTGCCAGCAGTTCCTGTGCTCCGGCAAGGGTGATGGTAAAGATTTCGTCTTCATTTGCTAGAGTACGGGTTTCAGCGCCTTTTTTCAGGTACGGCCCGAAACGCCCGTTTTGTGCCAAGATTTCCACCCCGTCGCTGTCTGTGCCGACCACCCGTGGCAGGCTCAAAAGCTGCAGCGCAGTTGCCAGGTCAATAGTGTCAGGATGCATTGTTTTGAAAAGCGAGGCGGTGAGCAGTTTTTCACCTTTTGGCAGGGTTTCGTCTTCTCCCAGCTGCTCTGTGACATAAGGCCCGAAACGCCCGTTTTTAGCAACGATGGCGCGCCCAGTGGCGGGGTGTGTGCCGAGCACGCGGTCTTCTGCCGGTTCTGCCTGTGCGAGTTCTGTTGCGCGCTCTGCCGTCAGTTCGTCTGGCGCAATATCGTCTGGTACGGAGACTGAGCGCGGTTTTTTTGCGCCGTTTTCATCAGTTGCGCA
>JAUNHM010000086.1 GCA_030523945.1 Microbacteriaceae bacterium
GAGTGCCTGGTGGCAGCGGCTGCAGGGCCTGCAAAAACAGTTCCCGCTCGGTTTTACCGAAACAACCGACGGCATGATTGCGCCGCAGCATGTGATCCAGCGCATCGGCGAGCTCACCGGCCCGGAGGGTATTTTTGCCGCCGGCGTGGGGCAGCACCAGATGTGGAGCGCCCAGTTTATTAAATATGAGCGCCCGAACTCCTGGCTCAATTCTGGGGGAGCGGGTACTATGGGATATGCTGTGCCGGCTGCGATGGGCGCAAAAGTTGCCGATCCTGAGCGCGTGGTCTGGGCGATCGACGGTGACGGCTGCTTCCAGATGACCAACCAAGAGCTGGCCACCTGCGTGCTCAACAACATTCCGATCAAAGTTGCGGTTATCAACAACTCGTCGCTCGGCATGGTGCGCCAATGGCAGACGCTTTTCTATGAAAACCGCTATTCGCACACCGATCTGCACAGCGGCGGAAAAACAACCGTGCGAGTGCCAGATTTTGTAAAACTTGCCGAGGCATACGGCTGCGCGGCGATCCGCGTTAGTGATGCCTCTGAAATCGATGCGGGCATCAAAAAAGCGCTAGAAATCAACGATCGCCCGGTGGTGGTCGAGTTTGACGTGTCGAGCGATTCGATGGTGTGGCCGATGGTGCCGCAGGGTGTTTCTAACAGCGAAGTGCAGTATGCGCGCGCTGTGCGACCGGACGGGGAGGAATAATATGTCGCGTCAGGTTTTGAGCCTTTTGGTAGAAGACAAACCGGGCATTTTGACCCGTGTTGCCGGGCTTTTTGCGCGCCGCGGCTTCAATATTGAGTCGCTTGCGGTGGGTCCGGCTGAGGTGCCGGGGCTGTCTCGCATTACGGTTGTGGCTGACGAAGACGACCTGCTTTTGGAGCAGCTCACCAAGCAGCTTAACAAACTTGTGAATGTGATCAAGATTGTGGAGTTGGAGCCGGAAAACAGCGTGCAGCGCGAGCACATGCTAATTAAAGTGCGGGCCGACCACAGTGTGCGTTCGCAGGTTTTGGAAGCGGTAAACCTGTTCCGTGCGAGGGTTGTGGACGTAGCCAGTGACACGCTCGTGATCGAAGTCACGGGTGATTCCGGCAAGGTAAACGCACTTTTGCGAGTGCTGGAGCCTTACGGCATTAAAGAGCTGGCACAGTCCGGCATGATCGCGATCGGACGCGGACCAAAATCGATTACGGAGCGAATTTTCCGCTAAATTTCAGGGTTGCCTAGTAAACTAAAACTAGCCCATTAGATCAAACAGCAATAAATTTTATAAGTTAAAAACAGTCGGTGCCTGCCGGTGCTGGCAAAATCTCAAGGAGTAAAAATGGCAGAAATGTATTACGACGATAACGCTGATCTCAGCATCATCCAGGGCAAAAAGGTTGCGATTGTGGGCTACGGTTCACAGGGTCACGCCCACGCGCTGAACCTGCGCGATTCCGGTGTTGAGGTGGTTATCGCGCTGCGCGAAGGCTCAAAATCTGCCGCAAAAGCACAGGAAGCGGGCTTCGAGGTTCTGACCGTTGCCGAGGCAACCAAGGCTGCCGACCTGATTATGATTCTGGCACCGGACCAGCACCAGCGCGGCATTTACAAAAACGAAATCGAGCCAAACCTCGAGGCTGGCAAGACCCTCGCTTTTGCGCACGGCTTCAACATTCGCTTCGGCTACATTACCGCGCCTGAGGGTGTTGATGTGATCCTGGTGGCACCAAAGGCTCCTGGCCACACCGTGCGCCGCGAGTTTGAGGCTGGCCGCGGTATTCCAGACATTATTGCCGTTGAGGTGGACGCTTCTGGCAACGCCTGGGAGACCGCGAAGTCTTACGCAAAGGCAATCGGCGGCACCCGTGCTGGCGTGATCAAAACCACTTTCACCGAAGAGACCGAAACCGACCTGTTCGGCGAGCAGGCTGTGCTCTGCGGTGGCGTATCGCAGCTGGTGCAGTACGGCTTCGAGACCTTGACCGAGGCCGGCTACCAGCCAGAAATCGCGTACTTCGAGGTACTCCACGAACTGAAACTCATCGTAGACCTGATGTGGGAGGGTGGCCTGGCCAAACAGCGCTGGTCAATCTCTGACACCGCAGAATACGGCGACTACGTATCTGGCCCGCGCGTCATCGACCCACGCGTCAAAGAAAACATGCAGGCTGTGCTCGCCGACATTCAGAGCGGCGCATTCGCGAAGCGCTTCATCGACGACCAGGACGCAGGCGCACCAGAGTTTGCCCAACTGCGCGCCAAGGGCGAAGCTCACCCGATCGAAAAGACCGGTGTAGAGCTGCGCAAACTCTTCGCATGGCAGCAGCAGGACAGCGACTACACCGACGGCTCCGCCGCACGCTAATCGTCGCGTTTAACCTTGCAAACTGGGTAGGCCTCAAGCGCCTACCCGGTTTTGTTTTAGGCGAGTTGCGGCTTGCAGGGCGTAACAGACGGAGCGAAAATACAATTTCACTGTGTTTTCTCAGACTAGAGTTTTAGAATATAGGTATGACTGAAATTACTTTGCGTGGCAATGCTGTAAACACCGTTGGCTCCCTGCCAGAAGTTGGCGCGCAAGCGCCAGATATTACGCTCGTGGGCAGCGATCTGGGTGAGGTTTCACTGCAAGACTACCGCGGCAAAACCGTAGTGCTCAACATCTTCCCGAGCATCGACACCGGTGTGTGCGCTAGCAGCGTGCGCGAGTTCAACAAACGCGCCGCCGAACTTGCAGACACCGCTGTGCTGTGTGTTTCACGCGACCTGCCGTTTGCGCTCGGTCGTTTCTGCGGCGCAGAAGACATCGAAAACGTTGCCGCTTTGAGTGACTTTAGAAGCGACCTGGGCGAAAAATACGGTGTCACCATGGCCGACGGCCCGCTGCAAAAACTACTCTCACGCAGCGTTGTGGTGATCGATAAAGACGGCAAAATCGCCTACACCGAGCAGGTGCCAGAAATCGGTCAAGAACCAGACTATGACGCTGCGCTCGCCGCAGTAAAAGAGGTCTAACCCGCCGCAAAAGCGATTTCTGCAATTGGGTGACCAGCGAAAAACTAGCGCGCCAAAAATACGGGTGACCAGCCTGGGGATAAATTCCAACCGCCTGGCGACCCGCACACAAGCCGGGTTTTCCAAAATAATAAAAACCTGGCTGTCATATGAAAACCTCAGCCGGCACGCGCAAAAACCCGCTAGACACGCGCGTTCAAAAAGTACGCAGGCAAATTTGTTATAATGGATAGTCAGCTGAAACCTCAGCTGAGTTCACCGACCCTGAGGAAAATATGGCGCTCGCCACTCGTGCAGACCTTCGAAATGTAGCAATCGTTGCCCACGTAGACCACGGCAAAACCACACTGGTTGATGCCATGCTGAAACAAACCAACAGCTTTGACGCGCACACCGAGGTGGACGATCGAGTCATGGACTCGAACGACCTCGAACGCGAAAAGGGGATTACGATCCTCGCAAAAAACACCGCAATCGCCTACGCTGGCGAGCACTCTAACGGTGAAACCATCACCATTAACGTGGTAGACACGCCGGGCCACGCCGACTTCGGTGGCGAGGTGGAGCGCGCGCTGTCGATGGTTGACGGCGTGGTGCTGCTGGTAGACGCCTCTGAAGGGCCGCTGCCGCAGACCCGTTTTGTGCTGCGCAAGGCGCTCGAAGCTCACTTGCCGGTGATTTTGGCGGTAAACAAAACCGACCGTCCAGATGCGCGCATCGAGGCAGTTGAGGGCGAGGCACAAGACCTGCTGCTCGGTCTGGCATCTGACCTGGCAGAAGACGTGCCAGACATTGACGTAGACGCGGTGCTTGACGTGCCGACCGTATATCTTTCAGGGCGTGCCGGGGCTGCCAGCTGGAACCGTCCGGGCGACGGCGACCTGCCAGACAACGACAACCTGGAACCGCTGTTCGATGCGATCCTAAAGCACGTGCCGGCTCCAACATATGACGACGAGCACCCGCTGCAGGCGCACGTTACCAACCTCGACTCGTCCCCGTTCCTCGGCCGTATTGCGCTGCTGCGCATCCACCATGGCAACATTCGCAAGGGCGAAACTGTGGCCTGGGTGCGCCAGGACGGCAGTGTGCAAAACGTGCGCATTACCGAGTTGATGCTGACTAAGGCGCTGACCCGCTATCCTGCCGAGACCGCAGGCCCGGGTGACATTGTGGCAATCGCCGGTATCGAAGATATCACCATTGGCGAAACCATTGCCGACAGTGAAGACGTGCGTCCGCTGCCTGTGATCACCGTTGACGATCCTGCGATCTCGATGACTATCGGTGCTAACACCTCGCCGCTGGTGGGTAAAGTTTCCGGTCACAAACTCACCGCCCGCATGATCAAAGACCGCCTCGAGCGCGAGCTGATCGGTAACGTGTCTGTGCGTGTGGTCGAAACTGACCGCCCGGATGCGTGGGAAGTGCAGGGTCGTGGCGAGCTGGCGCTGGCTATTCTGGTAGAAAACATGCGTCGTGAGGGCTTCGAGTTGACCGTGGGCAAGCCGCAGGTAGTGACTCGCACCGTTGACGGCGAAGTGCACGAGCCATTTGAGCACCTGACCATCGACTCGCCAGAAGAGCACCTGGGCGCTATCACCCAGCTGATGGCAAACCGCAAGGGTCGCATGGAGGGCATGAGCAACCACGGCACCGGCTGGGTGCGCATGGAGTTTATTGTGCCGTCGCGCGGCCTCATCGGCTTCCGCAGCGAATTTTTGACCACCACCCGCGGCACCGGCATCGCCAACGCTATCTCGCACGGTTACGGCCCGTGGGCTGGCAGCATCGTCACCCGTCAAAACGGTTCGATTGTGGCCGACCGCTCCGGTGTGGTTACCCCGTTTGCGATTATGAACTTGCAAGAGCGCATGACGTTCTTTGTGCAGCCTGGTGAAGAGGTTTACGAAGGCATGGTTGTGGGCGAAAACTCGCGCGCAGACGACATGGACGTAAACATTACTAAAGAAAAGAAACTCACCAATATGCGTTCTTCGACCGCTGACGTGATGGAGACCATGACTCCTTCAAAGCAGCTGACCCTGGAAGAGTGCCTGGAGTTTGCTCGCGAAGACGAGTGTGTTGAGGTTACGCCAGAAACCGTGCGCATTCGTAAGGTTGAGCTGGACGCAAACCAGCGCCGCAAGACTGCGAACGAACTCAAGCACCAGAACAAATAGTTTAGTTGAGGAATCGGCCGGTGGCTAGGCTGCCGGCTTGGTTCTTGGCTTGCGAAAGCGCGCTGCTTTACCCGCGGGTGAACGGCGCGCTTTTGTTTTGCGCGGTTGCTCGAGAATTTTGTCTGTTGCGGAGCCGGTTGTAGGCGAGTGTAGGCCCCGGTCTGCTCCGCTTGTTGAGTAGAGTTCTGGGGTGGTGCGGAGTCGGTTACGTGTGGGTGCCTATCCGGCTCGAAAGGCGCAGATATGGTTAATCCCCCTCCGTTAGGTCGCCTTGGAGGGGGATTGAATTTGTGGGTCCTGCGGGGCTCGAACCCGCGACCAGCGGATTAAAAGTCCGATGCTCTACCAACTGAGCTAAAG
>JAUNHM010000087.1 GCA_030523945.1 Microbacteriaceae bacterium
CGCTCGATCGGAACCTCCGCGTTGCGAGCCTCCACCCGCAACAGGCGGCGCCCCTCCGGTGCCAGTGCCATTTCTACTCCTAATTTCGTTTCATAACATTATAGCGCGTCTACCTGAGTGCTATTCTAAAAAATCTCAAAATTGCCGCGCTAGAGCCTGTATCAAGGCCCGGTTTCGTGCTGGTTTAAGCAAATTTTTCTGCCGCCAAATCGCGCATGCTCGCAGCCACCGGGTCGATCACGTCACGCGGAGCAATCTCCCTCCCGAGCGAACGAGTCAGCGAAGTCACCCCGGCATCGGTGATCCCGCAGGGAATCACGTTTGCCGCCCAAGCCAGGCTATTATTGCAGTTCAGCGCAAAACCGTGCATGGTGGTGTTTTTGGCCACCCGCAAGCCAATTGCACAGACCTTGTTTGCGCCGCCCGCCTCGCCCGGCACCCAGACACCGCTGCGCCCCTCGACAGTCTCGGTAGCAAGCCCCAGCTCGCCACACACGCCCATAATCGCCCGCTCGATCGCCCGCACCACCCCGGTCACGTCCACCGGCTCCGGCAGGCGCGCAATCAGATAACCGACCAGCTGCCCCGGCCCGTGCCAGGTGATTTTGCCGCCGCGGTCTACGTCAACCACCGGCGCTCCGTCTCGCGGTCGTTCGTGATCTTCGGTGCGCTTCCCGGCCGTATAAACCGCCTCGTGTTCAAGCAAAAGCAGCGTGTTTGGGCGGGATCCAGCAGCAACTTCCGCGTGCAAATCCCGCTGAATCTGCCAGGTAGCGCGATATTCCGCCGGCCCCGCAGGCAAGCCAAATTCGGCATGACGGGAGGCAATACCGGCATTTTCCGAAAAAGCGAGCGGGATAATTTCTAGCATTTTCCCATTCTACGCCCCGACGCTGAAAATCCCGAAAAATATACCGAAAAATTGCCGAACTTACCTGGAATTTAGGCTTTACACAATAAAACGTTGCTGGCACTTGATAGACTCTAAATATGTCCGTTTCTAACTATTCGACAAGCGCCCAAAACTATTTGAAAACAATCTGGGCGATGCAGGAGTGGGATCAAGACCGTGCCCTGCAACCGTCTGCGCTTGCCAACTATGTGGGCGTGCGGCCGAGCACCGTGACCGACGCGATCAAGAAACTGGCAGATTTGGGACTGGTCGATCACAGC
Source organism: Microbacteriaceae bacterium (assembly GCA_030523945.1). Classification (GTDB taxonomy): domain Bacteria; phylum Actinomycetota; class Actinomycetes; order Actinomycetales; family Microbacteriaceae; genus Canibacter. The sequence continues at coordinate 1,174 of JAUNHM010000087.1, forward strand.
CCGTATTCCGACATTACCCTGACCGCAACCGGGCGGAAACACGCGCTGGAAATGGTGCGCCGGCACCGCTTGATCGAGACCTATTTGGTGCAGGAACTCGGCTATTCTTGGGACGAGGTGCACGACGAGGCCGAGGTTTTGGAACACGCGGTTTCCGACAAAATTATTGAGCGGATTGACGCAAAACTCGGGTTTCCGACCAAGGATCCGCACGGCGATCCGATCCCGAACGCGGCCGGAGAGATTGTGATCCCGGACGCCTCGCCGATGACCGGTGCGGACGTGAGTCGCGACGTGGTGGTGGAGCGGATTAGCGATGACGACCCGAAACTGCTGCAGTATTTGGCTCAGCACGGTGTCGAGGTGGGCAGCCGCTTGCGTTTTGAGCAGGACTCGCCTTTTTCTGAAACTCTGACCGCGGCAACAGCTACCGGCACGATCACGCTGGGAGCGGCTGCGCTTTCGCAAATTTGGATTTCCAGGCCTTAAAACCGGGGCTGATCAGGGGATTTATTTTAGCTGACCCGGATTGCGAGAAGAGTTTGCTTACTTTTAGAGCCGGCTACGAACCCGGGTTACTTTGACCGGGCTTGAACAGACCGGAAATGTCAAATTCTAGAACTGGCTTACTTGGTTCGAGATTGCCTGAACCTGACCTGCTTAGATCTGGCGCATCCAAACCAAACTTATCCAAACTTGCCCAGCATGCAAAATTACTGCGCGAGCACAGTCCGGGCAATACGGTGAAAATCAGCGATATCTAGCGATTCTGCGCGGGCCGTCGAGGCAATTTCGCACTTTTCAAGCAGGGCGGTGATGCTCTCTGCCGAATCAAGCCGAGCACAAACCCCCTGCAGCGACTGGCGCAGCATTTTTCGTCGCTGCCCAAAAGCGGCTGTGATCAGGGAAAAAGCAAGTTCACGCTCTGCTTCGGTGCCGCGCGGCTGCGCAAATTTTTTGAACGAAACCAGCACAGAGTCTACGCCTGGAACCGGCCAAAAAATCTTGCGACTGACCGTGCCAGCAAGTTCCCAATCACCATACCAGGCAGCTTTTGCGCTTGGCGCGCCATAAATTTTCGATCCCGACCTGGCGCTGATGCGCTCCCCGACCTCCTGCTGCACCATCACCAGGCCGGACTCAAGGCTTTCAAAAGTTTGCAAAATGTGCATCAAAATCGGCACAGACACGTTGTATGGCAGGTTTGCGACAAACATTTGCGGCTTAACCGGCAGCTCGGTCACCTGCAGCGCGTCGGAGTGGATCACCCGCAGGTTTGCGCCAGGCTGCATTTGGGCAACCGTCTGGGCGAGCCGGGCTGCGAGCGCAGAGTCGATTTCGATCGCGGTGACGCTGGCGCCAATTTCAGTGAGTCCAAGAGTGAGTGAACCGAGACCCGGCCCGATTTCTAGCACTTCGGCACCTTTTGGCACGTTTGCTAAGCGCACGATTTTGCGCACAGTGTTTGGGTCGTGTACGAAGTTCTGGCCGAGTTTTTTGGTGGGGCTGACCCCGAATTCTGCGGCGAGCTCGCGCACCTGTGCCGGCCCTAAAAGCTGTGCGGCTGGGTTTTGCGCGTTTTCAGCAGGGCTAGCTGCGTTTGCTGTTTCGGGCAAGTCCGCTGCTCCTGCCATGTTCGCATCTTCTGCTGCTCCGGCAGCGCCCGTCTCGGCCAGTCCCGACCCGCTCACAGCCCAGTCTCCCAGCTACCGTAAACCCGCTCGGTGTTCGCGGCAGTACGGGCAGCAAATTCAGCCAGGTCCTCGCCGAGGTGGTCGGCGAGCCTGCGCACAGTGTAAGGCAACAGATATGGCGCGTTTGGCCTACCGCGCACAGGTTCCGGGGTCAAAAACGGCGCGTCAGTTTCAACCAAAACCAGGTCATGGTCGGCAATTTCGAGCGCTTCGCGCAAATACGGCGCATTTTTGAAGGTCGCGGTGCCCGAAAAACTCATGTACCAACCGTTGTCGTTGCAAGTTTTCGCCAGCTCCGCATCCCCTGAAAAACAGTGGAAAACCGTGCGTTCCGGCGCCCCCATGCGCAGCAGGGTTGCGACCACGTCGTCGTGCGCGTCACGGTCGTGGATTTGCAACGCAATACCGTGTTTTTTGGCGAGTGCAATGTGCGCTTCAAAAGATGCAGTTTGTGAGGCTCGCCCGGTTTCATCGGTGCGGAAATAGTCAAGCCCGGTCTCCCCGATAGCGCGCACCCGCGGCTGCGCAGCAAGCTCGTCTAGCGCAGCAAGCTGCTCGTCTAGCTGTCCGCGTTCTGCAACTTCTGGCGCGTCATTTGGGTGGAGGGCGATTGCCGCTAAAACGCGCGGGTTATTTGCCGCGAACTTGGCCGACCAAATACTGGTTTCCAGGTCTGTGCCCACCTGCACGATCCGGGTTACGCCGACGGCAGCGGCTTTTTCCAGCGCTTCAAGCGGCGTGGGCGCGTGGGGTCCTGCCGCAAAATCCAGGTGGGTGTGGTTGTCGATCACCGGAGACGGCAGCGGCTCGGGCGGCTCGGGCCATTCCCATTTGCGTTCGTCTTCACGCCAAAATCGGATTTGGCCGAGTTCTGTGTTCTCGGCTTCCGCGGCAGTTTTACCGGCCTGTTCCGCACTTCCCTGCCCTAAGCCAGCCGGCTCAGCGGTCAGCTCCGCGCTCCCCTGCCCAGCTCGCGACTCACTTACCGAGCCAGCACCACCTGCCCCGCACATCAGCTAAGCCTTTGCTTCCTGCTCGACCCGCGGAAACAGCGGCTCCAGCGCTTCCTGAGGAGTGCCCACAGGCAGTTTACCCCAGCGTCCGGCCTCGCGAATAGGCTGCTGGCCCAGCTCGCCAAGCGCATTTTCCGCCCCGAGTGCCTGCCACAGTTTCGCGGTCGCCACCGGAATCACCGGGTGCAAAAGCTCTGCCAACACCCGCAACCCCTCGGTCACAGTATGCAAAACGGTGCCCAGCCTGCCGCGCAGCGCCTCGTCTTTAGCCAGCACCCACGGTTCTTGCTCGGTAATATAACCATTGAGCGCATCGACCAGTTCCCAAACCGCAGCGATCGCCTCGTGAATTGCCAGGTCGTTAATGTGCCGGTCTGCGCGCTCGGTCACGCTCCCCGCCAGGTCTACAATCGCCCGGTCACTTTCGGAAAGTTCGCCAGCCTCCGGCAGCACCCCGTCAAAATATTTTTTGTTCATCGCCAAAGCCCGGCTTGCCAGGTTCCCAAACCCGTTGGCAAGTTCGGCCTGATAGCGCGCAGCAATGTCTTCCCAAGAAAACGACCCGTCCTGCCCAAACGAAATTGTGCGCATAAAGTAGTAGCGGAACGCGTCTGCCCCAAACACGCTGGTAATTTCGGTCGGCGCGATACCGGTCAGTTTCGATTTGGACATTTTTTCGCCGCCAACCAAAAGCCAGCCGTGCGCAAAAACCCGCTCCGGCACTTCGAGCCCTGCCGCCATCAGCATTGCCGGCCAAATCACGGCGTGGAAGCGCAAAATGTCTTTGCCAACGATGTGGGTTGCTGGCCAATACTGTTCGATTTTCGAGTCCGGTTCGCCATAGCCGAGCGCGGTCACATAGTTGAGCAGCGCATCAAACCAAACATAGGTGACGTGCTCGCTGTCCCACGGAATCGGCACGCCCCAGTCAAAACTTGTGCGGCTGATCGAGAGGTCTTCCAGCCCCTGTTTCACAAACGCGATCACTTCGTTTCGGGCGCTGGCTGGCTGCACCAGTTCTGGCCTGGCTGCGTAGAGTTCCAGCAGCCGGTCTTGAAAGGCGCTCATTTTGAAGAAATAGTTTTTTTCTTGCACCTGTTCGAGCGGTTTTGAGTGGATTTTGCAAACTTTTTGGCCGGTAAATTCGCCTTCGCCGTCGACGATTTCGGTTTTTGGTTTGGATTCTTCGCAGCCGACGCAGTAGAGGGCGGCAAATTCGCCGGCATAGATGTGGCCGTCGTCATAGAGTTTTTGCAGGAAGCGTTGCACGCCGGTTTCGTGCCGCGCGTCGGTTGTGCGAATGAAGTCGTCGTTTGAGATGTTAATTTCGCCGAGCAGAGGTTTCCAGGCTTCTGTGATTAGTTTGTCGACCCATGCTTGCGGGGCGACGCCGTTTGCGTTTGCGGTGCGCAAGATTTTTTGGCCGTGTTCGTCGGTGCCGGTCAGAAACCAGGTTTTGTCTCCGGCTTGTCGGTGCCAGCGCGCGAGCACATCACTGGCGACCTCCGTGTAGGCGTGCCCAATGTGCGGGGCATCATTCACATAGAAAATCGGCGTTGTAATATAAAAAGACTGCTCAGACATACTCTCTA
>JAUNHM010000088.1 GCA_030523945.1 Microbacteriaceae bacterium
AGTCACGACGCTCCTCACGGAAACGCTCACCACCGCGGCGTTCATCACGAAAATCACGGCCACCACGCTCAAAACCGCGCTCATTACGGAACCCGCCGCGCCGCTCGTCACGTCCAAAGCCGCGACCGCCGCCGCGCGAGTCGCGACCTACAAAACCGCGCTCTTCACGCTGCCCGCCGCCGCGACGCTCATCACGCCGAAACTCATCACGAAATGCTCGATCCGCACTCGTCCAGCGACGTTTTTTACCCGCCTCGTCTCGTTTGCCAGCAGCCCCGCCCTTGCGATGTGCTTTTTTCGGCCCGCGATTCGGGTCATAGTTTTTTGGTGTTTTAAATCCACGCTTTGCTTGGCGTGCCATTTTCTGCTCTCTCTGAACGCGCCACAATAGACTCCGGGCGCAGTGCACGCGCAATCGGAGTCTCGTAGCCTAACTAAATACCAGCGATTTACTGATCCGACACTCTTCTAGTGTCTTTTGACCACTCGCGATATTCAGTGCCTTGCCGCAGTAGCCAACCTTTCAAGCCTAGCACAGTCACCATTCCCCGGTCTATATATATTTTTGAAAAATTTGTGCTCCTCCCGTTTTTTCGCATAAATACGGGCAACACGCCGGAGCTGCTTTCCAAGCTGGTTACGACTTTAATCTGCTCGGCACACGACTCGACCAGCCCGCAAGCCTGCCAAAGCCCGTTTCTGAGTCGCTTCTCAGCAAAACCCCAAGAAGCATGATATTATGGTTACATACGACAATTTTTTATGTAAACTGCCGCCGCGAGCGGCCTGAAGTGTAAGGGGGGTCTCACTATGGGGCGGGGCCGTCAAAAAGCAAAACACACCAAAGTGGCGCGGGAACTGAAATACTTTAGCCCGAACACTGATCTTTCCGAGCTGGAACGCGAACTACACAACGCTAGCCAAAACACCCACGAAGAAGACCCGTGGGCAGAATACGCCAGCAAATACAACGACGACGAATACGACGAAGACTAGCGGCTGCCTCCAGGCATAGCTCCTTAAGCCTGCCCTCCTCGGGGCAAGAATTTTTGCGCTTACCCGTATGTAATTAGTAGTTATGCGCATTTTCAGCAACGGTCGGCTCGGCAGCAGCTTTTTTCGCAATCAAAAGCGGCGAGCGATGCTCGCCGCTTTTTCGTGCTGACCAACCCGTTTCAGATGCTCGACCAGTCCGTTACAGACAAATAAATAAATATCTTACAAACTATCTGCTTGCAAAAACCCAGCTTATTTGCAGGCTAACTAGACTGATTGTTTTCGACCCAATTTAGGTAAGATTCGTCCACATTACCAGCATGGTAAACACCGGTAAAGCAAGATTCTTCCAACTCTTGCACCGCACTCTGCCCCGCAAGGATCGCACGGTTCATTCCCTCAACGGTCTGGTAAATCATTTTGTCAGCGCCGATCGCCTGCGCGATTTCTTCCGAGGTTTTGCCGTGCGCGATTAGTTCTTTGCGACTCGGCATGTTGATGCCGTAAACGTGCGGGTGCTGCACAGGAGGGGCGGCAGAAGCGAAAAATACTTTTTGCGCCCCGGCAGCCCGCGCCATGTCCACAATCTCTTTAGAAGTGGTGCCGCGCACAACAGAATCGTCGACGATAAGCACGTTTTTGCCGGCAAACTCGACACTCATCGCGTTCAGCTTTTGACGCACACTCTTTTTGCGCACAGCCTGGCCAGGCATAATAAAAGTGCGGCCAACATAGCGGTTTTTAAAGAAACCTTCTCGATATTCCACTCCCAGACGCTGCGCAACCTGCATCGCACTCGGGCGGGCAGAATCAGGAATCGGCATCACCACATCGATTTCATCGACGGAAATATGCTGCAAAATCTCCGCAGCCAGCTCATCACCAAGCCGCAAACGCGCGTCATAAACCGAAATGCCGTTTACCACAGAATCCGGGCGGGCCAAATAAACATATTCGAAAGCACACGGCACATAGCGGCGCGGCGCGGCACACTGGGCAGAATGCAACTCTCCCTGCTCGGTGATAAAAACAGCCTCTCCCTGCGCCACATCGCGCACAACCTCAAACTCGCCAGATTCCAAAACCAAAGACTCGGAAGCAACCACCCACTCGTCCTGCCCATTTTCGGCAGTCCGGCGACCCAAAACCAGCGGACGAATGCCGTGCGGATCGCGGAAAGCAAGCAGCCCGTGACCTGCGATCAAAGCAATCGAAGCATAACTTCCCTCAACTTTTTGATGCACGCCAGACACTGCCGCAAACACAATTTCTGGGGTGAGATCGTCGGCGGTTGCGGTTTTTTGCAGTTCGTTAGCGAGCACATTCAAAAGCAGCTCGGTGTCACTATCGGTGTTGAGATGCCGGCGCGCCACCCCGTGCAAAGAAGCCTGCAACTCGCGCGTGTTGACCAGATTGCCGTTGTGCACCAAAATAATGCCGTAAGGCGAATTTACATAGAACGGCTGAGCCTCTGCCTCTTGATCTGCCGAACCGCGTGTCGCGTAACGCACATGCCCCAGCCCCATATTTCCCAGCAGGGAGCGCATATCACGGGTGCGATAGGCTTCACGCACCTGCCCCTGCCGCTTTACCATATGGAACATGCCGTTTTCGTCAGCGGTCGCGATCCCGGTCGAGTCCTGGCCTCGGTGCTGCAAAAGCAACAGACTATCGTAAACCTGCTGACTGACAGGTTCGGTCGCTACCAGACCTACAATGCCGCACATATTCGACTCTCCCAACGGCGCGCACGCCAATCTACATTCTCGGCGCCTAAAACGCCCTTACTCTCAAATTATACGCGCCCAAACCTGTAGAATAGTAATGTGACTGAAAAAAATGCCGCTGAAAACACAAATGCAAACCTTTACGCCGCTGCCGGGGTGGACACTGCCGCCGGCGACCTGGCAGTGAGCCTGATGAAAGCCGCTGTGGCACGCACGCACGGGCCGGAAGTGGTTGGCGGAGTGGGCGGTTTTGCCGGACTTTTTGACGCAAGCGCACTGCTAAAATACAAGCGGCCGCTGCTGGCGAGTGCGACCGACGGGGTGGGCACGAAAGTGGCGATCGCCCAGGCTATTGACAAGCACGATACCATCGGGCAGGACCTGGTGGCGATGATCGTGGACGACATCGTGGTGGTGGGTGCGAAGCCCCTGGCGATGACCGACTATATTGCTTGCGGAAAACTAGTGCCGGAGCGGATTGCCGACATTGTGCGCGGTATTGCCGAGGCGTGTGAGGCAACCGGCACGGCACTCGTGGGCGGGGAAACTGCCGAGCATCCGGGGCTTTTGGGCGAAAACGAATATGACGTGGCCGGTGCGGCTTTTGGCGTGGTCGAGGCAGACGCGCTTTTGGGGCCGGAGCGGGTTAATACCGGTGACGTGATTTTGGCGATGAGCTCGAGTGGTATTCACTCGAACGGATTTTCGCTGGTGCGACACCTGCTGGCACAAAAAGGCGTGCAATATGGCGACCATAACGATGCTTTGGGCACAACCTGGGGCGAGGCGCTTTTGGAGCCGACCCGGCTTTACACCCTGCCGCTTTTGCAGGCGATCGAGACGCATCCGGGTGCGATTCACGCACTCAGCCACATCACCGGCGGCGGCATTGCAGCCAACCTCGCACGGGTTTTACCGGCCGGCACCGCCGCAGAAGTGAGCCGCACAAGCTGGCAGCCTGGCGCAATTTTCCAGGAGCTTGCGAGCCTCGGCGGGCACGAGCTGGTTGAGTTTGAGGGCGCGCTCAATATGGGCATCGGCATGGCAGCAGTTGTGGCTGCGAGCGAGGCAGAGGCCGTGGCTGCGACGCTGCGTGCGGCAGGGCTGGAAGTTTGGCCGCTCGCCGAGGTGGTGTCGGCTGCAGGACTTGACCTTGCCGGCTTTGAACAGGGCGCAAAAGGCGTGGACGGCGGCGCCGTCCGCCTCACCGGGGCTTACAAGGGCTAAAACCGGACGGGTCTATTCCTAGCCCAACCAAACACCCTAAATAAAACGCTGAATAAAATTTCTTATCAGCCGCAATTCGGCCTGGCTCACAGCACCAATAGGAGCATGCAACCGGTCACGCGAAATAACGCGCACCTGCTCGGTCATCGCATAACTCAAAGCCTGCAAACCGCAACTAGGGTCCAAAGCAATATGGTTGATCCAGCCACGCGCTTTGGTGGTAACCGGCACAACTAAAGCCAGCGTATCCATAGTTTGCAGATATTTTTCGTTGGCAACAATCACAACAGGCCTGCGTCCGGACTGCTCACGCCCCACAGTCGCATCTGGCTTTGCCCACCAGAGCTCCCCGGGTTTTAGTTCCACGAATCAGATTCCCAGTATTTTACGTCTTCAAAATACTCCGCATCTGGCGGACAGGCGCGCACTGATTCAGCCCATTTATCCATAATAATCGCGTTTTCTTCTGCGTCAGCAAGTTTTTGCAGATGCTGCCCGAGCGTAGCTCCACGCTGCCGCGCCTGACGTTTTAGCACATCACGCAACTCCAGCGACACTCTGATGGTGGTCACACTACTCATACAAAAAGTATAACACCATCGCAAGCTACGTTAAAACCGCACCTGCCTAATCAACCTCAACCACGATCGGCAAAATTGCGGCGCGGCGACGCAGACGGGTGCCCACCCAGCGGCCAATGACCCGGCGCACCACCTGCTGCAGGCGATGTTTGTCGGTTTTGCCCTCGGACTGCTGCAATTCTTCTTCCAAAGCCGCCACGATTTTCGGTTTAATCGCGTCAAAAACATGGTCATCTTCGGCGACACCGCGAGCGTGAATATCCGGACCGGAGACAATTTTGCGCCCTGCACGCGAGATTACCGTCACAATCGAAATAATCCCCTCGCTGCCCAACACAAGCCGCTGCTGCAAGTCTTCGTCAGTGACCTTGCCCACGCTCTTGCCGTCCACATAAAGCGAGCCAAGCTCATACTGGCCAACAATTTTCGCAACCCCGCCATGCAGATCAACAACGGTGCCGTTTTGGCAAATTAGGGTGCGCTCGGTCGGCACGCCAGTTTCGATAGCGAGGCTAGCGTTGGCGATCAAGTGACGATATTCGCCGTGGATCGGCATCACGTTTTTCGGCCGCACAATGTTGTAGCAGTAGAGCAGCTCGCCGGCGGCAGCGTGACCGGAAACGTGCACGCGCGCATTGCCTTTGTGTACGACTTTTGCGCCGAGCCGCATCAGCCCGTCGATCACACGAAATACCGCGTTTTCATTGCCCGGAATCAGGCTCGATGCGAGGATCACGGTGTCGCCGGAGCGCACTTCGACAGCATGGTTGCGATTGACCATGCGACTGAGCACCGCCATCGGCTCTCCCTGCGAGCCGGTGGACATATATACCAGGTATTCGTCCGGGATTTGCTCGGCTTCGCGCGGGGAAATAATCACCTTGTTTGGCACGTCAAGATAGCCGAGGGTTTCGGCGAT
>JAUNHM010000089.1 GCA_030523945.1 Microbacteriaceae bacterium
CCCTTGCTAGGTGTTTTTTCGGTTTGCTGCTCGTTCATTGCCACGCCTCCATTCCTGCTAGCAAATGCTTACGAGCTCGCGCAATTCCACCGCGCACTGTCGGTTCGTTTACGTCCAGCTCTGCAGCTATCTCTTTATAAGGATACCCCGCTATTTCCCGCAAAACCCAGCATTGACGCTGCAGTTCGGGCATTTCTGCGAGCATTTTTTGCACCTGGTCGAGTTGCTGGTTTAGTTCGCTTTGGCGTTCCGGTTCGAGCAGCAGGCTGGTCGCTAAATCTGCGCGTTCATTCACGTCGATGGTGATTTTTCGCCCCCGCACGATGTCGATCGCTTTGCGTCCCACGATCCGCATCAGCCAAGATTTTACTTTTTTCGGTTTGCTTAGCGTGTCGAGGTTGTGCCAGGCTGTAATAAAGGCCTCTTGAGTGGCGTCTTCGGCGTCGGATTGTGAGTTTGTTATTTGGTATGCATATGCAATCATCATGCCTGTGTAGCGGCGGAGAATCTCGTTAAAGCACTTTTCGTCTCCGTCGAGCGCGCGGGCAACTAGGGTCTCGTCAGGCAGGTTCTGCCGCGTCTTTGGTGCGTTTTTCAAAGTTGCTCGCTTTTGCTAAAATTTTTTTAATTTTTTTGTGACAAACCGACAGTTTTGTTCGTCTTATTAATAACTCTAGCGTTGCAAACCTGATAGTTTGCCGCGAAACTAGGGGTAACTCACAATCTAGGAGATAAAAATGGTTGAAACTGTAAGCGCAAAACCAACTAAACCAGCTACTGCTACTACTGCTGCTAACAAGCCAGCGACCAAGCCAGCAGAGACTTCGGTTAAGGGTGAAACCGTTATTGAAGACGGTGTAGTTGCTAAAGTTATTGGCAACGCTGTCCGTGAGGTACCTGGTGTGCACGATCTTGGCGGCAACGTCGCACGTGCTGCAGGCGCTATCCGCGGTATCGTGGGCAACATCGACCGCACCCAGGGTGTATCTGTTGAGGTTGGCGAGACCGAGGTTGCTGCAGACATCGTTATCGTAGCAAACTACCCAGTGCCACTGCAGGAGCTGAGCGACGAGGTGCGCCAGACCGCTGCTGATGTAATCACCGAGCTGGTTGGCTTGAAGGTTGCTGAGATCAACGTTAACATTAACGACGTGCACTTCCCAGGTGAAAACGAAGAGGAAGAAGAAGCACCTAAGAAGACCACCGTTAAAAAGACTACTGTTAAATAGTTCATCTTTTTAATCAAGTAAACAAGGTTCTAAAATGAGCAATACACTAATTGGAATGTTGATCGGCGGCGGCATCGCGTTCGTCTGGGTCGCATTCGGGTTCTGGGCGATGCTGTTTGTTGTGTTTGCTGCGCTGGTTGGTGCCGGTGTGGCGCGTGCACTTGACGGCGAACTCGACTTGCGCGAGCTGCTCGATGTTATTCGGGGGCGTAAGTCATCATGACCGTGCAACACCCAGCTAATATGGCAGTAGGTGAGGTCGCGGAAATTCCTGGCCGCACGCTGATTGCCGCGAAAGCGCTAACCCGGTTAGTCTCCGCGGTGGCAGCTAGCGAGTTGGGTGTTCCCGTGAAAAAAGTTCAGGCAAATATTAGTGATGCTGCCGGTCGTCTGGCGGTGCGAATCAGCGCTCCGATTGCGCTCGCACCGCTGGGCGGTCGCGCCGCTTTGCCTGGAAATTCTGTGCCGCTTTTGGTGCGTGCTGAAAATGCGCGTCACGAGGTGGCAAGCCGGGTCGCTCACTTGAGCGGCCGTGAGGTTGTGAGCACGGTGATTCACTTTACCGGTGCCGAGCTGGAGCAGAAAAGGAGAGTGCGGTGAGTTACCAGCCTATTTATCAGCGTTTGGTGCGCCGTGAAACGCACTCGAGTCGTTCTTTTGTGACGTCGCTTGTGGCGTTGCTGGCTATTGTTGCGGCTCTGTATTTGGCTACTGAGGTTGTGCTCTCGCTGCTTGGTAAGAAGCCACTTTTGGTTTCTCCGGCAGATATTATTGGTTTTATTTTTGCGCCGCATCATGCAGACTATACGCTTGCTGTGACTGTTGGCGCGGTAGCTGCGCTGCTTGGCCTGTTGCTGGTTGTGCTCGCTTTGAAGGGTGGCCGGCGCGGTCGCCACTACCGCATTGACGAGCGCAGCGCTGTGATTATTGACGATCACGTGATTGCTGGCAGCGAGTCGATTACGGTGCAGCGTGCAGCTGGCGTGCCGCATGAGCAGGTGCGTGTTTCTGTGGGTAAGAGCGGTGTTTACGCGGAAATTACCCCGATTTCTGGTATCGATTTGGAAAGTAATAGTGCACAGCAGGCTTTGCAGGAGGAGCTGGAGAGCCTGCGTTTGCAGCCGACTTTGCGGGCGAAGGCTTATGTCAGCAAGAAAGGACGTCTCTAAATGAAGAACACGCCTCGTTTGCTGAACCGGCTGGTTTTGCTGGTTACAGGTCTGGTGTTGCTGGCTTTTGGTGCTGCTCTGCTGGTGTATTTGTCTGCGCATAAGGTGATTGAGCCTTATTGGAAGGGCGCGACCCAGGCCATCGGCGATTTTGCGCAGAAGCTCGATCAGAGCTATCAGGTGGGAGAAAATGAAGTCCATGTGCAGTGGCTTTATGTGATTTTCTTTGCCCTGGTGGTGCTTGCAATTATTTTCTTCGTAGTGCTTTTGAGCTTGCAGGGTGGCGGTAAAATCGCCAATATTTTCAAGACGAAAAATGCTGTAACTCGTAAGAGCAGTGATGCTGCCGCACCGAAGTCTGAGTCTGACACTGAGGCAAATGTTGATGCCGCCGATTTGGCTGCTGAAAACAGCAAGGTAGAGTTTGCGACCGGTCGAGACGCTGCAACTCCTGGTTTCAGTGTGATCAGCACGAGCCTTGCAGAGCAGCTTTTGCAACAGCGTTTTGAGGGTGACCCAGAAATTCTGTCTGTGCATGCCGCATGCTTTGTTGTGAAAAAAGAGCGGGTTATGCGGGTGAACGTGCAGGTGCGTAAGGGTTCGTACTTGCCAGATCTGGTAGATCGCTTGCAACGCGCCATTGTCGAGCTAGATGCGGCTTTGGGTGCAGAGTTACCTGTTATTATTGAAATTGGCACTGGTGTGGTGCAGACTGTGTTTCGCAGCAGCGCGCCGCGTGTAATTTAGGTTTGGTAACGCAACCCCGCGTTATCTATGTTAATAAACAAGGAGAGAGCAATGGGACTCGACGACAAAATCAAGAATGCAGCTAAGACTGTAGTTGGTAAAGGCAAAGAGGTTATCGGCAACGTTACTAACAATGACGAGCTGAAGGCTGAAGGCCAGGCTGACCAGGCTGCTGCAAAGGTTGGCGACAAAGTTGAAGACGTCAAAGACGCTCTGAAATAATTTCTTCAACAAAACAATAATCAAATAATTAACTAAAAAGGAAATAAAATGGGATTCTTGAGCTGGATTGTGCTCGGTCTGCTTGCCGGTGCGATTGCAAAGGCTATTCTTCCAGGCAAACAGGGTGGCGGCATTATCGCTACTCTGCTGCTCGGTGTAGTCGGTGCTGTTGTCGGTGGTTGGATCGGCCAGATCGTGTTCAACGAAAAGGTTGATGCATTCTTCTCCCTCAGCACTTGGGCACTCGCTATTGGTGGTTCCCTGCTGGTGCTGCTGGCTTGGGGTTTCATCACCGGTCGTAAGCAGTAATTAAACTCTCAAACGGGGGTGTGTCACTTCGGTGGCATGCCCCTTTTTGTTTTTTGGATTAGTAGCGTATGCGATCTGCGGGTTTTGTGACCGGTGCTGTTGGGCGGCGAGCCGGTGAGGTTTTGGTTGGTGGCTGCTTGCGGAAACGGGCGGTCGGCTGTGAAACATTGCGATATTGTGTGAAACATTACGCGAAAAACGCCGGAAAATAGCGGCACAGCGGGCCGGGGCAAATAAAACTGTGCTGCGGCGGTGTAGAATAGATATGTGGCTTTAACAATTGGAATCGTGGGTCTGCCGAACGTCGGCAAATCGACCCTTTTTAACGCGCTAACGCGCAATGACGTACTCGCAGCAAACTACCCGTTTGCGACCATTGAACCGAATGTTGGCGTGGTAAACCTGCCAGACAAGCGGCTGGACAAACTCGCCGAAATTTTTGGCAGCCAGCGGATTTTGCCGGCACCGGTGTCTTTTGTGGACATTGCCGGGATCGTGCGCGGGGCGAGCGATGGCGAAGGGCTGGGCAACAAGTTCCTTGCAAACATTCGCGAGGCAGACGCGATAGCCCAGGTGGTGCGCGGTTTTGCGGACGACGATGTAGTGCACGTTGACGGCAAAGTAGACCCAGCCAGCGACATGGAAACCATCAACACCGAGCTGATCCTGGCCGACCTGCAAACCCTGCAAAAAGCACTGCCGCGCTACGAAAAAGAGTTGAAAGCAAAGAAACTCGACCCGGCCGTGATGCAGGCGGCGCAAGACGCGATTGCGGCGCTCAACGACGGCAAGCTGCTTTCTGCTAGCGGCATCGACTTGGAGCCGATCCGTGAACTCGGCCTGCTCACCGCGAAACCTTTCCTCTACATTTTTAACGTGGACGAAGCGGTTTTGAACGACTCAGAGCGACACGCAGAACTTGCCGCGCTAGTGGCCCCGGCAAAAGCAATTTTCCTGGACGCAAAACTGGAAAGCGAACTGATCGACCTCAGCCCGGAAGACGCGAAAGAACTGCTCGAATCGGTTGGCCAGGAAGAAAGCGGACTAGACCAGCTGGCGCGAGTCGGCTTTGACACACTCGGCCTGCAAACATACCTGACCGCAGGGCCGAAAGAGGCGCGTGCCTGGACCATTCGTAAAGGGGCGACAGCTCCGCAAGCGGCTGGTGCGATCCACAGCGACTTTGAAAAAGGCTTTATTAAAGGCGAAATTATTTCGTTTGACGATTTGGTCGAGTGCGGGTCGGTGGCTGAAGCGCGCGCCAAAGGTAAAGCGCGGATGGAAGGCAAAGACTACATTATGAACGACGGCGACGTGTGCGAATGGCGGTTTAACGTATGAGCGAGAAACTGCCAAAATGCCCGGAGTGCGGCGAAGACTATACATATCCAGACGGCACGCTGCTGGTCTGCCCGATGTGCGCCCACGAATGGCTGCCGGGCGAAGCTGGCGATGGCGAAGATAGTGCTGGTGGCGGCGATGGTGTGGTGCGTGATGCTGTCGGCAACGAACTGCAAGACGGCGACAGCGTTACCGTGATTAAATCACTGAAACTAAAGGGCAGTGACCAGATTAAATCTGGCACCAAAGTGCGGGGGATTAGGCTGCTGGCAAACCCGGTAAACGGACACGACATTGAGGCGAAAATCCCGGGTGTGGGCCAGCTGTACTTGAAATCTTCCGTTGTGAAGAAAAACTAGACTGCTGACACAAATAGCAAATTTTTGGGCGGGTCTCTTAAAAAGAAACCCGCCCAAAAATTTGCCGTATC
>JAUNHM010000090.1 GCA_030523945.1 Microbacteriaceae bacterium
GCAACCATGCAAACCAGGCGGGCCAAACAAATCAGGCAAACAGCCTGGCCGAAAACGCGCCCCCGCCGGGCAGCGGACTGCTCAGTCGAAATGAACCTGCGCTCACTATTTTGGTGCGCAACGCCATGTTTAAACTCGTTTTGGCAGCCGCCTATGACCGGCTCGACACACTCGTGGCCGAAAGCAACCCGCCGCTCCCAGCAGACACCGCAAGCGCTACCGCCACCGCAGCAGCCCGTGCCGGCAAACCTCGCGGCATGACCCGCCACGACTGGGACGAGGCGCTAGACGACTACTTCGACGAATACGACGATATCGAAATCGACGGCGATGCCCGAAACCCGCAACTTTTGCGCATCACCAAGCAGCCCGGCCAGTGGCTACTGATGCAAACCGTGCTCGACCCGCAGGGCGATAAATCCTGGGCCATTCGCGCCATTCTCGACCTTGATCTCACCGACGAACTCGGCGAACCGGCCCTGACCGTCACCGATTTTGCCCCGCTGGAAAAACTACCAGTTTAGGGGTGTAAACTGGTTAAAATAGGGGTAAATTAGCAACCTGAGGGGATTTTATGCGACTCGGCGTGATTGATGTTGGCTCAAATACGGTGCATCTGCTGGTGGTTGACGCGCACCCGGGTGCCAGCCCCGCCCCCTACCATTCCCAGCGCGAGCTGCTGCGGCTAATGCAATATTTGGAGCCGGACGGGTCGATTGCGCCGGAGGGTGTGGCCCGGATTGTGGCTGCGATCGATGAGGCTGTGCGGCAGGCGCGCGAGATCGGTGTGGATGACCTGATTTTGACTGTGACCAGCGCGATTCGCGAGGCTAGCAACGGCAGCGAAGTTTTGCGGCTGGTTGAGACGCAGGTTGGCGAGCTGCCCCAGGTGCTCAGCGGCGAAGATGAGGCGCGGCTGACGATGCTGGCGGTGCGACGATGGCTGGGCTGGTCGGCTGGCGAGATTTTGCTTTTCGACATCGGCGGCGGGTCTTTTGAGATCGCGCAGGGTTCGGACGAATATCCGGACGTGCAGGTTTCTTTGCCGCTTGGTTCTGGGCGGGTGACGAAGCAGTATTTGCCTGACGATCCGCCTGCTTTTGAAAAGATCGAGGCGGTGCGCGATTTTGCTTCGAGCGAGTTTCGGCGGGTGCGCGAGCTGCTGTTCCGCAAGCGGCCGGCGCCTGACTGTGTGGTGGGCACGTCGAAGACGATTCGTTCGCTGGGCAAGTTGGTGGGCGGTCCGGGCGACCCGGCCACGGGGGAGCGGGCGACGTTAAAATATGACAACCTGGCCCAGTGGGAGCCGGTTTTGGCGCGGATGCCGGGGGAAGTGCGCGAATATTTGCCTGGGATCACGCCGGAGCGCGGCTATCAGATGCTGGCTGGTGCGGTTTTGCTGCGCACGGCGATGGACGTGTTTGATGTGCCGGTTTTGCAAATTTCGCCATGGGCACTGCGCGAGGGCATTGTGCTGCGCTACATCGACCATTTGGACGAGCGCCCTGCCGACCCGGTCAGTTTGGTGGTCTCGCCGGACTAGCGGGTTTGCGGAAACTCGCCTGAATAGCATGGTCGCAGGTTGGCGGAGCTTGCTGGAATGGCTGGTCTGCCTCCCGTTTCGCTCCTATTTTCGCCGGGTTAGCAGCTTACGTACTTAGCTGCTGAATTATCTCCAGTTTTATCTGGTCAGCGGCTCGGACGGGAGGGTTTCGCAAGACCCTGCCTGCCCCTCTCCGCTATTTACCAAATCCTGGGCGCACGGCAAAATCGGTAATGAACTGCTTGTCTTTCAAAATCCCGTCGTGCCCCGGAACCTCCATGACTTTTGTCGCAGCTCCGGTTTTCAAGTCGTATTTTATGAGTTGTAGAGGGGCACTGGCATCTTTTTGTTTGTATAGTCCGAAGATGCTGTTGCCTTCTAGGACGTAACGCGCAGTGCCCTGGCTGAACAGATTGTCGGCTGGTTTAGCAAAGATTTCTGTTTCCCCGTTTTCGATGTTTGTTTTGTGTATAACGGCGCCGCGGTTTTGCCAGTAGCTAAATCCGTCTTTGACCCCAAATTGCTTTGGTGAGTTTGACGTTTCTTCTTTTTCTTCTAATGGTTTTTTGGTTGTTTTGTCGGTTAGTTCTATCGCAGTATGCTCTCCAGTTTTGGTGTTCCATTTGCGTAAAACGTTGGTGTTCATTTTTTTCTTATTTTTGGACTGGTTAGTCACCATTATTAGGTTGTCATTTACGCAATATCCGGTTGAGGTATCTGCGTCTGAATATCCGATTTCGGCTGGAGCAATTTCTGCTATCGGTTTGCTATCTGTGTCTGGTTTTGGGGTTAGTTTTACGAGTGAGTGGTGGTGTTCTTGCGGCGCGTTTGTGCTGCCCTGCTCTGCATTCGCGTGTGGCAGATAGCCGGTGAGTGTGACTCCGTATAGTTCGTCACCGCATAGCGCAGCATAGTAGAACCTGCCTTGCAACTCGCGGTTATCGGCGCTTTGCGAGTTTCCTGTGCGGATTCTAGTTGTGTATTTTTTGTCCATAATGCCAGCGTCATAGATTGAGACGAATCCGGTGTCGTTTTGGGTGAAGAGGCGTGCGCTTTCTACGGCTTCTTTACTACCGCGTGGCGTTTTGGTGAGTCCGGAGTCTGTGATTGAGATTTCATCGTCGCTGCCTCCGACAGATATCCCAGACTTGTTCCAGAGCATTTTACTTCTAAACAAGGCTCCGATGTTGATTTGTTTGCCGTTTCCTTTTTCGTCAAATAGTGCGATATATCCTGGCGTGTTTTCCTGGATGTCGCGCAACTGGGGAGAGGTGCGAATTGCAAGCACGTAGTTTGATGCTGAGATTTGCTCGTTGTTGCTAAAATCTGCAATCTTCGAGTTCCCGCTGCAGCCGCTCACCAGGCTTGTCACACCTAGTAATGCTGCTGTTGTTACCACTAGTTTCTTGCGCATCGCACTCTCTCCTTCAAGATTTTTGATACTAACGGTTTTTGTAGGATTCGATTTTTCGTTAAGTCTCTTCCTAGTCATGAATATACATTAGTATTTTGAAAGTTATCTGTGAAGTGAACGTTTTTGTTACAGGTTGTCTTTTGCTCTGTTTTGCCTGAGTTTTGTTGCGACGGCGTGGCGGGTTTTGACGGGGGTTGGTTTTTGTGGTAGAGTAGTAACTCGGTGCTGTTGTAACAGACTACCATTGGGATATGGTGTAATTGGCAACACGGCTGATTCTGGTTCAGTTGTTCTTGGTTCGAGTCCAGGTATCCCAGCCATAGTTTTCGTGTTTCCGCGTGATTCCGGGGTTTTCCCAGTGTTTTCTAGGGGAGTAGCGGGTTTCCCGCCTTGCTGTAAATACCCCCAAATACCCCCTGTTTTATATTTTTTGTGTGTGTTTTGTGTGTAAAAATGTGGGTACGAGATGTCGAAATGATGTTCTAAAACAACCCTGCGCATTGACGTGCACGATCGCGTACATCGACAGCAGGTATAAAAGAAAATGCCCAGTGTCGCAAGGCAGTTACAACACGGGGCAAAACCTACACTAATTATAGTCGAAAGCTAACTCCAATTCCCGCGCCCAGGACGGCTCTCATTCCACGACTTAATCGTGTCAGGCAGCCAGCCACGGGTGCGGCCAATCGTTGCGTCAGGCTCAGGCAGCTTATATCTAGAAAGCGTGCCATACGCCACGCCAAGATATTCAGCTATCTCAGATAGTGACCAATATGCGATCATTCCGCCACCCGCTTAGCCTTAATTACGCCACCGGCAACAAACAGGCCTGACGAGACCAAAAAGAATGTAGCCGCCACAGGGTTACTATCTGCAAGCAAAACGCTGATATAGGCGGTCAGGGTGATGGCTAGC
Organism: Microbacteriaceae bacterium; assembly: GCA_030523945.1. Taxonomy (GTDB): domain Bacteria; phylum Actinomycetota; class Actinomycetes; order Actinomycetales; family Microbacteriaceae; genus Canibacter. The sequence continues at coordinate 3,873 of JAUNHM010000090.1, forward strand.
AGGTCGAACGATTTTAGGGTTGAGTAAAGTTTTTTTAGCATTGATATTCCTTTTCTGGCAATTTAGGGATATACTGGGAGTGAAGCCCCCGCCAGCTGCGCCAACAGCCGGCGGAGACATTCACCTTTTATTTCTTACGTTTCGTCACGATTATAATTAACTGTGTTAGGGCTGTTATAATTGTTGCTATCGAAGCTAAAGCCGTAAGAATGTCACGGATATTTTCCGCACTCACGCCTTATATGCGTAATTTCATTATACAATATTATTATGTATAATGCAACTTGAAAATGAGGTAAAAGTCCCAAAAATAGTGCCCACCCCAAGAGCGGGGTAAAGATTTTCACCGGCTATTTAGAGGCATGACTGTCATGCCGTACAACCGGCACAGCAACACCGTTAGCATCCAAAGATGCTTTGTGGGCGAGCTCCTGCACAATCTTTGTCACCTGTTCTTGGGTGAAAGTGCGCTGCTCGCTGCCCGAAGTTTCTGGCGTTGCAGTGTCGACTGTCTCAGTGTTTTCGCTCATTACTGTTCCTCCCTGTTGGGTGTGTTTGCCGTCCTATTAACCCCGTGGACGGTTTCCGGGTAAAACTGGGTATGCAGAAAACCCCCTCAACCAACACGGTCAGGGGGTTTGTTCTGTTTGTTTTAATTAAGAAGCTATTTTAAGATTATCTATAGCTTCAGCATCTTCGTCATCATGATCAGGAATAGCTTTTAACGCTTTGTATAAGCTCAAAGAAATGGGCACATCTCGGTCTACTAGACTTTCAAGAGTCGCTGAAAAAATTGCTCCTGCGTCATGCTTTAATACTTCGCGGGCGTCTGAAACGTTAACGCCATTAGATTCTAAACTATCTAATAGTTGCGGAGTTAGTTTTTCAACCGCTATTGCATAGTCCCTGTGTTCCATATACTCATTATACTATTTCTTCGGGTATGCGGTTATGATCTTATATATCGCTTCTCGAGTCTGCTTGTCTGTTTTAAGCGAGTAAACAATATAAAAATCTACCCCGTTATAAGTAGCTTCACGTTTAATAGAGGTTTTATCATCTTTTTCGAATTCTGCTTTTAATTGCTCTAAAGGTAACGCATTATTCTTCAATGCTTCAATAATATGCGCAGCTTTCAAAGATTCGTTAAATTCATTGCGTGAATGAACCCAGCCATGACCGTATAGGTGGCCGCCACCTTTCTTGTCACCGTAAAGAATATGATTCAATTCTTTATCGCGCAGCAGCGGCAAATCTTTCGGCCAGTCTTTCGGCACGTTAGCCGGGTTATATGGCGGGATTTGCTTCCCCTCACGGTCACTGCCCTTAAGCGTTTTAATAATCGTTTGACGATACGTGTCTTACTGTTATAACGCTAGCGAACCATCAGATGACATGCCCTCACGCAGCGGAGTAGATGCTGT
>JAUNHM010000091.1 GCA_030523945.1 Microbacteriaceae bacterium
GAATCAGTGAAACTAAACTCGCGAGTCACCCGCGTGCCACTCAGATTGGTAAATTCCACGTCAAGTTCAGTGTCAACATAGCCGTTGCTTGCCGGCTGCCCCGTCCGCTTGCGCACAACCGTGCCCTGGGTGCGATGCCCGTTGCGTGCAATCTCGGCAAGCCCTCGCGCCTTTTTCAGCGGCTTTAAAAGTAGCGGCCGAGAAAACAAAAACAGGAAAATCAGCCACAGCAAAAATGCCGCACCGAGCGCCAGCGTCGCATCAAACGGCGGATAAAAATCGCCATCAAACTGGGACAGGAAAAAATTCGGGAAAACAAAAACCCAAAACGCGGCAAAAAGTATAAAAGACCCGACTAATCCAAACATTACACTCCCCCTAACTCTTCTTAAACTCGACTTTTGTGAAATCTATACTAACGTAGAGATAGTAGTTTGCACGCGTGGCTCTAATGTAACCGCGCCACGTTAGCGCATCGTCCCACTTTGAAATATTCAAAGATGTAATCGGCTCAGCGCCCTCAATTTCTTTTGCTTTTTCTGCAAGCATTTTATAGAAATCGTGCGCCTTTGAAAAATCTATGCGGTTAGCATCCCACGGCCCATTGCTCGGGCCCACATTCGGAGACTTTACTGGCTCACCTTTCTGCCAGGCTTTTGTTTTTACCTCATAGGTGTATTTGTCTACCTCGTCTGGCTTATCTGGATTGTATAGTTCCGCGGCAATCCTGTTATGGTAAAAATGAATGCCGGAATGAAACCGTATCGGCTTTCCCTGGAATGTTGTCCGCAGTTTATCTTGCGCTTCTTTTAGCTGCTCCGGGTGCTTGAAAATCGCGTTTTCTTCTTGCTTTTGTTCATTTATTTTCTTCTGTTTTTCACTGTATGCCTTATGACATTCGCTCCAATCCGAAGCATTCATATCGCATTTCGATTCTGGATGCAGAACTACAGGCGGGCCAGCAGATGTGCTATCGGCTCGGCCGCCAGGCTTCTCATTTTGCGGATCTCTGCCGTTAAAAGTGTCGTTATACGCTTTTTCGATCTCGGCACAGCCGGTCAGCGCTGTTGCAGCAAAACAGGCCACCGCGCCTAAAACAATTATTCCTCTTAACCTCTTTATTTTCCTTCTCATACTCACAGTATATTGAATATGTTTAAACGGATGGTTACAGCGAAAATGAATTTTTAGTAAACAGGTTATTTCATCTGCCTTTTAAAAGCTAAAAACCAGCTAAATTTCGAGGTTATTCCTGAAAATAACCAAAATAAAAATATGAAAAAGTTGTTAAAAAGTTATTAAACTAGCAGATTGCCGGACCCACTAAAACGACAGCTACGCAAACCATCTAAACCCGAAATTTGCCAACATGCTGATAAAAAACTTGCGGGCCACACCCCAAAGGCATGACCCGCAAATAATAAAAACTAAAATTAGCGAGTAAAACCGGCAAAACGCTGGTTGAACTTCTCCACACGACCGGCAGAGTCAAGAATACGCTGCTTACCGGTGTAGAACGGGTGTGAAGCGCTCGAAATTTCAACGTCAATAACCGGGTAGGTTACGCCGTCAAGCTCGATGGTTTTGTCGCTGGTCAGGGTTGAACGAGTCAGGAAAGTCTCGCCAGAAGCCAGGTCGCGGAAAACGATTGGCTCGTAAGTTGGGTGAGTTTCAGTCTTCATAAGGATTCCTCAATTTGTTAATAACGTAAAAACTAGCCGCGCCGAAACGCGATAACAATTAATCATAGCAGAAAATTAGACTGCGTATGAAAAAAAACGCCCATTTTGCTGGGTAATTTCCAAAGGAACCCCAAAAGCGGCACTCAAATGCTGCGAAGTGAGCACATCTTCAAGTCGCCCCTGCGCCTGTACCCGACCGTCGGAACCGAGCAAAAGCGCGTGGGAAAAGCCAGGCGGAATCTCCTCCACATGGTGCGTCACCATAATCATGCCCGGGCAGTAAGGCGACTGCGCAAAACCGGCCAGGGTCTGCAAAAGCAGCTCGCGACCGCCCAAATCGACGCTTGCAGCCGGCTCGTCAAGCAACAAAAGCTCCGGATCGGTCATAACCGCGCGCGCGATCAAAACCCGTTTGCGTTCCCCGTCACTCAACGACCCAAACTGGCGATCAGCCAAATCTGACAAACCCCACTCGGCCAAAACCCGCGCAGCCCGGCGCTCGTCCAAACTGTCGTATTTTTCACGCCAGCGACCCGTGACCGAATGCGCCGCAGTCAAAACACAGTCGAGCACCGTCTCGGTTGCCGGAATCCGCCGCTCCTGGGTGCTCGCAGCAAAACCCACACTCGACCGCACCTCAAACACATCGACCCGCCCCAGACGATTACCCAAAATCTCGACCGTGCCGGAAGTCGGATATTCAAAAAAACCGGCAATTTTCAAAATAGTCGACTTGCCCGCGCCGTTTGGACCGAGCACAACCCAGCGTTCGGCGCTATCGACCTGCCAGGTGAGACCGTCCAAAATTTTGCGGCCACCTCGCACAAAAGAAACGTCTTTGAAATCAAGCACAGTAGTCATAACACTAGAATATCGCCAGAAACTGAAACTTGCCTGACTGGCGCGCATAAAAACGCAAACTGCGGGGCGAGTTTGCAGAAATTAGCTGAGAAAAAAACGAAACTGTGCGATTGCGTTTGTGGAAGGGCGAAAAATTTAGTGACCCATTCCCAACCCGCCATCGACCGGGATCACCGCACCGGAAATGTAGCCGGCGTCTTCTCCGGCAAGGAACGAGGCGGCTCCGGCAATGTCGGCGACGTCACCAAAGCGGGCGGTCGGAATGGTTTTCAGGTATTGTTCGCGCTGGGCTTCTGGCAGGGCGCGGGTCATGTCGGTGTCGATAAAACCTGGCGCGATTACGTTGGCGGTAATGTTCCGCTGCCCGAGTTCGCGGGTGAGCGAGCGGGCAAAACCGACAAGCGCGGCTTTCGAAGATGCATAGTTGATTTGGCCTGGCGAGCCGTAGAGGCCAACGACGCTAGACACGAGAATAACACGCCCGAAACGCTGCTTCAAAAATCCTTTGGCTGCGCGTTTTACGGTGCGGAAAGCGCCGGTCAGGTTGGTGTCAATGACGCTGGTAAATTCTTCTTCGGTCATGCGCAAAAGCAGCGTGTCGCGGGTGACTCCGGCGTTTGCAACGACAACTTCGACCGGTCCGTATGCGGCTTCAATTTCGGTGTAGGCGGTGTCGATTGAGGCTGCGTCGGTCACGTCGGCTTGCACGGTGAGGGCGCCTTCCGGTCCTTCTTGGCCTGAGCGGGCGGTGACAGCGACGCGGTGTCCGTCTGCGAGCAGGCGTTCGGCGATTGCCCGGCCGATGCCGCGGTTGCCGCCGGTCACCAAAACTGTGCGTGGTGTGAATGTCATTTTGCTCCTTTTTGCCGTCGCCGCGCTGGCGTTTTTTCTGTTACAACCATATTCCCATACATTGGGCATAAAATAGTTGAATGAAGGTGAAATGACAGAAGTTTATGATGTGACGACGGCCGGTGTGGATCCGGCCTCTGACCGAGCGCACCGCACAAAGTTTTATTTGATTTCGATGACTTTGCGTGTGGTGTGCATTTTGGCGTGTTTTTTGGTGCCGCCGTGGTGGAATTTGCTTGGGATTGTGGGCGCGGTTGTTTTGCCTTATTTGGCGGTGATGGTTGGGAATAATACGGCTCCAACGGTTGATGCGGCGCTGCAAAACGGGGTTTCGGCACGCAGTTTGGGGGCGGCTCCGGGCGTGCGAGCCGGGTCTGAGGCTGGTTTTGCTAGTAGCGAGTCTGGTGCCGGGCCTGGTTTTGGTGCAGGTAGCGGGCGGAGTGGCGAAAAAAGCGAGCCGGTAATTATTTTGGATAGTTATGGCGAGTATCGTCGCGGGACTGGCCAGGAAAATGCTGCTTTCGAGTCTGGCAAGGGCAAGTTTGCGGCCGAGCAAGATTCTGATTTTTTGGATAAAGTAACTTACTTATCTGCTGGTGAGGCAGGCGGTGCTGCCCGGCACGAATATGGTGCAGATAAATTATCTACCGAGTACACAATTATTGATGCGGAAGGTAATGTTATTAGCGGCTCGCCTAAAGACGAAAGCGAGCGGCAGGCATGAACCTAAACCTGCATAATTTCGGGACTGAAACCGCGCAGCGATTGAACTGTTCACGCACAGGCTGCCAAAAATCCGCGACTGCGGCGATCGAATGGCGGAATCCGAAAATACATACTCCGGAGCGTAAAAAGGTGTGGCTTGCCTGCGCGGCGCACAGCGATTTTTTGCGAGATTTTGTGGCCGCGCGCGGATTTTTACTGCGGGTGACGGGAGTTGATGAGCTGTGAAAAAAACCTATCAGGGCTGGAATTTCCTGCTGTCACGCCGCTGGCTTGGCTATTATGGCATGCTGGTGATTTTTGCGATCGGCTGCGTTTTGCTCAGCAACTGGCAGTTTGACAGGCGCGAAGAGGCGCGGCAAGAAATATCTAGAATCGTAACCAATTATGACCAGCAACCGCAGCCTTTAGAGCTGGTTTTGCCGACAGCTGCTAGTTTTAACCTGGACAAGCACAAATGGCTGCCAGTGGAGTTTCGCGGCGAATATGTGGGTCAGCCCGCACTGGTGCGCAACCGGCCTGGTGCTGGTGGCACCGGGTCGATTTTAGTGCAGGCGTTTCGCACCGAATCTGGCGCGCTAATCATGATTGATCGCGGCTGGGTGGCTTTAACTGTAGACCAGAATGGCGCTGCAGATTTTAGCCGGGCGCCGGTGGCTCAGCCCGGGCAAAAAACCACGGTGGTGGGGCGTTTGCGGGCGAGCGAGCCGCCGGTTGATGGCAGAACTGCGACGGTTAATTCTGTTGGCAGTATTAACGCGGCAGAACTTGCCGGCGTCACCGGCAGCGGAAGTGACGGGCTGCTTCACACTACCTATGCGATGTTGATTAGTGAAAATCCGGAGTCTGCGCACGGCACGTTGCCAAAAAAGCCGGATCTTGACGAGGGGCCGCACTTATCTTATGCGCTGCAGTGGGTTGTGTTTATCGGCATTGCTGCCGTGGGCGCAGCCTATGCTGCCCGCCAGGAGTTTCGCCATTTCAATCGCGGCTCGGCCAAGGTGGCGGAGATGGACGCGAAAAAAGCCGCCCGCAAACGCCGCCGCGGCACCACCGACGCCGAAGAAGAAGACGCTCTCCTCGACGATCTCTAACACTGCAAGTACCCAGACTGCCATTCCCCGCAATAAAACCTGCCGGGGAAGCTTTCGC
>JAUNHM010000092.1:0-2598 GCA_030523945.1 Microbacteriaceae bacterium
AGCACGCGCATTGCCGCCAGGTGCATTTCGCTGAGCGGTTTGATCAGCGGGGTCAGGCAGAAGAGCACGCTGAAGCCAATGTTGGAAATGACTAGGAGCACCGTGCCACGGCCGATTGCGTATTCCTGTTGCATTTATTGCCTATCTGTGTTTGTTGCGGATTGCTGTTTTGCCCGTTTTATAAGAAAAGCCGCCCGGTTGTGTGAAACTTAGGCGGCTCTCTCAAAACTGTTGTAGTTAGTCTATGTCGTATGCGCCGATGATGTCGCCGTATTCGGTTTCGCCGATTGGTTTGAAGCCCATGTGCAGAAAGAATTTTTCCGGACCCATGTCGCCGCTTTCCCAGAGCACGGTAAGTCGCTTCACGTCACGGCGGCGTGCCTCTTCGACCAGCTCGCGCACGATGAATGTGCCGATGCCGGTGCCCTGCGCGTCTGCGGCCACGTTGATGCGCCAAAGTGCGGCGCGGAACTCAGGCTGGCGTGCTTCCGGGTCAAAGTTTGCGTGAATGAACCCGACCACGCGGCCTTCGCTGTTTACAACCACCCGCTGCCAGGCGCTTTCCTCTGGAATTACCGCGGCAGAGGCGGCGTAGGTTACCGGCGTCACAAACTGCTCCTGGCCCGGTTTTAGGGTCAGTGAGTTTACGGCGAGCACGGTTGCGGCCGACAGTTCTTCTAAGCGTAGTTCAGTCATACTGCAAGTCTATCTGGCAACCCTGAGAGCAAGCAACTATTTTCACGCAACACGCTGAAAGTCACCAATTGTTTACCTAATTGTTTCTAAAGCCGGCTTTAAAATGCCCGATTATTCCCGGTTTTTGGCAGGTTTTGGGCAGCTTAAAGCGTCTGTTTATTTCTTTAACAATTTTGGAAAAGCCTCTTTTTACGCAGCTTGCGCCGCTGTTTGAACTGCGGTTTTCAGCTATCTGCTTTTTGCCAGTGGGAAAGTGTGATTTCCAAGTACAGAAAAATTGCCGCAGCCACACCGAAAATAGCAACAGGCAGCCACGAAAGCAGCCCCGAGGCGACAGCCGCAACGCACCCGGCCGCCACAAACACCAGCCCGACCAGGGAGCGGCCGAATCTGTCCGTGTGTAGCACCGCGCGCGGCGACAAAAACAGTGCCCAATAAAGCACCGCCGCAACCAGTACGAGAGCCGCCGCCAGCAAACCGGGCAGGCCAAACGGCGGGCTGGTCAGCGCCCAGGCGACCAGCGCGGCAATGACGCAAACGTCGGCAAGCAGCCGCAAAAGGGAGATAATAGACTTGTTTCGAGTATTCATATTTCTATTGTAGCGCGCAGGGGTACAGTTTAATCTGCCCCGTTTTTAGCCCGCAAATCCGCGGATTTTGCAAGTTTAACGAGCCGAGCGCGGGCCTGTCGCAAACCTGCCGGCCTGAAAGGCTGAGCTTTTTGAACTAAACCTGGATATCGGTTACGGGAAGTGTGGAATCCGCACTAAACCCCAGGTCAGAAGGCGTTTTTCCGGCAGCGATCAGTTGCGCGCCGAGCGAGGCGATCATTGCGCCGTTATCTGTGCACAGCGATAGCGGCGGCACGCGCAACTCGATGCCGTTTGCCGCGCACATTTCTTCTGCCAGTTGCCGCACCCGGGCGTTGGCCACCACCCCGCCACCCAGTAAAAGCCTCGGCACGCCGTGATCGGTGCAGGCAGCGACGGCTTTACGCAACAGCACATCGGCGGCAGCCTCGCGGAAACTCGCAGCCACATCGGCGACGTTGATTTCACGCCCGGCCGCCCTCTCGCACTCGACCCAGCGCGCCACCGAGGTTTTCAGGCCGGAAAACGAGAAATCGTAACGGTGCCGTGTCATATCGCTCGCCTTGGTCAGACCTCGCGGAAAGCGGATCGCGTGCGGATTGCCACTTGCCGCCACCCGGTCGATGTGCGGGCCGCCCGGATATGGCAGGCCGAGCACGCGGGCAACTTTGTCGAAGGCTTCGCCCGCGGCATCGTCGATGGTTTCGCCCAGCATTTCCACGTCGCTAACCAGATCGCGCACCAGCAAAAGTGAGGTGTGTCCGCCGGAAACCAGCAACGCGACCGTCGGCAATTCTAGCGGCGAGTCACTCGCGAGCAGTTCCGCGCCGACGTGGCCAACCAGGTGGTTTACGCCGTAAAGCGGCACCTCGAGCGCGATAGCGAGCGCTTTTGCCGCAGCAACCCCGACCATTAGCGCACCGGCCAGTCCCGGCCCTGCAGTCACGGCGACCGCGTCAATTTGGTCGCGGGTAATTTGCGCCTCGGCGAGCGCTTGCGCCAGCGCACCCTGCAGCGACTCGAGGTGAGCGCGCGCAGCAACCTCTGGCACTACCCCGCCAAATCGGGCGTGCTGTTCCATGGAAGAGGCGATCACGTTTGCGAGCAGTTCGCGGCCACGCACGATGCCGATACCGGTTTCGTCGCAGCTGGTTTCGATGCCAAGCACGATCGCGTCTGGCTTGTCGAGGATTGGTGGGGTTTTTTGCATGATTTTGTCAGTTTTTCGGGTTGGCTAAATTTTGTGTTTTTGCTGAATTTACCATGTCAGCCGATTCTGCAAAGTTTATGCTCGCGTCGACCGCGGTTTCCT
>JAUNHM010000092.1:2608-5123 GCA_030523945.1 Microbacteriaceae bacterium
AATTTGCGCATTTTCTGCAAAAGGCAGCGGGGCGCGCATGATTACCGCGTCGATGCCGCCCGGCTGGTAGTATTTTTCACGCACAGCGATCTGGGTAAAGCCAAATTTTTGATAGAGCGCGATTGCGGTCGGGTTGTCTGCGCGTACCTCCAAAAAAATCTGTTTTGCGCCGCGCTCTGTGGCTGCCGTGCCGAGCTCGAGCAAAAGCTGCCGACCCAGCCCGTGCCCGCGTGAGCTTTCTGCCAAGGCGATGGTTTGCACATCAGCTTCGCCGCCCAGCGTCAGCACTCCTGCATATCCGGCAATTTTTCCGGCAATTTCGGCAACAAAATAGTCACGATGCTGCCCGGCTACTTCTTCATAAACGGCAGCTTCGCTCCAAGCATGGCTGCCAAAAATTTGCTGCTCAAGTGCCGCAATTTCTGGCACGTCTGCGGCAGCGGCGGGGCGAATTTGGGCTTGCATCAGCCAATCACCGATTTCACACCTGCTGGCGGCCGCACGTCCGGGTCACGCAAATAGACCGGTGCAGGGCTAGCAAATTCCACGCCACTAGCGAGCCTGTTTAGTGCGAGTTGCAACAGCGCAAAACAGCTCACCTGCTCGTGCGCAACAAGCTCAGCTCCCGGTCGCTGGGTATGCTCCTCGCGTTTAGTCACGACAGGCCCGGCTAAAAGCTCGGGCAGGCTGCCAGGCTGGCCATTGTGCCGATAATCGCTGATAAACAGTTCTTTTCGGCGAGCGTCTTGGCTCACCTGAATTTCGCGCGTATTTTCCGTGCCGCCTCCCCCGTCTGGCCGACTTTCGCCGAAACAACCGGCTTCGTGCGCGACAGCTTCGTGACTAATTAGCGGCAAAAGCGGCACGTCAATTCCCGCAGCAAATGCAGTGGCGGCGGCCATGCCTACTCGGAGTCCGGTGAACGGGCCGGGGCCTGTGCCCATCACCACGCCGGTAATCTCGGCCGCTTTCAGGCTTGCTGCGGCGAGCGCCCGAGTGATCAACTCGCCGATCACTTCGGCGTGCCCCATCGGGTCGCTGCTTGCTACTTGCCAGACTTCCGCGCCGCGACTTACCGCGACAACCGAGCCAAGCGAGGTGTCGATCGCCAGCAGGTTTTGCCCACCCAGGTTTTCTGGCAAGTGCAGTTGTCGGGCTTCTACGCTATGATTTTGCTGGTTTGTCGCCGCAGTTTCAGTCATGTTGTTCCCCGTTTTCTGCCTTAATTGCCGCATCATAAAGTGCCGCAAAGTCTATCTGCTGCCAACGCTCGCCCTGCGCACGAAACGTAAGTTGCCTGGTTTCGACAGGGGTTTCTGCCGCGTCCCAGCCATCCGCTTCCCAACTTTCTTCAGACAAACCGGCAAATTCGGCAAGATCGGTTCCGCGTTCAAGCCCGGTTTCGCCCGTATTTCCGCCATTTTCGGGAAGTGTTTCACAAAATGTTTCACGCGCATCACCCGATTTTTCACGGGCTGCAGTCAATGTTTCACTCCCGGTTTCAACCCCAGCTCCCCTGCCGCTTTCGCCCCGGTTTTCCGCAATTTCCGCACCGGTTGGCCGCGCGATCATAATCTCCAACGCAACCGCGCTAGCATCCACCAGCCCGGCCCCCCACTCAGCCACAACCGCACTCCGCTGAAAATCAATATCCAAATCTTCCAGCTCGCCGCTATCGCCGAGTCGATACGCGTCCACATGCACTAGCGCCGGCCCGCTCGTAAGTGACGGATGCGTGCGGGCGATCACAAAAGTGGGGCTAGTAATCTGCCCGCGCACCCCCATGCCCTCGCCGATGCCGCGGGTCAGGGTGGTTTTGCCCGCTCCCAGATCGCCTGTCAAAAGCACCAGGTCGCCAGAGCGCAAAAGCCGCCCCAGCTCTCGGCCAAAGGCATGCATCAGCTCCGGCGTGTCCACACGCACACTCGCCTGCCCGGTTTTGGTTTCACTCACCTGTGCAATTTTACACTCTTTTTGCCGACTGATTACAGCATTTTCCCTTAGGAGCTTAAATAAACGATTCAAAATATGCTAGCAAATATATACTAAAATACCGATTTTATCGCAGCTAATTCACGTACATATTAAATCGTATTTATTTCACTTTATGCTAAAACTTTAGCCGACAAGAAAAGCTGATGGAGATCAACTGCCTCTAAAGACATTGCAAAAACCGATTGATTTCGGTAAAATTTAGAGTAATTACGTTTATATACTATGGGGGTTGGTGAGCAAAAACAACACCCCCCCCCCGCTACTGTTAGGGGAAAAATGCCTGAAAACAAAACAACAGCAGCCCAAAAACTTGCGTTTCTGATCGCAGCGCTACGCCAAAAAGGTCGTAAAGCATTAAGCTCGATCGTCGCAATCTCACTCGCAATCGGTGCGCTCGTCGCCGTGGCGGGCGCGGGTGTGGCGCACGCCGAGGAGGGCGTGGGGGCGATTACGGCGACGGTGAAAGATCAGGAGAATCAGCCGGTGGCGAACTACCCGGTGCTGGTGCTTGATGAGCAGG
>JAUNHM010000093.1 GCA_030523945.1 Microbacteriaceae bacterium
ATTAAGCAACCCGATTTTTCGTTCTATTATCAGGCAATTTCCAGCAAAATTACCCGCATTTTCGGCAATGTTAGCAAATGATTTCAACCCGCTTCACAAGCCGATTTTCCGCCAAAACGCACCTAGCGCAGACTATTTGGCGCATAAATTGCGCGCGCAAGTCCGTCCAAAACCTCAGGCAGGCGAGTTGCCCCGGTAAACAGGCTGGTGTCATAAATATCGATAATGTGGCGGCGTTTGCCCGCGTCGGTCAGCGCCACGGCCGGGTGCGCTTTCATCATGCCGTCGACTCCGCCCACACTTTCAAGCCCGCGCGTCATCACAATAATCGTGTCAGGGTTGGCTTTAACCAGCGCCTCGTCGTTCATCGGCTTGTGACCTTCCCAGCCGATTTCGGTCGCCACATCGATCGCACCCAGCGACTTCAGCATCGCATCAAAACCGGTGCCTTTCCCGAACATATAAAAGATGCCTTTACCGCGCATATAAAGGAACGCGACCCGCGGCAGTTTGGATTTATCGGCCGGCAAAAGGCGCTTAATCTCGGCTTCTTTGTCAGCAAGACGCTGACGCAGATCTTTTTCGAGCGGATCGGCAGCCTCATTCGCACCCATAATTTTGCCAACTTCGCGCATTTGGGCGAAATGCTGGTCATAGGTTTCGGCCTTTTTCACATAGACCACGGTCACACCTGCATCTGCGAACTGGTCAATCACGTCGGTTGGCCCGACCGTGCCGTCGGTGATGATCAGGTCTGGGCGGTGTGAGAGCACGGCTTCCGCGTCGATGCTGTGGCCGCCCTGGGTCACGAGCGGGATTTTGTCGGCGCCCGGAAATCCGGTCGAAACGTCACGGCCGACGAGTTTGCCGGCCAGGCCGAGACCGTAAACATAGTCGGCGAGTGCCCCAGTGAGCGAGAGCGCCATCACCCGGTTTGCGCTTTTTACGGTGACCTGTTTTTCGCCCGCGTTGAGGGTGTGTGAGGTGACGGTAACGGGCAGTTTTTGGGCCGGGTCTGTGGTGGCCGGCTTAAACTGCTGGTTGGTGAGCTTGACGGTGACAGGTCCCTCGACTTTGCTCGGGTCTGCAACCGGCTGGATTTCGGCGAGCGGCGGCAGTTCGGCGAGGTTTTCTCCGGCTTTTTTGGCCGCTCCTCCGGCGCATCCACTCAGCATCAGGGTGGCGACTGTGGCGAGCGCGGCTACAATTTTGTATGCCCGTTTTTTCGCGTTTTTCACAGTCGTCTCCTCTATTTTTGTCATTCCTAACCGGTTTTTGGCCGCACTAAATCTGTGATTTACACAAGTTTTTTGCAAAATCACAGCATTTGTTAGCAAGTCTACCCTAAGATTGAAGATATGAAAAGAGTTTTGCGCGAGAAAATTGGCGTGCACCGGGGCGGGGTTAAATGAAAAAATCCGCGTCTGTGCCGCAGAAACACTTGCGCACCCCTCTGCTGTGTGACATGCTGGTGCGTCCGAAACGGGTGCGCACCGCGGTTTTGTGCACGGTTTTGCTGGTGGCGCTGGTTGCGTCGCTGGTTTTTTCTGCGGGCACGGGCCAGTTGCAGATTCCGCCTGACCAGGTGCTTGGCTCGCTTTTGCAGCGGGTCGGCATCGATATTTTCCCCAAGCCTGCCCATGCGATTGGTGATCAGACCCTGTGGGCGATTCGTTTTCCGCGCGTGGTGATGGCGATGATCGTGGGGGCAGCGCTCGCGCTCAGTGGCCTTTTGATGCAGGCAATTTTTGGTAATCCGCTGGCGGAGCCGGGCGTGGTTGGAGTCAGCAGCGGGGCGGCTTTGGGTGCTGGAATTTGCATTGTTGGCGGCTTCACTTTTTTGGGTAGTTGGACGATTCCGGCGATGGCTTTTGCCACGGGTTTGGCGGCGACTTTGCTGGTTTATTTTATGAGCCGGGCGGGCGGTAAAACCGAGGTTGTGACGCTGGTTTTAACCGGTATTGCGGTGAACGCCGTGGGCGGCGCGGGCATTGCATTGCTGACTTTTTTGGGCGATACTTCTTCGCGTGAGCAGATTATTTTTTGGCAGCTTGGCAGCATTTCTGGCAGTCGTTGGCCGCAGATCGGCATTATTTTACCGATTTTGCTGGTTGGTGTGCTTGCTTCGCTCTGGTTTGCCCGCAAGCTTGATCTGCTGTCGCTGGGTGAGCGTAACGCCCGCCATTTGGGTGTGAATGTGGAGCGGCTGCGCATTTGCGTGATTGTTTTGGTTGCTTTGATCGTGGGTGCGGCGGTTGCGTTTACCGGCATTATCGCCTTTGTGGGGCTGGTTGTGCCGCATTTGATGCGCCTGATTTTGGGGCCGGCACATTTGCCGCTGGTGCTTTCGAGTGTGCTGGGTGGGGCGCTGCTGCTCACGCTGGCTGATGTTGGGGCACGCACGCTGGTGCCGCTGGCTGATTTGCCGATCGGCATGCTCACCGCACTTATCGGCGGTCCGTTCTTTTTCTGGTTGCTGCGCGGGGCGCGCAAGCGTGCGGGAGGTTGGGGTTAATGGCTAAGTTTGTGCCGCCGCAGCCTTTGCAGGCCGGTGAGGTTGCGTGTGCTGCCCGGAATATTACGGTGAAGGCCGGCGATAGTGTGCTTTTGCGTGATATTTCGTTGGAGTTGCGGGCTGGTGAGGTTTTGGCTTTGCTCGGCCCGAACGGTGCCGGAAAATCAACGCTTTTGGGTGTTTTGAGCGGGGAGATTAGCCCGGTAAATGGCGATGTTGAGTTTGCTGGCAAACCGCTTGGCGCTTGGTCACTGAAGGAGTTGGCGCGCCGGCGCGGGGTGCTTTTGCAGGAGCATCAGTTGATGTTTCCGTTTAGTGCTTTGGAAGTGATTGAGATGGGGCGTGCGCCGTGGCTGCACACGCCGCTGATGTCGGAGGATGATGAGGCGATTACGGCGGCTGCGCACAGTGCTGATGTGGCGCATTTGACAGATAGGCGGGTGCCGTCGCTGTCTGGCGGTGAGCGGGCGCGTGTGAGTTTGGCGCGGATTTTGGCCGGTCGCACTTCTGTTGTGATGCTTGATGAACCTACTGCGGCGCTTGATTTGAAGCATCAGGAGGCGACACTGCAGTGCGCGCGCGATCTTGCTCTGCAGGGCGCGGCGGTGCTGGTGGTTTTGCATGATTTGACGCTGGCTGCGGCATATTCCAGCCGAATTGCGCTGCTTAAAGACGGAGAGCTTGTCGCCAGTGGAGCGCCCGCCGAGGTGCTCACAGGCGAGACGCTTTCGGCGGTCTATGACACCCCTATCGAGGTTCTCCCCCACCCCCGCACCGGCGCCCCCCTCGTCCTCCCCTCCCGCTAAGCCACAAAATCCCTTTACTAAAATAACTTTGTGAGCCTCGTTATAGCCCAATTTTCCGCGGAAAATGGCAGAATCGGAACTGTGCGAACCGCCTAAACAGTTTTCAAAAAACAGGCTAAGCGCCCAGCATCGCGAGCGGAATCACGACAACGCCGTCTGGGCGGCGATAAGCGCCAGGCCCGGTGTTCAACACAACTAGGTCGACAACCTTATCAGGGATCTGATCCCGCAACCAGAGTAAGTGCCGCACGTCCCTATCGTCAATAGAGGCCGCCATTTTCACCTCGATAGCCAAGATCTGACCCTCGGGGCCAGTGACGATCAGGTCGATCTCACGATCGCCGCCCTGGATCCGCATGTGGTTCACGCGCGCCTGCGCTAACTGCGCGCAAACTCGCACCGTCAGCGTCGCCAAAGACTCAAACAGCGGGCCAAACATGTGCGCCCCGGCGCTCGATACCAAAGAAGTTTCGGTCAAGCTGAGCAGCCTCGCAGCCAAAGCTGGATCAGCCAGCTGATGTTTTGGAGCCTGCATTAGGCGCTTAATTGGGTTGTTGGCAGCCAGCCAGCCGTGCACAGGGTCGACCAGCCACAACCTGCTCAGATGCTCGCGATAGGCGATCGTGGTTTCTTTCGCGGGCTGCGAGCCGTCGCCGCCTGTGGTCGCATCTAGCAGCGTCGAATATGCTGCATTCGTGGAAGATGCAGCAGCGTAGGCCGACATCCAGCGGCGCAAGATCTCTGGGCGGCGCACATCGTAGCCCTGATCTGGCAGGTCACGATCGATCACACGCGCCAGATAAGCGTCGAGCATCGCTTTGCGGCTTCTCGGCGAGGCCTTCATAATCGCGGGGAAACCGCTAGATGCGATTGCTGCGGCGTAATCAGCCAGGCTAAATGACGAGGTGCCTAATATGTCGCCCGCAGTGCCATTCAAGACCTTTTCGAAGGAAATCGTCGGGGTGACGATGCCTCGCTCGTGCAGTGCCATTGGACGCATTCTCAGCGATACGATTCGACCCGCTCCGCTGTGCGTGCCAGCTGCGTTCACAGGCGTTGCAGACCCAGTCAAAATAAACCGCCCCGGGGGCGCACCGAAATCGACCTGCCGGCGCACCGAATCCCACACCTGCGGCAGATACTGCCACTCGTCAATCAATAGGGTGCCCTCAGGCACGGTTTTCAACCAAAAATCTGAGCGCGCAATTTCGAGCTGGGCGGGATCGTCCAAGCGCCATTCCGTGTCAGACCTGCGCCTAGCAGTATAACTTTTGCCAACACCCTTGGGGCCGTCTATAGCAACTGCAGCTAAGTCGGACAGCAAGTAATCCAACTCAGCATCAACAGTTCTTTCCAAGTAGCTCATACCTAAATTATAACACATTCGGAGAGCCTAGTCTACCAAATACAGAGTTCCTACTCTACCAAATACGGTATTAAAACTCTACTAAACCCGAGCACTTTACTCTACCATATACAGGATAACTACTCTACTAAACCCGAGCACTTTACTCTACTAAATACGGGAACATTACTGCACCAGCACAGCAAAAAACTCCACAAAACCAAGCACCAAGCAAGAACCAAGGCCAGGACACGAAACACAAAGAGGCGCCGCCCACATTCGAGCGACGCCTCTATTTATTTACGCTATGCGCTAG
>JAUNHM010000094.1:0-2944 GCA_030523945.1 Microbacteriaceae bacterium
CCCGTCACGTAGATTTTGCTGCGTTCCGCGAAATTGCAGACGAAGTTGGCGCGACACTGTGGGTTGATATGGCGCACTTTGCCGGTCTGGTAGCGGCGGGGCTTTACCCGAACCCGGTAGAGCACGCAGATGTGGTCAGCTCGACCGTGCACAAAACCATCGGCGGGCCGCGTTCAGGCTTTATTTTGACCAACGATTTGGAACTTTACAAGCGCATTAACAGCAACGTTTTCCCTGGTCAGCAGGGTGGGCCGCTTATGCACGTGATCGCAGGTAAAGCGGTTGCTTTCAAACTCGCGGCAACTGACGAGTTTAAGGCACGTCAGGAGCGCACCATCGAGGGCGCACGCCTGGTTGCTGAGGCGCTGACCAGCGAGGCTTCAAAAGCTGCCGGTGTTGATGTTTTGACCGGTGGTACCGACGTGCACCTGGTGCTGGCAGACCTACGCAATTCGCAGCTTGACGGTCAGCAGGCAGAAGATGCACTGCACGCAGCTGGTATCACCGTGAACCGCAACGCTGTGCCGTTTGACCCGCGTCCACCAATGGTTACCAGCGGTGTGCGCATCGGTACCGCAGCGCTGGCCACCCGCGGTTTTGGCAAAGCAGAATTTACCGAGGTTGCCGATATTATCGCCCAAACCCTGCAGGGTGGCGACGCGGCAGCACAGCTGGAGCGCGTAGCGGTTCTGACCGAACGTTTCCCACTCTACCCGGAAATCAGCAACCTGGTTTAAGCGACTTCGCGTTGAGGGGCAAATATGACTGCACAGATTATATACGGCACAAAAGCCGCAGCAGAAATTAAAAGCGAACTTGCTGAGCGGGTTGAAAAACTACGCTCCGCCGGGGGCAGCTGCGGTCTGGCAACGGTTTTGGTGGGTGAAGATCCGGGCAGCAAATGGTATGTTGCTGGCAAACACCGGGACTGCGCCGAGGTGGGTATTGACTCCATCAAACGCGAGCTGCCTGAAAACGTGACCCAGGCAGAACTTGAAGAGGTTTTGCGCGAACTCAACGAAAACCCGGAATGCACCGGCTATATTGTGCAGTTGCCGCTCCCAGCCCATATCGACACTGATCGGGTGCTCGAGCTGATCGACCCGGCGAAAGACGCAGACGGGCTACATCCGACTAACCTGGGTAAACTCGTGCTCAACGTGAACTCGTCAGTGGCGACGCCGCTGCCGTGCACCCCGCGCGGTGTGATCGAACTGGTTGCTCGCAACGGTATTAGCTGGGCTGGTAAGCATGTTGTGGTGGTCGGGCGTGGCATTACTGTTGGCCGGCCGATTGGGGCGTTGCTCACACGTCGCGAACACAACGCGACCGTGACCCTGACCCACACAGGCACAGCCAACCTGCCGGAGCTTTTGCAGCAGGCAGACGTGATCGTGGCTGCTTCCGGTGTGGCGCGCTTGATTAAGGCGGAGGATGTGCGGCCGGGGGCGATCGTGCTCGACGTGGGGGTTTCACGTGAAACCGACCCGGAAACCGGCAAATCGCGCGTGGTTGGTGACGTTGACCCAGGCGTGGCTGAGGTTGCCGGCTGGATTTCACCAAACCCTGGCGGAGTTGGGCCGATGACCCGCGCGCTGCTGCTTAAAAACGTGGTCGAAATGGCAGAACGGCAAAATTCGGCTGTTTAGCCCGTGAAAAGCGAGCCGCTCAAGTTCCTAGTTGGCAGGGCGAAAGTGCGCTAAAGCTACCGGCTAAAAAGCCAAATTCTGCCAAATTGGTGAGCAGCCGCACGGCCGTTCTTTCCTAAAAATATTACTAAACCCCCAAAAAAACTAAAGTTTTGCGGGAAAAAGTGATAAATTTGCAAGTATAAAGTTTCAGGTAATACTTGAATGTTTTATTCTGTATTCACGAAAGAAAGAAGCAAATTGGCGGCAAAAAAGGCTAAACGAGCGCGAAAAATAGCAAAAATACTGCTCGCAGGAGCGTTTGCGGCAACCCTCGCATTCGGTGCTGTTGCGACCCCGCAACCCGCCACGCCACCAGCCTATGCAGTAGACCTGCCAACCTGGGATGACGTGCAGGCTGCAAAAGCCAACGAGGCCGCAAAAGCGCAAAAAATTGAGGAAATCAAGGGACTGATCGCTGCGAACCAGAAACAAATGGAAGGGCTGCAAGCCGAGGCGAGTCGTGCCGCAGAAGCTGCTGATAATGCTCGGAAGGACCTGCAGAAAGTTGATGAAAAGCTCAAAGCATTAAAAAAACAAGCTGAGGAAAACCAAAAACTGGCTGCTAACATGAAAAAGCAGATAGCCACGGTTGTATCGCAGATGTATCGCTCGGGCGGGGGCGGTCAAGAGCTTGACCTGTTTATGCACGCAAACAAAGGTAAAACCGACGATTTTTTGGCCCGCATGGCGGTGCTTGAGAAAGCGATGGAGCGTAATACGAAAGCCTCGAATGAAGCGGTTGCGGTTGCAAATTCGGCGGCATCCTTGGGTGAGCAGGTGAAAACCGCGCAAGAAGAACGGCAGAAACTTTGGAAATTGGCAGAGACTGCGTCACACGAGGCTGCGCGTAACGTTGACGCGATGCGTGAGCGCCAGATTAAAACCGAGCAGGATCGGAAAGTGTTAGAGGCGCAGCTGGCGGCGTTGCAGGACGAGACAGCGAAAACCGTTGCGGGGTATGAAGAGCGCCTGCGTATAGAGGCAGAGGAACGACGTAAGCGTGAAGAAGCTGCGCGTAAGGCAGCGGAAGAGGCCCGTAAAGCCGCGGAAGAGGCTGCTGCTGCGCGTGCTGCTGCTGCCGCAGCAAATACTAATACTGGCGGCGGTGGAGGAGGATATGTTCCGCCGCTTGCTCCGCCGGTTGCTGCCGGAGCGTGGGGCCGGCCTTTGAATAATTACTATATATCGAGCCCGTGGGGCTGCTACCCGGGTCACCAGGGTACAGACTTAGCTACAGCTAAGTGTCATCCGAT
>JAUNHM010000094.1:2954-4903 GCA_030523945.1 Microbacteriaceae bacterium
GATCTATGCTATTGCTGCTGGAACAGTAACGCATTCTGGATGGCTTGGCATTGGCGGAAATGCTGTAAAAATTGCTCACGGTGACGGTATTGAAAGTTACTATGGTCACATGGTAGAAACCCCTGCTGTGCGTTACGGGCAGCATGTTGAGCGCGGTCAAGTGATCGGCTATGTTGGCATGACTGGGCTCGCGACCGGGCCGCACGTGCACTTTGGTATTTTGTCATATGGTGGCTGGATAGAGGCTGAATCTTTTATGGCCTCTAGGGGTGCACCGCTGTAGTTGGTTGTGTTTGATGCAACCTAAATGTGGAAGTTAGCTCTATACCCTATCAGCGCACATAAAATCTGGATCTGAGTAAGTCAGTGATTTAGAACGGATTCTATCCTGTAAGCTAGATAAAGTCATGAATATAGAAGAACATTTCCGTGAATCCGCAATATGGCAGGACTTTCAAAAGGCGCTTGGTCGTAAAGTTTATACTGCTGCCGGTGATGGTTGGCGCTATGTCGCAGTTCTGCGACATAGCGGCATGTTTTCGAGGCTTTATTGCGATTACGGACCTGTTGCGGAGAGTGCTGAAGCGCTTAGAGACGCATTAAGGTCGTTAAAAGATCTCGCTCGGAAACTGGGCGCGGTTTTGGTGCGGGTGCAGCCGCTTGGCATTGAGTATAATCCGCAAGATTACGGCATGATAAAAATTCCATTTGGGCAACCAGAATATACCCGCGTGCTTGATTTAACACAGTCAGAGGATGAGATCCTTTTGGCAATGCGTAAAACAAACAGGAACGTGTATCGTAACTATCATAAGAAAGGCATGACCTATCGCGAAAGCAATAACCCTGCGGAAATTGGTGAGCTGGTTCGTATGCTGCGTGAAGTTGAAGAGCATAATGGCCTTAGCTTTCTTTCTGATGAATATTACAAAGTGCAATCGCAAGTTTTGATGTCTGCGGGGAACGCAAAGTTGCATTTTATTGAGTATAAAAATGAGATAATCGCAGCTGCAATGACTTATGATGGGCCAAATACACGGGAATACGCTCACGCCGGTGCAAGTCATGAACACCGCCAACTGGCTGCGCCTACAGCGTTATTGGTGGAGATGATTATGGGCGCTAAGAGAGCCGGTCAAAAAGAGTTTGATTTTGGTGGAATCACAATTTTGGATGATCCCACGCACAAGTATTACGGTTTTAGTCAGTTTAAAAGGTCGTTTGGTGGTGAGGTAAAAGAGCTATCTGCAACCTATGATATTCCTGTTAAAAAGGTGACTTACCTGGCGTATACGGCGCTGAAAAATATGGCGGATTTTGTCGTGGGAATTAAAAATAAGGTTTTTAAACGCTAGGTTTTTAGCGTCTTGATTTGAGCTTGATAGTAAAGTCCCGCCGAGTTTTTCACCTGGCGGGACTTACTGTTTTCAAATGTGTATTAATAATGTTTAGTGGTCGCCCTGCTCTTTGAGGCGGTCGATGGCTTCTAGCACGAGCTTTTCGGCGTCTGCGGCGCTGCCCCAGGCGTCGACCTTTACCCATTTGCCAGGCTCGAGGTCTTTGTAGTGCTCAAAGAAGTGCTCGATCTCCTTGCGGGTGTACTCAGGAATGTCATCCACGTCCTGAATGTGCTGCCAACGCGGGTCTTTTTCCTGCACCGCGATAACCTTATCGTCGCCGCCTGCCTCATCGCTCATGCGTAGCACACCAACCGGGCGAACCTTTACGCCAACACCAGGGAACACCGGGTAATCAAGCAAAACCAGCACATCCAGCGGGTCGCCATCCTCGCCCAAAGTATCCTCAAAGAAGCCATAGTCGGTCGGGTACACAAAACCGGTGTAGAGCACGCGGTCGAGATAAACGCGCCCGGTTTCGTGGTCAACCTCGTATTTGTTGCGGCTGCCCTTGGGGATTTCGATTACGGCGTCAAATGCCTGTGCCATAGT
>JAUNHM010000004.1:0-15085 GCA_030523945.1 Microbacteriaceae bacterium
ATAAACATGAAATAATTCCTGGAACATCCTGGAGCATTACCTCTCACAGTGCGCGTGACCATGGATCGCAACTCATCAGTGCGTTACTTAATAAACGCTCATTCCCATTCCCTAAATCTCTTTACGCTGTTGAGGATGCACTCCGGTTCTTTCTCAAGAATAAACCAGAAGCTGTAGTCCTAGATTTCTTCTCTGGCTCGGGCACAACAGCTCATGCCGTGATGCGTCTGAACAAGCAAGATGGCGGCAATCGTCAGTGCATCAGTGTCACGAATAACGAAGTCGCCGCCGCAGAACAGGCGAAGCTGCGTAAACAAGACCTGCGCCCAGGCGACCCAGAATGGGAAAAATGGGGCATCTGTGACTACATCACTAAGCCGCGTATTGAAGCCGCAATTACTGGGCTGACTCCTGATGGCGAACCAATCAAGGGTGACTACAAGTTCACTGATGAGTTCCCGATGGCAGATGGCTTCGCAGAGAATGCAGCGTTTTTCACCTTGACTTACGAATCACCACTGTCGGTTCGACACAACCGAGCTTTCAAACGCATCGCACCGATGCTGTGGCTGCGCGCTGGCTCTCGCGGACGAATTATCGATACACTAGGAAGTGACGGCTGGGACGTTGCCGAGGCCTACGGTGTACTAGAGAACTTCAATCACTCGTCAGAGTTCCTCGACAAAATCCGCGCAGCCGAAACCCTCAGAACGGTCTTCCTGATTACAGACGATGACTCAGCATTCCAAATGGTGTGCCGCGATCTTCCCGAGCAGGTGACGCCAGTTCGACTGTATTCGTCGTATTTAGAGAATTTTGAGATTAATAGGGGACGTGCCTAATGCGTTACACATTGAAGGATTACCAAGCTGAAGCGGTTCGCGACGTATTGCAGAATCTAACTCGCGCACGTGATGCCTACACTCGATACCAAGAGCTGTCGCAGTTCTCGCTTTCAGCCGCGACCGGCGCGGGTAAAACGGTAATGGCAGCCGCCATTATTGAAGCATTATTCTTTGGGTCTGACGAGTTTGATTTTGCTCCAGCCCCTGGAGCAGTCGTGTTGTGGTTTTCAGATGACCCGTCTCTGAACGAGCAATCCCGCTTTCGTATGCAGTCCGCATCTTCAGAACTGGGTGGACGAATGCGCGTGATTGAACCGCCATTTTCTGAGAATGTGCTTAGACCCGGCAACGTGTATTTCTTGAACACCCAAAAGCTATCGAAAAACTCTCTGCTAGTACGCGGAGACCGCGGTGCGGAGGTTTTTCAAACAGACCAGCTGTTTGAGGTTCCGCCAGATTTGATGCAGGCCAGCATCTACGATGTTCTTGCAAACACAATCAACGATCCAGACATAACGCTGTATATGGTGCTAGATGAGGCGCACCGTGGTATGCAGCCAGTGAAAGACCGTGCAACGACAGTTCAGCGTCTCATTAACGGGCACGGCACAACACCACCGATTCCGATCGTGTTAGGTATTTCAGCGACCGTTGAACGGTTTGAGACCGCGATGAAGGGAACAAAAAATCGCACCGAACGACCGGCGGTTGAGGTTGACGCAAAACTTGTGCAAGAGTCAGGACTATTGAAAGACGACATCGTGCTTTCAATTCCTGCCGAGTCTGGCACATTCGACACAGTGCTCTTAACTCGCGCAGTAGCTAAACTGCGTGAGAAAACAAACGCCTGGAATGAGTACGCAGCCTCGCAGGAGATAAAAGACCCTGTTGTCCCGCTGCTAGTAGTGCAGATGGGAGATAAGCCTTCTGCTGAGGAGCTGACACGCACTATCTCCACAATTTTTCAAGCCTGGCCAGAGCTTCCAGAAGGCTGTATTGCAAATGTGTTTGGAGAACACCAAGATCTCTCCATCGGCGGATTCAAAGTGCCTTACATTGAGCCTCAACGAGTGCAGGATTCCACATGGTGCAGAGTGCTCCTTGCAAAAACCGCAGTTTCCACAGGGTGGGACTGTCCTCGGGCAGAGGTTTTGGTTTCGTTCAGACCAGCTTCTGACCCTACACACATCACGCAGCTACTCGGGCGCATGATTCGCACACCGCTTGCACGCAGAATCCCTGGTAACGAGGTTTTGAACTCAGTTGATTGTTTACTGCCTTTCTTTAAGAAGGAAACAGCGAAGAACGTAGCCGACATGCTGATGAACGGCGCGACAGGGAAGGACTCTGATACAGGCGGCGGTGAAGGTAGAAGGGTTTTGTTTGATCCGGTCATGCTTTCTCCAAATGAAAATGTGCCAGATGAGGTGTGGGAGAAATTTGCGTCGCTACCGACTGTGACAATTCCAAAGGCGCACACGAAACCAATCAAGCGTCTAACTGCTTTGGCTGCGGCACTGGCTAAAGACAAGATCCGTGAAACTCCCGTAAGCGATGCGGAGCAACTACTATGCGACGCACTTCGCGGAAAAGCTGTGCAATACGAGAAGAAGGTTGCTGAGGCAAAAGAAAACGTGAAAACCATGTCTGGCGAGGAACTTCGTCGCAAACTTGGTACTGGAAAATGGGTTGAGACTTCCTTCGACTCTGCTGTTGATTTGCGCGCCCTCGACGATTCATACCGCTCTGCGTCTAGAGTGCTTTCGCCAGCATTAGCTAGTGCTTGTGTTCAGCGGTTAGCGCCAGAAGGAACAGATGACGAAGCCCTACTGGACGCTCAAGTGCAGGTTTCCGCATTTGGTTTGGTAGCTGAGATAGTTAGGGACGTTGAAGCTGAGGCTGACAAAATTACCCGCGAGTGGCTTACCGATACAAGGGTGGAACGCAAGAATCTCACAGATGAACAGCAAGCAGAGTATGACCGACTCGAGGGAATGTCGAATACGCCAGAACGAGTTGTTTTGACTGTACCCATCAAAGCTCAGGCGGACAGAATGGAGCGTACAGCCGAAGGTGCGGAAGCACCTCTGCCGACAGACACTAAGCACCTCCTGGTTGATGAAGAAGGTAAGTACCCACTCGACCTAAACTCTTGGGAGCAGGGAGTTCTCTCGGCTGAAGAAAAACGCTCCGATTTCTTGGCTTGGTATCGCAATCCTGATCGAGCGGTTAAAGAATCACTAGCCATTGCATACCAGGACAATGAAACTTGGAAGGCTCTCAGACCAGATTTTCTGTTCTTTGCCTCGACTCCGTCAGGAGTTGTCGTTGATATAGTCGATCCGCACGGTCATCACCTTGCTGATGCACTACCGAAACTTAAAGGTCTGGCTAGTTTTGCGTCTACCTATGGCACTGAGTTTAGGCGCATTGAAGCTATCGCTGACGTGAACGGTAAAATGCGCGTACTGGATCTTCAGACTGCACCTGTCCGTGAAGCAATCTCCGCAGCTACCGAGGCGAAGGCACTCTATTTATCCGACCTGGCTCACGACTACAAGTGATGCGGTTATTAAGCAAAGCGAGTAAACCTGTGCGCGCGAAATCTGGACTGGTTCAAATGGGTTTCGGCGCTATCAGGTGCGACCGTAAGCCTTTCCCTGGTACAGCTATGCGACGCACCTGCACGCTGCGTTGTGCAAGAAAAATCCCAGGTCAAGCGCATTTTCTGCCCATAAACTCACGCCCACAAGCCCAGCCTTATTGTATCCATCGTAACCTGGTGTGCGATCCTGCCTGCGGCTCTGGCAACTTTTTGACGGAGACGTATCTTTGCTTGCGGGGGCTTGAGGATGAGGTTTTGAGCGAGCTACAGAGCGGGCAAAGAGGTTGGGCGCTCGCTGATGATGAGGCGGCCGGTTCCCGAGTCTCCCTGAGCCAGTTTTACGGCATTGAGATCAATGATTTCGCGGTCACTGTCGCCGAGACTGCCCTCTGGATTTCCCGCCTCAAAGCCAACGCCGACACCACAATGCTCTACGACATCGCCAGCCACGATTTCCCCCTCACCGAACGCCCCAACATCGTGCACGGCAACGCGCTGCGCCTGGATTGGGCGAGCATCGTGCCCCCGTCCGCTAGGGTTTACATGATCGGCAACCCGCCATTTTTGGGTCACGCGACTCGCAATGTGGATCAGGCTGATGATTTGCGCACCGTTTGGGGGCGTAAAGACATTGGGCGGCTGGATTATGTCACGGGCTGGTTCAAAAAAGCGATTGATTATTTTGCAGGCACTCCTGGCGGCCGGTTCGCTTTCGTATCGACTAACTCAATCGCCCAGGGAGAGCCGGTTGAAGCACTGTTTGAACCGATTTTTGATGCTGGCTGGCGCATCCGTTTCGCGCATCAGACTTTCGCCTGGACGACCGAATCATCTGGTGCGGCCGCTGTACACTGCGTCATTACTGGCTACGATAAACACGAAAAATCTGCACCCGTGCTCTTTACTTACCCATCGCTAAAGGGCGAGGCCACCCCCATAACCGCGCAGAATATCAACGGTTACCTGGTAGACGCGCCGAATGTGATCGTGAAGCAGGCCAGGAAACCGCTCAGCCCGGAGCTGCCTGAAGTCGCGTTCGGTAATATGCCGCGCGATAACGGCGGTTTAGTCGTGGAAGCCGCCGATGTCGAGCAGCTTCGCTCTGACCCTTACGCTGCTAAATATTTACGGAAGTATGTCGGCGCGAAAGAGCTCGTGCAGGGGCTGGATCGCTGGTGTCTATGGATGGCTGGCGATGATTTCGACCCGAAAGATGTGCCGAAATCCCCGATTTTGCGGGAGCGGTTACAAGCCGTGAAAGATTTCCGCGCCGCGTCCAGCGCTAAATCAACCCGCGATATGGCGCAAACCCCGCATCTTTTCGGGCAACGCAGCCACCGCGACGTGCCACACATCGCAATTCCTAGCGTTGTATCAGAACGCCGAGATTATTTCACAGTGGAGTTCTATACCCCTGACGTAATCATCAGTAATGCGGCTTTTGCGGGCGAAGACCCAGACGGCTTCGCTTTCGCGATCGCGTCCAGCTCAATGTTCATAACCTGGCTAAAAACCGTCGGCGGCCGCCTAAAATCAGACCTCCGCTTCTCCAATACGCTGGTGTGGAACACCCTACCGCTCCCTGCGGTAGACCCAGCCTTGCGCACCAAAATCATTGCCGCCGGCCGCGCCATCCTCGATGCCCGCGCCCAACACCCCGAGCGCAGCCTCGCCGACCACTACAACCCCCTAGCCATGTCCCCCACGCTCCTGCGCGCCCATGCCGCTTTAGACAAACTCGTCGACCAAGCCTTCATTTCTTCCTCAGTGCCTGCCACTGGCAGCCACTGCTGCCCCACCAACGACGACCGCCTCGCCACCCTCTTCACCCGCTACCTCGAAATGACCAGCTCCTAAAGGCATTTGGAATCGTTGGTAAGCTAACAGCATGTATGAAGGCATTGACCCACTAATGGTAAAGCTCCTTGAGGCTTATGATGCTACTGACGCGGATAGAGAGATTATCCTCGATGCTGAGCGTCACGACGGTGATTTCGCGATGCTAGAAAGCATAATTTGCGGCTTTATCCGCGAGAAAAAGCCTATGGCTAGAGAACTCTTTGATGAAATTAGAAAAGATATCATTGATCCTGAGTTCGCGAAACTGATGTACACTCACATTATTATTTCTGAGTGAATAGAAAATTAATATTTAGATATAAAAGGTGATTTATGAAACGGATTGACGACCCAATGCTTTCGGAGCTGGTAGGTATGGCGGTTGCCGCTGGCATAGACATGAGCGAGTTGCTAGATATCTACGAACATATTAGTTTCGATTCCATGCTTGAGATAACATTGAATAGTCTTATTGAGACAGACACTGCCATTAGCCGCGACCTCTTCAAGCAAGTTAAAGAGTATGCGCTAGAAACGCGTGACCCGGACCTTATCGGCCCCCTAGAATACATTAAAATCAAGCAAAACCAGGATAGTTAAAATGAGTTATCCGGAAATTCCGGATAACTCATTTTAACTATCCGAAATTAAAGATCAGTTTACATGAACATAATAATGATTAGCAGACACTTACAGACACTGCTGCCGAGGCAACCATTACCGATACTTAAGCAACAAAAATAAGAAGCGACTCAACGGTTTAAAGGTCGCTTAAAATTACTAGGCAAAAATGCGAAAGTTAGGATTATTCTGCACATTCGGCGCAAACCGGGCCAAAATCGCCGTCGTGATCAAACTGCGAACGGTGACGCACCAAAAAACAGTTCGTGCAAGTAAACTCATCGTTTTGCTGCGGCAACAAAACCACATCCAACTCGGCGTCAGACAGATCATCCCCACCAAGCTCAAAATTCAGATTATCCGAATCATCAACATCAATTTTCGCGCTCGCAGCAGCAGGAACGCTCTCCTTTAACGCATCAAGCGACTCGGCCTCGTCCTCTTCAGACTTGCGAGCAGCATCATAATCAGTTGCCATAATGTCACCTCAGTACTAACTTAAAAATAAAATCTATGCGAAAACATATTATCGCCGGAAAGTGGCTGAAAAAGCAAACCGAGCCGCACAACCGCGAAAAATGCCGCGTGTTGCCCCGAAACTAGACCGCACCCGTGCAAAACTAAAGATGTTTATAAACAAAGTTTCGTTTAAAGTAAGAACCGGCCACAAACCGGATCTCGCCAAAAACGCAAACAACCGCTTCCACAACCGCGAAAAGAGACACAATGACCAGGCTCAACTTTGACCGCCGCGACAACGAAACTCTTATTTTGGTAGACGCTTCCGGCCGCGAATACACGATCGAGGCGACCCAAGCGCTGATGGAAGCAGCCCGCACCGCACTCGGACGCCAAGCCGGCACCGCAAAAGTAAACCCGGCAAAAGTGCAACGCCTGCTGCGCAAAGGCCACACCGTTGAAGAAATCGCAGACCTGACCGGCTATGAAGTCACCGCAATCGCGCGATTTGAGCCGCCAGTGCGAGCCGAACTCGACTATTTGCTGGAACGCGCACACAGTGTGCCGGTGCGCACCGCAAGCAGCCGCGGAGGCGAAACTGAACGATTTGGTGACGTGATCGCAGACCGGCTTGTAAACATTGCCGCAACCGAAGTTGCCTGGAAAGCCGCGAAAGACGAAGAAAAAGGCTGGACGATTGCGCTCGAATTTAAATCTTACGACGTGTCGCACCGGGCGGTTTGGTTGTTTGACAGCGCAAAACTTTTGTTGACGCCGGACACTGCCGATGCGATCAAACTCTCCAAGCAGGAAGACCCGAGCGAGCAGCTAATTCCGAAACTGCGCGCAGTGCAGCCTGAAGCGCCTGCTGCGGAACCTGCAGCGCCGGCCGCACCTATCGCAACAATCGAGCCTATCGCAGAGCTGCCAGCAGTGAGCGAAACTCACGACACCGCAAGCTACGAAACTTTTTCGCTGCACCAGGACAACACCGGCGCACAACCGGACCTGAACGAAACCCAGGATCTGCTGGAGGCGCTGCGTCGCCGGCGTGGGGAACGCGAACAGGCACGCGAACAAAACAACCAAACCGGCAGCCAGCAAACCTTCGAGATTGCAGCAGAAACCCCTGAAGAGCCGGCCGAGACCGAAGCTGTCTGGGAAAGCGCACACTTTGGCGACAAGCCGCGCCACCACGATATTGACGCGGCGATCGCCGAAACAGACCGGGCTGCCGCAACGCCGTTTGCGCGCGACGAACTGACCGCAGCCGCCGCACGTCCGGTTGAACAGGCTCAGCCTAACGAGCCAAACACGCACGCTGAGACCGCAACCGAAACTGCCGACAATGACTCTGAAAACGGCAAAACTGACGCGAAAAAACGCGGCCGGGCGTCCATGCCGAGCTGGGATCAAATCCTCTTCGGCACCCGCTCGGACGACTAGATTTGTTTTGCTTGCTAATCTGTAACGGTTAGCTCACAGCAGCTCGGGCGTGAAGGCGCCGGCGGTTAGCAGCGGGATGCCCATTTCGTCTTCGTCGAGACCGCCGTGTTGGCCGACCATTTGGAAGGAGGCTGCCGGGTCGGTTTCGCTGTAGAGCGTGAGGCGCTTGCGCGGTACCGCGATAATATCACCTAAACGCGCGGCGATTTGCGGTGAAACTGGCCCAAACAAGCCACTCTCAATCCATGCCGCCCGAGTGCCCACCTGCACGCTGCCACCGGCAACCCGCCGCATTTCAGCCAGCAAGCTCTCAGCTTGCTCGGGGTCGGGCAGGTAAAGGCTGCGAAAGCGCGGCTCTCCCCCAAATCGCGTGCCAGCGGGCAGACTAAACCGCTCCTCTAAAATCACCTGCTGCTGCCTGTTAAAATCGATAATGCCGTGATCGGCGGTCAAAAACACGCCAACATCGGCAGGCAGGCCGCGCAGCAGGTCAGAAATGTGCGTGTCGAGGCCTCCCAGCAGGTTGCGCCATTTTAGGCTGCCGCAGCCGCTGTGGTGCCCGGCCCGGTCGAGTTCGTCAATATATAGGTAGAAAATCCCACTCTCGCTGCGTCGCAGCAGGTCGTTTAGCGCGGCAAAACGCTGCCCCATGGTCTGCCCCGCAACATATTCGGCACCGGTTAAAATCGCCCTGGTAAGGCCGCTTTCGGCGTGTGCTGGCCGGGCAAAAACACGTGCGGGAATGCCCTGTAAAGTCGCCCTTTCAAACACGGTCGCTTGCGTTTGCCAACCGCGCACATCACTGATTTCGTCCCAGTCGCTTAGGGTAACGGTGAGGTTGTCGGTGCGTGGGTTTAGAATTTTGTAGCCGATCAACCCGTGCTGGCCCGGTAGCGTGCCGGTGGTGAGGGTTGTGAGGGCCGCTGCGGTAGTGCTGGGAGCGACCGTGACCAGCCTTTTTGCTCGCATGCCAAGCAGGGTCTGGGCGATCTGCTGGTTAGCCTTTAAATTAACCCAGCCGAGCCCGTCGACCACGATCACAACCGCGGCACGCACTTTTCCTGCAAGCAGCTGATTTAGCGCTGCAGGCATGAGTTTTGCCAGTTGTCGCCCGGCATTTTTCGGCACTTCTAGAGTCATCCGCGACACTTTCCGACCCGTTCGCTCCGCAATTTCCAGCAATTACAGCCTGCCTGCCCCGCAACTTCCGTCATTTCCCGCCCTGTTCGCTCCGCAACTTCCGTCATTTCCTGCCCCGCTCGCACCGCAACTTCCATATTCAAAACCCGCTCAAAACTTCAAAACCTGCCAGGCGTCTGCCCACACCCGCGCCCGTCCTTAGAAATCCAAAACCGGCTTCCAACCCGCGTCCAGCAAAATTCGATAGCATATAATTGAGCATACTACAGCGGCGGTCGCACACGCAGAGGTTTTGGGAGGCAGATCGTGACTTTAGCCACAAACACGGTGAGCGCGACAGAGCGCATTGAAGACATCGATATTTCGGCGGAGATGGAAAATTCTTTTCTGGAATATTCGTATTCGGTGATTTATTCGCGCGCCCTGCCCGATGCTCGCGACGGCCTAAAACCTGTGCAGCGCCGCATTCTCTACATGATGGGCGATATGGGCTTGCGTCCCGATAAGGGGCATGTCAAAAGCGCCCGTGTGGTCGGCGAGGTTATGGGCAAGCTGCATCCGCACGGCGATAGTGCGATTTATGATGCGCTGGTGCGTTTGGCGCAGCCGTTTTCGATGCGGGTTCCGCTGGTTGATGGGCACGGCAATTTTGGTTCGCTCGATGATGGACCTGCGGCTTCTCGCTATACTGAAGCGCGTTTGGCGCCGGCTGCTTTGGAAATGATTCGGGATTTGGACGAGGACGTGGTCGATTTCGGCCCGAACTACGACAATTCGCACGATCAGCCGCTGGTTTTGCCGAGTGCGTTTCCAAATTTGCTGGTTAATGGCGGTTCGGGTATCGCGGTTGGTATGGCGACGAATATGGCGCCGCACAATTTGGCTGAGGTGATTGCCGCGGCACGCCATCTGTTGCACAATCCGAAGGCGAGTTTAGCGGAAATTATGGAGTTTGTGCCCGGTCCGGATTTTCCGTCTGGCGGGGTTTTGACCGGTCTTGACGGGGTGCGGGAGGCTTATGAAACGGGTCGGGGCACTTTGCGGGTGCGGGCGCGTGCTGCGATTGAGGCGATCAATCCGCGTCGCAAGTCGATTGTGATTACGGAACTTCCCTATCAGGTTGGCCCGGAAAAGGTGATCGAAAAGATCAAGCAGGGTGTGCAGGCGAAAAAAATCGAGGGCATTAGTGAGCTGAACGATTTTACAGACCGAAAAAATGGCCTGCGCCTTGTGATCACGGTAAAAACCGGATATTCTCCCGAGGCGGTTTTGGAGCAGCTTTATCGGCTGACGCCTTTGGAAGAGACTTTCGGCATTAACAATGTGTGTTTGGTTGACGGCCAGCCGCAGACGCTCGGTTTGCTTGATTTGTTGCGGGTTTATTTGGAGCATCGTATTAGTGTGGTGCGGCGGCGCAGCGAGTTTCGGCTGGGTAAGGCAAAAAACCGGCTGCATTTGGTAGAGGGTTTGCTGGTTGCGATTGCCGATATTGATGAGGTGATCCAGGTAATTCGCTCCAGCGACGATGCTGAGAGTGCGAAAAGTCGCTTGCGCACGATTTTTGATCTGTCCGAGTTACAGGCCGAGTATATTTTGGAGTTGCGTCTGCGACGTTTGACCAAGTTTTCGCGAGTTGAGTTGGAGACTGAACACGGCGAGCTGGTGGCGCGGATTGCCGGGCTTGAAAAGCTGCTTGCGAGCGAAGATTTGCTTAAGAAGACGGTGGGTTATGAGCTGGGCGAGGTTGCGGCGGCTTTTGGTGATGATCGGCGCACCACACTTTTGAACTCTGCTGTAGGTGGCGCGGCTGCAAGCGCTGGCGGGCGACGCGGCGAGAGTTTGCAGATTGCGGATACGCCGTGTGCGGTGCTGCTTTCGAGCACGGGCAGACTGTTGCGGGTGGACGCGGCCTCTGGGAGCGAGCCGAGCGATACTAGCGATGGCGGTACTGACAGCGCACGGGTGCAGATTGTGCCGCCGAGCCGGCGCACTAAACACGATGCGGTTTTGAGCCGGGTTGACGCTTCAGTGCGCGGCACAGTTGCGGTTTTGACTTCGGCCGGGCGGGTTTTGCGGTTTACGCCGCTGGAATTGCCGTCTGCCGCACCAAACTCGGTGCAGTTGGCTGCTGGGGTGCGCTGCGGGCAGTATTTGGAACAGCTGAACAAGGGCGAAGAGTGTGTGGCGCTTCTGCGCGAAGATGACACGCGACCGCTAGCGCTGGGCACCGCGCAGGGTGTGGTCAAGCGCGTCGCGCCTGGCGATTGGGCTGCCGGTGAAGGATTTACGCTAATTTCTCTCAAGCCCGGCGATAAAGTGGTGCACGCCGCCTACGCCGAGGATAGCGCCGAACTTGTGTTTATCACTTCAAACGCGCAGCTTTTGCGGTTTAGCGCCGCGCTGGTGCGGCCGCAAGGGCGCGGGGCTGGCGGCATGGCCGGGATTAAGCTTTCAGCCGGTGCTCAGGTGGTCGCATTCAACGTAATTACGGCAGAAAACATCGAAACTGCACAGGTGGCAACTTTTGCCGCAGTGGCAGCCGATGACGGCTCACTATTTGCCCCGAGCGCGGCCGGCAGCGTCAAGCTCAGTGCCCTGGCAGATTTTCCACCAAAGGGTCGCGGCACAGGCGGTGTGCGCGCTCAGCGCCTACTACAGGGCGAAAGCGAGCTTGCATCGGCTTGGGCTGGCAGCGCTCCCCTGCGCGCCTGCGGTCGCGACGGCTCGTTGCGGCATTTGCCAGAAGAACTCGGCAAACGTGACGGCTCCGGCCAAAGCGTCGAAAGCGCTTTTGACTGTTTTGGACAGGCCATCGCATAGTTTTTTACACCGCAACTTCCGCATAAAATCAACAGACACGCGGAAGCGGCGCGTAAAATTTGCACGCAGTTTCAGAAAGTGTTATAGTTGTATCTGTTGCTGAAAAAGCAGCAAGCGCCTGTAGCTCAGTTGGTTAGAGCACTTGGTTTACACCCAGGGGGTCGGGAGTTCGAGTCTCTCCGGGCGCACCACTTCTTCCAAACTCTCGCAATTTTCAGCAAGCGTTCAGCCTCTTTTGCTATCCTTTAATTGTTAGCTTCTTTTGTAAGGAGGTAATAATGTCCAACACTACAGCTACACAAAAAGCAAAAGAACTTAGCAGCCTTACAACCGTCACGCTTACGATGGCATCTCTCAGCCTGGTTGTGCTGATCGTATGTAAATTTATCGGCTACGAAAAAGCCTTCACATACAACACAATTTTCTGCGCAGGTAACGCCGGAATACTCGCGACAATACTGTTTTACAAAGCAGTGCCCATCCGCAACAAAAATCTGCGGCCGTTTGTGATCACACTCGTGCTCGCGGCAAGCATCACACTAATGTATTTCCTGCTGCGATTAATTTTCTAAAACGTTATTTCACTGTTTCCTTATCTCAGAAAACCCCGGCATCAGTCGGGGTTTTCGCCTTCCACAAAACACTCCACAAAATCACCCGGCAAAAACCTAAAAACCAGAAATATAAGGAAACACACAAAAATATACACAAAAACAAGAAAATTTTTACATACTCAACAAAAAATATAGTAGAATAGCTACAAGACGAGCACGACACAATCAAGCCGTCCCAAAAGGCCAACAAAAGGTCATAGTCAGTTCGAAAGTCAACTAAAGGAGCACAAAATGCCAGTAAACACTGAAGATCCGTATGCACCAGACAAACCTGACATTGACCCGGAAGAAACAGCCGAATGGCAGGAATCACTGCGCGACCTAACCAAACAGCGCGGCCACCAGCGAGCACGCGAAATTATGACCAGCCTGCTCAGCGAATCGCGCAAACTGCACCTCAACGTGCCGCAGATGCCGACCACCGACTATGTCAACACCATCGCCAGCGAAGACGAGCCTGAATTCCCGGGCAACGAGGCGCTCGAACGCGAATACCGCTCATACATTCGCTGGAACGCGGCAATGCTGGTGCAGCGTGCTCAGCGGCCAAACATTGCAGTCGGCGGGCACATTTCCACCTACGCTTCTTCCGCATCACTCTATGAAATCGGCTTCAACCACTTTTTCCGCGGCGCAGACCACCCTGGCGGCGGCGACCAAATCTTTGTGCAGGGCCACGCCTCCCCCGGCATTTACGCGCGCGCGTTCCTCGAAGGCCGCCTCACCGCAGAACAGCTAGACGGCTTCCGTCAAGAAGTTTCACACAAATCGGGCGGCATTTCAAGCTACCCACACCCGCGA
Source organism: Microbacteriaceae bacterium (assembly GCA_030523945.1). Classification (GTDB taxonomy): domain Bacteria; phylum Actinomycetota; class Actinomycetes; order Actinomycetales; family Microbacteriaceae; genus Canibacter. The sequence continues at coordinate 13,191 of JAUNHM010000004.1, forward strand.
CTGATGCCGGACTTTTGGCAGTTCCCGACCGTTTCCATGGGGCTCGGCCCAATCAACGCCATCTACCAGGCACACTTTAACAAATACCTCACCAACCGCGGTATTAAAGACTGCAGCGACCAGCACGTTTGGGCATTTTTGGGTGACGGCGAGCTCGACGAGGTTGAAAGCCGCGGCCAGCTCCAGGTTGCGGCAAACGACGGGCTCGACAACCTCACTTTCGTGGTCAACTGCAACCTGCAGCGTCTAGACGGACCTGTGCGCGGTAACGGCAAAATTATTCAGGAACTTGAAAGTTTCTTCCGCGGAGCCGGCTGGAACGTGATCAAAGTCGTATGGGGCCGCGAATGGGACGACCTGCTTAACCGCGACAGTGAAGGCGCCCTGCTCAACCTGATGAACACCACCCCGGACGGCGACTTCCAAACTTACAAAGCCGAAAGCGGCGCCTACATTCGCCAAAACTTCTTCGGACGCGACCCGCGCGCGCTAGAACTGGTAAAAGACTACAGCGACGACCGCATATGGGGTCTGCGCCGCGGCGGTCACGACTATCGCAAAGTTTATGCCGCGTTCAAAGCCGCAACCGAACACAAAGGGCGACCAACCGTGATCCTAGCCCACACCATTAAAGGCTACGGTCTCGGCTCGCACTTCGAGGGACGCAACGCAACCCACCAGATGAAAAAGATGACGCTGGACGATATGAAACTCTTCCGCGACACCATGCGCATTCCGATCACAGACGCGCAACTGGAGGAAAACCCGTACCAGCCACCATACTACCGGCCGGACGAAAACAGCGACACCATTCAATACATTCACGAACGGCGACGCGCGCTCGGCGGCTATCTGCCACACCGCAAAGCAACCCATATCGACCTGGCCCTGCCAGAAGAGAAACGCTATGCGATTGCGCGCAAAGGCAGCGGTAACCAGCAAGCAGCCACAACCATGGTGTTTGTGCGACTGCTCAAAGATCTGATGCGCGACAAAGAATTCGGGCCACGATTTGTGCCAATCATTCCGGACGAGGCCCGCACCTTTGGTATGGACAGCTACTTCCCTAGCTCCAAAATCTACAACCCGAACGGGCAAACCTACACCGCCGTTGACCGTGATCTGCTGCTTGCATATAAAGAAAGCGAACAGGGCGTGTTGATCCACGTCGGTATTAACGAAGCCGGCGCGGCCGCGTCGTTTACCGCCGCGGGCACCTCTTATGCCACGCACGGCGAGCCGATGATTCCAATCTACATCTTCTATTCGATGTTTGGATTCCAGCGCACCGGCGACGCATTCTGGGCTGCCGGCGACCAAATGGCGCGCGGGTTTGCGATCGGCGCAACTGCCGGCCGCACCACCCTCACCGGTGAAGGCCTGCAACACGCCGACGGACACTCGCTACTGCTGGCTGCGACCAACCCTGCCGTGATCTCATACGACCCGGCATACGGCTACGAGCTTGCCCACATTATGCGCGCGGGGATCGAGCGGATGTACGGCGGCAAACACCCGGATCCAAACGTAATGTATTACATTACCGTATATAACGAGCCAATTGTGCAGCCGGCCGAGCCGGAAAATGTTGATGCGGAAGGCATTGTCCGCGGTATTTACAAAGTACAGCCAGCCGACGCTGACGCAACCGGACCGCATGCGCAAATTCTGGCCTCGGGCGTTGCCGTGCCATGGGCAAAAGAAGCCGCAGAACTGCTGCAAAAAGACTGGGGCGTTGCCGCAGATGTGTGGAGTGTGACCAGCTGGGGCGAACTCTACCGCGACGGACTAGCAGCCGACAAAGCCAGCTTTGATAACCCGGCAGAAACCGCACCTGTTCCATACATCACCGCAAAACTGCAAGACGCTAAAGGCCCGTTCGTAGCCGTGAGCGA
>JAUNHM010000004.1:15116-30125 GCA_030523945.1 Microbacteriaceae bacterium
GGAAACCGGCGTGCCAGAGCAGATTCGCAAATATGTGCCGGGTGACTACACCGTGCTCGGAGCAGACGGCTTCGGCTTCAGCGACACCCGTGCCGCAGCCCGCCGCTACTTCCGCATCGACCGCGAGTCCGTGGTTTATCAGGTACTGCGTCGACTCGCAGCAGCCGGCGAAATTGCCTCGGAAATTCCGCAACAGGCTTACACCAAATACAAACTCGACAGCATTGCAGCGGGCACCACCGGCAATGTTGGAGGAGACGCATAAAAACGCAACCAAAAACAAAACCGGTTCGCGACCAAACGAAACAGGAAAACAGAATGACACAGTTAGAAGAAGAGCTGAAGTGGCTACACGAAGTTGCGCAAGAAGCCGCCGACCAGGCAATCAGGCGACTTGAAACGCAGCACGCGTGGTTTACACAATTGCCACAGCAGCGCCGCGCAATGCTCGGCATGCTAGCACTAACAGGCATCGAAACCTTTATCGAATGGTACGCCTATCCACAGGACCAAAAACCGGTCATCAGTAATATGTTCGGTGACGCGCCGCGTGAACTGCTGCAACAGGTCAGCCTGCAACAGACCCTGCAGGTGACCCAAGCAGTAGTTGAGGCCTCAGAAGAGCTGCTTTCGCAAAAAAGCCAGCATCTGCGCGACGCAGTGCTGCATTTCTCGCGCGACCTTGCATTTGCTTCTGCACACGGTTATGCGCGTGCCGCCGAAGCCCGCGGACTGTGGGATGCGCGTCTAGAGGCTTTGATTGTAGACAGCATTATTACCGGCACCGCAGATGACGAGCTGCCAAGCCGGATTGCCGCACTCGGCTGGACCGGACAGGGATCTGCCGCGGTTCTGATCGGATCAGGCAACCGCGAAATCGAAGTTGACGAAATCCGCAAACAAGCGCATAAAAACGACTGTGACGTGCTCATCGGCTTACAAGGCAGTCGACTTCTGCTTGTGCTCGGTGATGCCCGTCCACACGAAGAAAAAAAACGCAAAGGGGCACAAAACCCAAACGAACTTTTTAAGCAGCTTTCGCAGGATCTTTCCCAGCACTTTTTGCCAACCCCGCTCGTTTTGGGGCCGACCGTAAACACCCTGGTAAACGCACACATTTCTGCGCGTGCTGCCCTTAACGGTCTGGCAGTTGCTACTGCATATCGCGGTAACAACCACCCAATCCACGCAGACGAACTGTTGCCGGAGCGCGTCATCGCGGGCGACCCGCTCGCAAAGCGCACTCTCATCGACAAAATCTACACCCCACTGCAAGAAGCGCCACCGGAGCTGCTAGAAACACTGCTAAGCTATCTGGCCAGCGGGCGTTCTTTAGAGGCGACCAGCCGCGAAATGTTTGTGCACACCAACACTGTGCGCTACCGCCTGCGCCGGATTTACGAAATTATCGGATGGCAGCCGACCGAACCGCGCGACGCATTTGCCTTGCAAACCGCGCTGATCGCAGGTCAAGTGGGCAACTCGCTCAGCACCCAGCCGGAACGCCGCAGCACCAAAAACACGCGCAAATCCTAAACGTGATTGAAACACTATATTCCTACAAAAGTATATAAATACAGTAGATTTAAGAAACGAACAAAATCTTTGTGACCCTAAATTCAAAGATTTCACAGAAACATTTGAGATACTAAAAGTTATGATTATTATTGCTTGCCCGGGACAGGGCTCCCAAACACCGGGCTTTTTAGAGCCGTGGTTGGCAGACGAAACCGCCCGTACATGGCTGGCTGAGGTTTCATCGCAGATCGGCTGCGACCTGATTAAACACGGCACTGAGAGCGACGCCGACACGATTCGGGCCACCAATATTGCTCAGCCGCTGATCGTGGCAGCCGGAATTTTGACCGTGGACGCTTTTAACCGCGCACTTGACGAGCTAGCGCCGGAAACTGCCGCGGCAATTCGTGAAAAAATCGTGTTTGCTGGGCACTCGGTTGGTGAGATTACTGCTGCATACGCGGCCGGTGTGTTTGATTCTAAAACCGCGCTGCGTTTTGTGGCTGACCGGGCAAATGCAATGCAGGAGTGCGCAACCGCCCAGTCGACCGGCATGGCGGCTGTGCTCGGCGGCGAAACTGCCGAGGTTGAAACGCACCTGGCGAGCCTGGACTTGGCACCAGCAAACTACAACGGAGCCGGGCAGATCGTGGCCGCAGGCGAGCACGAAAATCTTGACAAACTAGCCGCCGCTCCCCTAGAAAAAACTCGGGTTATCAAGCTACAGGTGGCAGGCGCGTTCCACACAGAATTTATGGCGCCGGCACGCGACGCACTGGCCGCAAACCGTGAAAAATACGCAAGCAGCGACCCGCACAGCCCGCTCTACACTAACTTTGACGGCAGCACTGTCGCAGACGGCAACAAATATGTTGATTTGCTGGTGGCGCAGGTGGCATCGCCGGTGCGCTGGGACTTGTGCATGGAAAAAATGCTTGCAGCAGGCGCAGATACGCTGATTGAAGCGGCTCCGGCAGGTGCTCTGGCAGGTCTGGCACGACGCGGCATGCCTGGCGTAACCGCGCACAAAATTTCTTCCCCGGACGATGTAAAATCTGTTGTGGCAACCCTTGCTGCGGCAGTCAAGGAGGGCTAAATGAGCGTAGAAATTAAAGCACACAAGACAGTTGCAGGCAGCCAAATTTTGGCGTTGGGTGCAGCCCGCGGCGAAAACGCGGTCACCAACCACGACCTGGTGGAGGCGATCAACTCTTCAGACGAGTGGATTCAGCAGCGCACCGGCATTATTACCCGCAAGCGCGCCCTACCAGAGACCTCAACCGTAGACCTGGCTTTCAAAGCCGCCACAGAAGCTATCGAAAAATCTGGCATTAACCCGGCCGAAATCGACCTCGTAATCGTCGCAACGGTCAGCAACATGCGCCAAAGTCCATCGATTGCTGCCGTACTCGCAGACCGGGTGGGCGCGACCCCTGCCGCAGCATACGACATTAACGCAGCCTGCGCCGGCTATTGCTATGCAATCACTCAGGCAGACTCGATGATTCGCGCCGGTCAAGCACGCTATGCTCTAGTAGTCGGAGCCGAAAAACTCAGCGATATTATCGACCCGACCGACCGCACAATTTCCTTCCTACTTGGTGACGGAGCCGGAGCTGCCATGCTCGGACCTGCCGAAAAACCGGGCATTTCTGCTAGCGTTTGGGGTTCAGACGGTGGCAAACACGACGCGGTCGGCATGAAACACACCCTGCTCGAATTCCGTGACGGCGCACAGCCTTGGCCGACCCTGCGCCAGGACGGACCAAGCGTTTTCCGCTGGGCAGTATGGGAAATGGCAAAAGTTGCCCGCCAGGCTCTCGAAGCTGCCGGAGTTACCCCCGAAGACCTGACCGCGTTCATTCCGCACCAGGCAAACATGCGCATTATCGACGAATTCGCAAAGCAACTAAAACTGCCAGAAAACGTGATCGTCGCCCGCGACATCGCAGAAACCGGCAATACCTCGGCGGCCTCTGTGCCGCTAGCAACACACCGCCTGCTGCAAGAGCACCCGGAAGCTTCCGGCGGACTCGCTTTGCAGATCGGTTTTGGCGCAGGGCTTGTCTATGCCGCACAAGTTGTGCGTCTGCCCTAAAATAATAAGAGTACTAAGTCTAAAAGTCAATAAACAAGTACAAAGTTCCCTAACAAAATACTAAGGAGAGAAAAATGGCACTGAGCACCGAAGAAGTACTGTCAGGTTTGGCAGAACTGATCAACGACGAAACCGGCATCGCACCGGAGGTAGTTGCGCTTGAGAAGTCTTTCACCGACGACCTCGACATCGACTCAATCTCGATGATGACCATCGTTGTAAACTGTGAAGAGCGTTTCGGCGTGAAGATCCCGGACGATGAGGTAGAAAACCTCAAAACCGTTGGTGACGCTGTAAACTACATCATCAACGCAGCTGAGTAACATTATTCCGTTGGAGTTGCGGTCGTTGCAAGTTTGCGCGGCCGCACTTCACGGCGCACAGTTTTGAAGCGCCAAACTCCCCTAATTTTAGATTTTTAGCCCCACTTTAGACTTTTGGAGCAGCACAGAAATGACCAAAATCGTTGTCACAGGTATTGGCGCAAGCACCCCGCTAGGCGGCACCTGCCCGGAAACCTGGGAGGCTTTGCTTGCAGGTAAATCTGGCGTGCACACCCTGCCACACGACTGGATTCAACAGTATGAGCTGCCTGTGCACTTTGCGGCTGAGGCCGTGGTGCGTCCGGAAGATGTGCTGCCTCGCCCGCAGGCAAAGCGGCTCGACCCGGCCAGCCAGTTTGCGCTGGTTGCTGCGATGGAGGCTTTTGAAGACGCTGGCAGCCCGGATATTGCGCCGGAACGACTGGCAGTAGATTTTGCGACCGGGATCGGCGGCGTGTGGAGCCTGCTCGATGCCTGGGATACGCTGCGTGAGCGCGGTCCGCGTCGAGTGATGCCGCTGACCGTGCCAATGCTGATGCCAAATGCGGCAGCCGCGGCTGTTTCTATGCACTTTAATGCTCGCGGTTATGCCCGCACGGTGGCTTCGGCGTGTGCTTCCAGCACTGAGGCTCTGGTAAACGCACTGCACGCACTGCGTAGCGGCCAAGCCGATGTAATTATTGCCGGCGGCACTGAGTCTGCGATCCACCCGATTACGGTGGCTGCTTTTGGTTCGATGAAGGCGCTTTCGGGGCGCAACGACACGCCGGAAACCGCTTCCCGCCCTTACAGCATTGACCGTGACGGCTTCGTTATGGGTGAGGGCGCTGCTGCTCTCGTGCTCGAAACCGAAGAGCACGCAAAAGCGCGCGGAGCAAAAATTTATGCGGAGCTTGCCGGCGGCGGTGTGACCGCAGACAGCTATCACATTACGGCAAACGACCCTGAAGGAAACGGTGCTGCGCGCGCCGTAGAGTTGGCTTTGGAAACCGCTGGCGCCACCGCTGACCAGGTTGTGCACATTAACGCACACGCCACCAGCACCCCTGTCGGCGACGTCGCCGAATATGCCGCCCTGCACAAGGTTTTTGGCGATCGCGTGCACAGCATTCCGGTTTCAGCGACCAAGGGCGCAACCGGCCACCTACTCGGCGGCACCGGCGCACTCGAGGCTGTTTTCACGGTCCTCGCCCTGCACCACAAGGTTGCTCCGCCGACCATCAACACCACCGAACAAGACCCGGCAATTCCGCTCACAATTTCGGGCGAGCCGACCCCGCTGCCTGCCGGCCCTAACCTAGCTATCAGCAACTCTTTTGGTTTTGGTGGGCACAACGCGGTAGTGGCTTTCCGCAGTGTCGACTAAGCTGTAATTACCTATAAATAAATCTTTTGCAGGGTGCAGGCCGGCGTTTTCGGTTTGCACCCGCAACTGTTTTTTCGCATTTTTTCAAAGTTTATTAGTATTCTTTGTATATAAATATGCTATTATTTTGGTATGTCCCTAATTCAGAACTCTCTGCTCTCGCTTGCTGCTGTTAGTCCGGCTTATGGCCTGCAGCTCAGCAATGAATTGACTTTCCGCACCGGTCGGGTGCTGAACAGCGGTCAGGTTTACACTACCCTGCCGCGTGCCGAAGAGGCCGGCTTGCTCGCTCAGGTGGGTGAAACTCACGACGGGTTGGCGCTTTATGAAACGACCGAGGCGGGTAATGCCGAGGTGGCTTTGTGGTTTAAAACTCCGGAGATTACTTTTGATGATCTGGTCACCCAGGTGCGTTTGGCGCATTCTTTGCCTGGGGTCAATACAAAGGATCTGATCACGCTTGCCCGGCATGCTTGGCGGGGTCGTTTGGTTACGGCTAAGCCGACCGATGTTACTTCGAGCATCACTCCGACCGATCCGGGCCAGTTGGCTAGCGCGACACTCGGTTTTACGTCCGAGTTGACTATTTGTAATGCGGCTTTGGGCTGGTTGGAAGATGTTGAGCGTCTGATTGCCGATTCTGATGCTGGTTGGGTTTTGAGCAACGAGCGTCCGAAGCGTGGTCGCCGTTCGGTTTAGTTTTCTTGCTTAGAGAGCGGTTTTCGCTTTCGGGCAGGTTTAATTATATGCAAAGTATATAATTGATTTTGCGGCAATTTTTGTTGCTCGCATTCACGATGGTTCGCTTGCGAACTTTCGGGGCGTTAGCTCAGTTGGTTAGAGCAGCGGACTCATAATCCGTTGGTCGTCGGTTCAAGCCCGACACGCCCCACAATTGTCACTAGAATATACAATTTCTACACTGAAATAATAACGTGTCGGGATTGAACCGAAATGTTCGCGGATTACGAATAAAATGCGCAGCATTTTACGAAGTAATCCGGCGCGCAGCGTGCGTCAAAGCACGCAAGCGGGGTGATTGCGAAGCAATCACGTCAAGCCCCGCACGCCCTACTATAAATTTTTCTTCTGCACTGAAAGTGCGGGGGTTAAAGCCGAATGTTGGCGGCTTGAATAAAAACACATCGTGTTTTTGAACAAGCCGGCGCGAACGCAGTGAGCGGGCGCGGTTGCGAAGCAAACGCATCAAGCCCGACACGCCCCACAATTGTCACTAGAATATACAATTTCTACACTGAAATAATAACGTGTCGGGATTGAACCGAAATGTTCGCGGATTACGAATAAAATGCGCAGCATTTTACGAAGTAATCCGGCGCGCAGCGTGCGTCAAAGCACGCAAGCGGGGTGATTGCGAAGCAATCACGTCAAGCCCCGCACGCCCTACTATAAATTTTTCTTCTGCACTGAAAGTGCGGGGGTTAAAGCCGAATGTTGGCGGCTTGGACAAACACACATCATGTTTTCACCTTTTACTTTTTCTAAAACATTTCATCCTTTCAGGAAATTTTAATGTTTTTACACTAGCATGAGAATTGCAAGTCGTAGTCGATTAGCCAGGAGGTGATTACCAAAATGAAAATCAAGTTAATCAACTCAATTGCAATAGGTGCTCTCATTGTCGGAGCACTGGGTGGGTGTGCGCAAAGCACCACGCATAGCGCACCTCAAGATGCTAACGCGTCTGGGCAGCAAACAGCTATTGAAACAAAATCTGATCCAGCAAAAGAGAAATTCGATCTTTTGTACGACAAGAATTTGTCATATGTTGATTTGCGGCTTAAACGCGGCAATGTGATTAGAAATATTGAAGCTCCAATTATTGATTCTTGGGGCAAGGGTCCAACCACATACGATGTACATTTACCGCTCCGCAAGGGGCAACGTTTGGCATACACAATTTTGTGCCCTGAAGAGCCTACAAGATTCAAGCTTTACTATGTTCCTAATTATGCGGTTAAAGACGGAACTGAAAGCGGAAAACCAACGGGCGAGTTTTACACTGAGGGTGGTTGCGCTAAAGGCGATATATATTCTTACGTAGCCGCCGACATTCCCGAAGACATCTTGACATGGAAATTTGTGGTTGATGTTCCTAAAGATGTCGAATTTAGAACAATTGTGTCTATGAATACTGATAACACACTGAGAAAGTGATTAAAATGAAAAATATAAGCAAAGTATCTATCGCAGCCATTTCTTTGATGCTGTTCGGCGCGTCTACCACTGGTGCGCAGGCTGCCTCAAACAGTATATCTGCAGAGCAAATTCTGTCCTTTAACCAAGATAAGCCTAGTTCTCCGAGTGTTTGCCTTGGCGTTGATAATGATTATTCAGTTGCTAACTTGACACCTGGAGGGCGTCACGTTCCTGCAAAAGGAGGTAATAACCGGGTGTATGGGCAACCTGGAGGCACCATTACTATCAGTAAAGATCGACAGTGGTATACCGAAGGCAGCATTTCAGCTTCTGCAACTGTAGAAGTTAATGCAGTTGTGGCAAGTGCTTCTGCGACTATCGGAGAAACCGTTACTGTTGGAGAAGTCCACGGTATTGGAAGCGAGTATCAATATTTCGTTCCGCTACACGTCCCTAGAGGATGGGTTGAAGTAGGACACAATGGATACGATATAGCCTGGTCTAGAGGATATGTTACGGATTCGTGCGAATGGCATGAGACAGAAGGTGGTAAAGCTACTGTTATCACCAATAATGTATCCTACATTCATTCACCTGATTAATAATCCGTTAAAGTGAGGCGTGCGAGTTCAAATATCGCACGCCCTACTTTAATTTTCAGCGCTGCCAGATGATAATTTTAGCGATCCTTACGTGTCTTCGATTCTTTCATAGATGTCTTCGAGAGCGAACTCGGGCACAGACTGCCCGGAAAGGTCAGCATATTGGCGTAGCAGCTCCATGTCTTCTTTACTCACGGTAAGAGTTAAGTTTTCCATCGCCGCTCCTTAAAATGCTAGAAAAACCAGTCTAGCTTCACCAATAATTTTAGCAGCAAAATTATAGGCGCAAACCAGCGAAAAATTAAAAAATAATTAAAAATTAGCCCAAAAGCTGGAAGATATATATATATATATATACTTAAGGTGTCCAGGAAATTTCCACTTTCGAGGTAAAATATATAAAATGGCTATTTTTCGCACTAAAACAACTAAAACCGCCGCAACATTTACAGCCCTACTCATCGCCGGATCGCTAGCCCTTACCGGGTGTGGCGAAAAAGACAAAGCACAGGAACAGGCCGCGCAAACCGCCCTGACTAAACAGCAAAAAGACGAGCAAGCCAAAAAAGAAAAAGCGGAGAAAGAAGCACACGAACGCAAGGCAAAAGAAGCCAAAAAGAACGAAAAAGAAACAGCTAAAAAGGCCGGCACGCAAGCACCTGCTACAGGTGCTGAACAGGCTGCTACGCCACCACAACCGAGCGAATCGTCTGCCGCGCCTGCGCAAAGCGAAGCTGCCGCCTCTGCCCCGACTCCTGCTCCAGCTCCGCAAGCAGAACCGGCTCCGGCAACACCAGCTCCCGCCCCGGCCGCTCCTGCACCAGCACCAGCCCAGACTGCCCCAGCTCCCCAGCCTACCCTCAACTTCAAAAACTGTGAAGAAGCCAAAGCAGCCGGCTACAGGAATATTCCAGCGGGACACCCGGCATACAGCAGAAAACTTGACAAAGACGGTGACGGCATCGCCTGCGACCGCTAAAATTATCCAGATAGGATAAACACTGACAAAATTTGTGCGTTTGCATGCAAACTGGGAAAATTAGTTGATGCACAACAAAAAGACCCCACAAGCACGCAAAATGACCATTTTCAGTGGCAAACGAGCTAACGGCGCGATCATAATCATCGCAGTCCTGGTCGTCTGCCTAATCGGCATAATCGTCGGTGTAATTGGCATGGCCGCGGGCGGAGAAAACAGCAAAACTGGTGAACCAGCCACGCAAACCGCTCCCACAAAACCAAAAGAAGAACCGGCGCAACAACCTCAAAAACCTAAAAAACTAGCCGAAAATAACGAAAAAACCGCAAAAGAAAAACCCGGAAACGCCACCAAAGAAAACTCCGAAAAACCCGTCGAATCAGCCGGACGGGCAGGTCGAGCCAGCCACGACGCCGCCGCAAAAGCCGCAACTTTAGGTGCCGCAAACCCCGCAAACGCGCAAGACCCAGACTACCGCCAAGGCGAAAAAGCGACCGTGCACCGGGTGATCGACGGCGACACATTGCACGCCGGCAACCACAAAATTCGCATGATCGGACTGGACACGCCCGAAAGCAAGCACCCGCGCAAGCCGGTCGAATGTTTCGGACACGAAGCCGCCCGACGAATGACCGAACTTGTAGCCGGCAAAACCGTCTATTTGGTGAGCGACCCGAGCCAAGGAACGCGCGACAAATACACTCGCAGCCTGTTTTATGTGTATTTGGAAGACGGCACAAACGTGGCCCACACCATGATTTATGAGGGTTACGGGCACGAATACACCTATTATTCGCAGCCGCACCGCTGGCAAACGCAGTTCCGGGCCGCCCAGCACGATGCCCGGGAAAACAAGCGCGGCCTGTGGGCAGATAGCGCTTGCGGCGGTGGCTTGTAGGCGCAGCCAGTGACTAAGCAAAAATGCTGGTGCGGAGATGAGCACGATAGAAGCGGGAAGGGCAACTCGCCTTAGCAAGTTTTTAAGGCAAACTACTAAGAACCCAAAAATTCCTAGATTCCGCATAGTTGTTAAGAATATAGCCGAAAGAACTAAAATGAAGCGCCCTGAGTTTTGTCCGGGTTTAGGTGGCCGGGTTGGCTGGGTTGGTGTGGGTGCGAATCTAAGCTCTCGTATTTCAGATATGGAGTAAAACAGAATCACGACGATAGCGGGTTGACAGGCATTCTGCATAACAGTTCAATAACGTTTTCTGGTAAAAACCGTGAAACTGAGAGAAAAGCGCATAAATCGGGGGGATGGTGCCCAGCTTGCAATGTTATTGTTATATGTTAAACCGCCATATCAGACGGAAAACCAAAAGTCGAAAGGTGAAAAATGACAAAGCCGAAAAAGACCGGGCTGAGACTGCTGGCCACCGCCACCGCAGCAGCCCTGCTAGGCAGCACAATGATGGTAAGCAGCGCATTTGCCGCCCCGCTTGCCGCCGCACCAGCCGCGCAGAACGAGCATGCACCAGCTGCACAACCGCAAACCGAACACGCTAAAAAGCAGGCAGAAACCCTAGCGCTCGTCGGAAAAGCCGTGCAACAGGGCAAGCCTCAGCAGGCCACACTGCCAGAGCCGCAAACCGACGAAGAATTGCGCAAGAAGCTGATTGCAGAGTTGCCAAAATCTGCGCGCGTATTCCAGATCAGCGGACAAAACACCCCAGACGACCTGAGTGATGACCACTTCGCTATCCCAGCTCCTAAAGCTGGCGGAAAAGGAGCCGGTCTCATTCCGGCAGGCCTCGAAGCGTATTACAACCAGGCTCCGATTAAAGATGTTTACAAAGACGTTCCCGGCAAAAACAGCAGAGGTGACTGCAAAGATGCAAAATCCGGCGAATGTGGATATTTGATCGTGCCAATCGACTATGAAAACCCAGAAGCTGGAAATATGGCGGTTGGTTATTACCGAATTCCCGCCAAAAACGGTAAATCAGAGGGTGCTGTTGCTTTCAACTATGGCGGCCCCGGTAACTCCGCTCCGGAAAGCCTGCAGGATAGAAGTTTCAATAGCTTTTATCGAAAACTAAACCAAAAATACGATTTGATCGCTGTTGCCCCGCGCGGCGTGCTACCAAAAGATCGTGAAGGTTTTGTGCCACCAGGCTCGTTACCGTTTGCCCAGTGCGAAATTGACAACAGCCTCAACAAAACTGTTACGCCTGGAAACGAAAAAACACCTACTGTTGAAGAGCTGACGGCCGACAATGTGAATAGAGATAAAGCGCGCGGAGAACGCTGCTACACCTACAGCGGTGGCGCAATTGACGGTTTCGACGCTAAAAAACGCGAACTATTCCTAAAGCACCTAGGCACGACCGAAGCAGCGCGCGACCTGGATGTGCTACGCAGTGTGGTTGGTGCAGAAAAACTACACTATGTCGGCTTCAGTTACGGAACCCGCCTCGGGTACAGTTACATGCATCAGTTCCCGGCAAGCGTCGGACGGTTCATTCTTGACGGTGTGGTAAACCCGTTTACTGACCACGCGCCATCTGATGATAAACAGCGCAAAGACCTCAGTCGCGAGGAAATCGCCGAGCTCAACAAGGGTTTGATTACACAGTACGGCGGATTTCAGAATTTCTTTGAATCATTCGCAAAATGGTGTAAAGAAAAGCACGGTAAAAACGGTTTTACCTGCGCATTGAACGACCCGCGTGTGCAGCCGGGCGACGCAAATGACCTATCCGACCAAGAAAAACAGAAAAAGGATCAGAGCGACGAAGCATTCCTCGCCACCCGTCAAATGCAAAACATTTTGCGCCCCCTGCTGAAGAACCCGGTTATTCAGGAAAATAAAAACCCGCAGCACTTCAACGGCTACGACTTTAATATCGCGAGCACCGCCATCCTCGGTCACATGTACAACGAAGCAAGTCGCGAAGACTTGGCTAGGCTTTTGAATAGTTTTGTAGAGCGCGATACGAGCGAATCCACCATGAAAAATTTGCACAAAGGCTACAACTTTATTGTTTCAGCCGGCAATTCTTACGGTAATTCGTTCCTCAACACAATTCGCTGTGCTGACAGGGCGAACCCCGCCAGCGCAAACCCAGAAAACGGTGCTATTCTGGCGAAACTAATTGCAGAGAGCATGCCGATTCGAGATCCCGGTAAACCATACAACGAAGCTGGCAGCCTAAACGGAATATGTGATGTTTGGAAAAACTCAGGTCTGCTCGCAGCTGGCCGCAACCTGCACAGCACCCCGGAGATTCTAGTTGTCGGTAATACCGGCGATGCCTCCACCCCATACGCGAACGCACGCGTTGCCGCAGAAGCCATCGGCGGGCGCCTACTCACCGTGGCATCAGACAGTCACACTGCCGTTGGCAACACTATGTGCGCACGCGATATAGCCCTCACATACCTGCTAGAAAATAAGCTGCCAGAGGTTACCGATAAGGCAAACGATAAATGTGCCAAGGTTGAGAGTTTCCGCGCGCCAGTCGAAGCGCGTGAACCGTTGACTGCTGCCGAGAAAGAAATTTATGGCGGGGTGCTTACGAAGAAGGGTGGCCAGGACGGGGTTGCTTTAATGAATCCTGATAAACCTGATTTTGAGCGTGACCTGTCTGGTCCGTACACCAATGCCGATCCTCAGGTTAAGGATCCACAGCCTACCGTGACGCCGCAACCTGAGAAGCAGTCCAGCGCAAAAGACGAGCCAAAGCAGTTGAGCAACACTGGCAGCACCGGGCAGACCGTTTTGATCGTGGTCGGGGCACTCGTAGTGCTGGCAGGTGCCGTGTTTGCATTCTTCGGAATTCGCAAACGCAACCGTGACAAAGACTAACCTGAAACGGTGAGGAAAGGCCGCGGCCCGAGTAGAATTGATTTTCACTCGGGTCGCGGCCTTTTCCGAACCACAAAAATTCAATACTTCCGCAACATAATTCATATTTGCAACCTCTCCACAAAAACCCAGCAAAACAGCATAAGATAATACACAGAGAATAAAACTCTCAGCTAGCTAGCACCACCCCAGCGCCGAGCAAAGAAAGCACCCCAGCATCATGCGCAACACAAAATTTAGCATCCTGCAACGATCAGACCTGCCGCAGGCCCCCACCCTGCACGGCACCGGCGCGCTCAGCTTCAGCGAAGAGCGCAAGCTCCGCGCGTTCTTACAGGGCAACCGGCGCCATCTCCATAATCGCGGCAACCAGCGCAGCTACGAATTTTCCGAATCTCCCGACCCAAACCTGCCTCTCCCCCGCCCGCGACGGGACGAAAGCGGCCGCAAAATGTCATTGTCTTACTACCCTCGCACCAACCGTCTCGCATTCATGTGCGGCATGGCCATCGCGGTCATAATCTGCTTGCTCTCAACGACAGCGCCGTTTTTAATGGGTGACGCGGTGCCGTTCCCTGCAAAGATCGGGGTTTCGGCGGGTGTGTCACTATTTTTGCTGCTGCTTTTTCTCCCTTTATTATCGGCTGTGAAAAAATGTGGACGCGCAATCGCCTACGATGAAAGGCACGGTGCTGCTGGTCGACTTATCGGCACACCGGCTTTTCAGGAACGTTACGGACGCGCAAAACCCAACTTTCTTGGTTTCTTCTCAAGTAATCAAGAAGTATGACTAGGATTTTCGGAAAGATGCTTCTGATTTTTCGCGGATATATTTCACAAAAGACTATTTTCGATCGCTAAATTAAAACGCGTGTCGCAGTTATTATTAGATACTCAAAATAAGGTAAAATGGAAGCATGACCACAACCCTGCACGCACCCGGCACCCACACATGTTCCGCCGCAACCGACGAAATGCGTGCAAACTGGCAACAAGAACTGCGTGCACTCGGGCGCCGCGTCACCAAACAGCGCCTGGCCGTGCTCGAAACAGTACAGTGCGCACCTCACGCCTCAGCCGACATCGTATTTGCGCATCTTAAAGACGATATACCCACCCTCACCGTGCAGTCCGTCTATATTATCCTCACCGATCTCAGCGACATCGGCATGCTGCGCAAGTTTGAGCCACCGGCCTCACCCGCACTCTACGAAACCCGCATTAACGACAACCATCATCACGCCTACTGCATTAAATGCCACCGCATCGCAGACGTAGCCTGCGCCATCGGCGCTTCCCCGTGCCTAACCCCGAGCACCAGCCACGGCATGAAACTACTCAGCGCAGAAGTGCTCTATCGCGGCATTTGCGAGCCGTGCCAGCAGGAGCTTCACGCCACCACGGAGGCAGACCTGCTCTAGCACCCCACAGATTTTCCGTGCCCAACAGCACAGAAACCGCACCGCCACACGGCGCAACCCGCGCCACAACGGTGCAAACCAGCGCCGCACCCCGGCGCGTAAAACCCACCCAAAAAGACAGACAAAAGTGACTGAACACACCCAAAAGTGCCCATCCAGCACCGGCGGCGCCCGCTAAACCGGCGCCTTCACCACCACCAGCACCGGCACCCCGGTCGCCAGCGACAACCACTCGCTGAGCGTCGGCGCAGACGGCCCGGTCGTGCTGCACGATGTTTACCTGGTCGAAAAACTTGCCCAGTTCAACCGCGAGCGCGTGCCCGAGCGTGTTGTGCACGCTAAAGGATCTGGCGCGTTCGGCGTTTTCGAAACCACCGAAGATCTGAGCGCTTACACCAAGGCTGCGCTGTTCCAGAAGGGCGTCAAGACCGATATGCTGGCGCGTTTTTCTAGCGTTGCTGGCGAGCAGGGCTCCCCTGACACCTGGCGCGACCCACGCGGTTTCGCACTGAAGTTCTACACCACCGAGGGCAACTACGACATCGTTGGCAACAACACCCCGGTGTTCTTCCTGCGCGACGCAATGAAGTTCCCTGATTTCATTCACTCACAGAAGCGTCTGCCGGGCTCTGGCCTGCGCGACCACACCATGCAGTGGGATTTCTGGAGCGCACGCACCGAGTCAGCTCACCAGGTGACCTGGCTGATGGGTGACCGCGGCACACCAAAGTCAT
>JAUNHM010000095.1 GCA_030523945.1 Microbacteriaceae bacterium
CGGTGGCACGATTTGGTGGCCGCGGTCGGCTCCGCCTAGATATACTTGGTATCCGGTGTCGGCTGGCGGGTTGTGGCTGGCGGTGATCATCACTCCGGCGTTTGCTTGCAATTCTCGCACGGCAAAGGCGACTAGCGGGGTGGGGCAGGGGCTGGGCAGCAGGGTTGCGTGCAGGCCGGCTCCTTGCATGATTTCGGCGGTGTCTTGCGCAAATTCGCGGCTTTTATGGCGTGCGTCGTATCCGATCACAACGCGCGGCGGCTGGCCGGTTTGCGCGGTTTTGGAGCGTTTTTTCAGGAAGTTTGCGAGCCCTTTGCTGGTTTGGGCGATTGTGACGCGGTTGATGCGGGCTGGCCCGGCGCCCATTTTTGCGCGCAGTCCGGCGGTGCCAAATTCTAGGGTTCCGGCAAATCGCGCTCGCAGTTCGGCGGTTGCGGTTTTGTCGCCGTTTTGTGCAGCCGTGATTAGGCGCGCGAGTTCTGCGCCTGTTTCAGGGTCTGGGTCTGCTGTTTGCCAGGCGGCTGCGGCAGCAATTAGTTCGTTCGGTTGCACGGTTTCTAGCTTATGCCATTTTCCTTACAATTTATTTACAGCCGTTTTCGCCAGTTTTTTGCGTTTTTCCGCGACTTTTCCCCTAATCCCTCAATTTGCCTGACAATTTATGCTCAAATTGCGTAATAATAATCCCTCAATTTGCATGATAATTCTTGCTCAATTTGCGTGACTTAGTTATTATGGAAGTATGAGTTACCTTCCAAGGGCAATAGATAAGCGGCTGCAGCGCCTGCTGAATGGCGCGTCTGCGATAGCGGTTGAGGGGCCAAAAGGCGTTGGAAAAACTGAGACTGCTGCCCAGCACGCCACTACGATTCTGCGACTGGACACAGAGGTGGGACGCGAGCTTTATCTCGCCGATCCGTCGTTCGCGTCGCTTCCGGACGGCACTATCCTGATCGACGAGTGGCAAAAGCGGCCGAGCGTCTGGGATGCGGTGCGGCGCGCGGTCGATGACGGAGCGCCTGCGGGGCGTTTCTTGCTCACAGGTTCTGCAACTCCTGCAAGTGATGCGCCGATGCATTCGGGTGCTGGGCGCATTTTGAGCTTGCGCATGCGGCCGATGGCGATTTTTGAGCGTGGTCGCAGTGCTTCCCCGTCGGTGAGTATGGCTGAGCTGCTGCAAAACGGCGATAATGTCAGTGTCGCAGGCGCCAGCGATGTCGCGCTTTCTGGCTATTTGAGCGAGATGGCACGTAGCGGGTTCCCGGCGATTTCGGCGCTTCCCGACGCGGATTTGCGCGAGGAGCACCTCGATGCGTACATTTCCCGCATTGCCGAGCGCGAGTTGCCAGATCAGGGATACACTGCTCGTAATGCTGCCGCGCTGCGTGCCTGGTTGCGGGCATACGCGGCGGCGACCAGCACAGATGCTTCATACACCTCGATTTTGGATGCGTCCACGCCGGGTGTTAGCGACAAGCCGAGTCGCTCCACAACCGATACTTTCCGCGCAAAACTGGAGGAGATTTGGGTGCTTGATCCGCTGCCGGCTTGGAATTTTGCGCATGCCCCGCTGTCGCGTTTGGCGACGTCGCCGAAGCATCATTTGGCTGATCCTGCGCTTGCTATGCGGTTGCTTGGTTTGAATGCGCGGTCTGTTTTGTTGGAGCGTAATGCCCAGTATCTTGGCCCGCTTTTTGAGTCGCTTGCGACGTTGAGTGTGCGGGTTGCGGCGGAGGCAAATCGCTGTCGTGTCGGGCATTTGCGTTCGCTTGATGGCACGCGCGATATCGATCTGATTGTGGAGGATCCTGATGGCATGCTGCTGGCTTTTGAGGTGAAGCTTGCCGGGTCTGTGGGGGATCGCGATGTGCGTCACCTGAATTGGCTGCAGCGGCAGGTGGGCGATTCGTTGCTTGCGCGTGTGGTGCTCTACACTGGCGAGCGCGCCTATAAGCGCCCTGATGGTGTCCTGGTTGTGCCCCTTGCGATGCTTGGCGCCTAGCCGTTTTGCTCAAAATACCTGATAATTTATGCTCAAATTGCGTGACAATAATTCCTCAATTTGCATGATAATCCTTACTCAAATTGCGTGACTTAACTCCTCACGTTTGCTACCTACAGGGTCCTCATAAATGCAACCTAATTGCTTAGTATGGCGCCGAATCAGTGCCCAGCCTGCATGATTTGATTGATGCGATTTGCTGGGCATGGGCTAGAAAAAGCATCGCTTTTTGAAGCTCGTGAGATAAACGCGTTTATCTGCCAAGTGCGGATAAACGAGGCTAATGTCGTGGAGAAGTGTCCGGGTGGGCGCTGTGACCGTTCCGGTTGGCGCCGTGGATGGACCGAATTTCAAATGTTATAAAATCGTTATATTTTGGTGGCGGGGAAGATCGGGATGCAAGCCGGTTGTTTGTGTGGCGAATCGTCGATGATTAGCGCGTTGTATCGCACCTTATAGCAGTGCAAATGCGGCTCGAATATAACTCGAAAAACGCAGGTCGCGTTAAAATTTTGCGAAATGCAAGTCGGGTGTGATTCGAGCAAAAGGTGGTGCCGGTGCATCGCTCATGTAAGGTTGCATGCTGTCCCGGGATGGCAAAATTGGCATGTAGATTGGTATGAGAGTTTGCGGCGTGTTTTTGTGGTATTGCTACAAAAGTTCTGGAGGTTGCTCTGTCATGTTTGTGGAGTGCGTGAAAACGCTTAATTTCAGAGGTTTTTCGGGGCAAAAGGGAGCTTGAAATTCGCGGGGGGGGGTGCTAGTATAGTCAGCAAATGGCTGGGGCAATCCCGTCGCAGCCCTCACTCAACTTAAGTTAAGGAGATTAATAAAATGAGTGTGAATGAAACAACCGGCGCGGGTTTGAAGCGTCGGATTGGGAAGTTGATTGGGGCGGGGGTGACCGCGCTGAGCCTCGCCATCGGTGGGCTCGTTGTCGCGCCAGCAACCACCCCAGCCAACGCGTATGAGCATGAGAATAACATTGGGTTTAAGGACTTCGGTTACAGTCAAGCCGCTGCTGACCAGGCAAGTGCAAGTATTCTTTCTGCTTACAGTACCAGGGAGCTTGGTCTGCAGCCAGACGGACGCGTGCGTGTAAACCTGGTTTATGTATTCAACATGTTCCCAGTTGCTGGCGAAAATGGTGTTGATTACCCAACCGCTCGTGTATGGATCCCGCGCGGTGTGAAGATTGTGGGTAAGATCAAACGTCACACAATGGATGGGAACATCAACCTTGTAAATAGGACTAATAACGGTTTCGCAGACAACTATGGTCAACCGGGACAGTTTGATGGCGATGCTGCTGTTGCTGAGTTGAAAGCCAGCCCGGCAGGTGACCCGCAGAACACCTACGCGATTTTTTCGCACTCACAATGGAAAAACGGTCAGGAATTTGATCTTGATGTAAACGACTCCACTTCAACTTTGAAGCCTGGTTCTTGGCAGAACGAAGCTGCTCGTCGCTGGTGGCGTCCAACCACTCACGACCACTACAAAACTCGTGAGGTTCCTTTCACCTTTGGGGGGAAAGTTGCTGAGAGAAACACCACTAACGCTTACCAGCAGCTGCAGCAGTTCCTGACTGACGACCGCATGGCAGGTGCACTGGTAGACAACTATGACTTTCCGGCTTTTAACAGTAAGAAGCGCATGCGCTTGAGCTTCACCGTAGAGCTGGAGCCTGGTACTAACTTCGATAATCTGTTCTGGGCTGGTTCGCTATCTCACGCAGACCACGGAAACATTACCCGTGCGGTTACTTTCGGTAAATACGATAGTAATGACAACGGAATTACCGACCTTGACGAAAAGAAGATCCCTGGCGGCGGTGCGAACGCGCCAACTAAGCCTAACGGCAAACTTTTCCAGCTAAAGGATCTATCCGCTGAGATAAAAGCGGGCGCTCAGTCAGCAGCAAAGGTACAGGCTGAGGTCAAACCTAACACTATTCCGCTTGACTTGAGCCCGCTATTCCACTTTGGAACTAAGAAGCCTGATACTTTTGACGAGTATGAGCTGCCAAAGGGCGCGAAACTCGATGATCCAAATCAACAGCGGCCTTGGGAACAGGTGCTGCGTTTTGACGGTGGAACTCCAGATGACAAATCTGATGATGTGGTTTATACGCTGAATAGGCACAAGAGCCCGAACCCGGAGGACGGTCCTGCTGGTCAAATCAAGATTACCGCTGGAGAAAAAGCAACAAATCAGCCTAACGCTAAGAACATTCCAGATGTGCCAGTTACTGTTGTGCGTCTTGACCACAAGATCAACCCGCAGAACAAGGTAATGCACACGCCAGAGGGTGAGTTCTTGGTAAAGACCACCATTCGTGAGCACCACGATCCGGTGTATGGCGAGAAGAAGACCTTCACTAAGGGCACCGGCGGCACCGTTGAGGCTCCGAAGTTCGACAACCTGGGAACCGCTGACTCTGAAAAGGCGGTGCTGGCAGCGGGAATGGACGTAGCGAGCTTCGCGTTTGCTAACCCGCAGGATGCGCAGGCAAAGGGCTTGACCATCGACGCGCAGACCGGTGCAATCACCGTGCCTAACACCATGGAGAAGGGCGACTACAGCATTCCTGTGACCGTCACTTACAAAGATTTTGCTGGTCAGAAGGCACCCGCACCACGAACCGCAAATGCGCTCTTCGAGGTTGTAGAAGAAACTCCTAAGCCTGCGTTTGGTAACGGTGACCTGCCTAAGGTGACTGGTGTTTCTGG
>JAUNHM010000096.1 GCA_030523945.1 Microbacteriaceae bacterium
GATGCCCAGTTGTGAAGCGTCACGATTCACACCATATTCATTTGCGATCGCTGCAGCATCAGAACCGAGCGCGGCACGCAACCACTCAAGTTTCGCCCCGGTCACCCCGGCACTCTCAGCAGCAACCAGCAGACGCTTTACATCCTGTGATGGTGCCTCGGTCGAGCTTACCGGCGCATCAGCCCAATCCACCAGGCCGTGCAGGTAGTTTGGACCACCGGCTTTGGTGCCGGCACCGATCGCGCTCTTTTTCCAACCACCAAACGGCTGGCGCTGCACGATAGCACCGGTGATGCCACGGTTGATGTAGGCGTTACCCGCCTGCACATTTTCGATCCAGTATTCGATTTCTTCACTGTCAAGCGAGTGCAAGCCACTGGTCAGGCCGTATTCGATTTCGTTCACGATCTCCACAGCCTCTTCCAGAGTTGCGGCGGTCATGATACCCAAAATCGGGCCAAAGTACTCGGTCATGTGGTATTCGCTGCCGCGACGCACGCCATCGCGCACACCCGGGCTCCACAGCTTCACCTGACCATTTTTGTCAACTGCAAGCGGGCTGTCGCTGTCAAGCGGCTCAGGCTTAATAGCCCAGGTCTCCCCCTCGCCCAGCGTGGTCAAGCCGCGCAGCAGTTTGCCGTCAGGAGCGGTAATGATCGTGCCCATCTGGCTTTCCAAGTTTTCTGGGGTGCCAACCTTAATTGACTTTACCGCGTCCAAAAGCTGGTTGCGGAAACGCTTAGAAGTAGCCACAGAACCGACCAAAATCACCAGCGATGCCGCAGAACACTTTTGACCCGCGTGACCGAAAGCCGAGTTTGCAACGTCTTTTGCCGCCAGGTCAAGGTCAGCATTCGGGGTCACAATAATCGCGTTCTTACCGCTGGTCTCAGCCAAAATTGGCAGATCCTGACGCAGCTGGCGGAAGGTCACAGCAGTCTCGTAAGCACCGGTCAAAATCAGGCGATCCACGCGCTTGTCAGAAACCAGGGCGCTGCCCAAATCGCGGCTCTTAAACTGCACAAACTGCAGCACCTCGCGCGGCACACCCGCGTCCCACAGTGCCTGCACCACCAGCGCACCAGAGCGTGCAGCATTAGTAGCAGGCTTCACAATTACGCTCGCACCAGCAGAAAGACCAGCCAAAATACCGCCGGCAGAAATTGCGGTCGGGAAGTTCCACGGCGGAATCACCGCGATCAGCTTCTTGTGCTGTGGCTTGGCGCCGTCAACCTTTTCCAGCTGCTGACCGAGGGTTGCGTAGTAGTGGGCAAAGTCGATCGCTTCAGACACCTCAGGATCGCCCTGGTCAAGGGTCTTGCCGCACTCGGCACCCATCACCTCGAGGAAATCAGCGCGACGCTGCTCCATAATCTCACCGGCACGGTGCAAAATGCGCGCCCGCTCCACAGCGCCAAGCGCCTGCCAAGCATCTGCAGCCTTAACCCCGGCAGCAATAATCTGCTCGAGTTTTTCGGCGCTATCAACCTGTGCCTTTTCTACCAGGTCAATACCCAGCTTTAAGCCGACCATGCGCTCAGCAATAGCACGACCCCAGGCACGGTTGCCCGGCAGGTCAGGATCGGTGTCTGGCGTGTTTTCAAAACGCATCGCAGCGCCGTCGGTAATGCGCTTTTCAACCCGCGCCTCGATCCCAGCCTCGTCAAACTTGCGGCGATCCTGGGTGCGGTTCGGGCCAGGCACATTGTAAGACTCGACACTGCCGTCACCGGTAATGTTTTTCAGCTCTTCCAAAGAAGCCAAGAAACGACGCTTTTCACGCTCAAACAGCTCTGTGTTTTCATTCAACTCAAACACCGCTGACATAAAGTTTTCCTGGCTCGCGCCCTCTTCCAAACGACGAATCAGGTAGGCAATAGCCACATCGAACTCGGCCGGGTGCACAACCGGCACATACAGCAGCAGCTTGCCAACTTCACGCTTCACAGCCTCAGCCTGACCGGTAGCCATGCCCAAAAGCATCTCAAACTCGATGCCGCTCTCAGCGCCGCGCGCCTTCGCAAGCAACCAAGCCAAAGCCACATCGAAAAGGTTGTGACCGGCCACGCCGATACGCACGTTCTTTACCCGATCAGCCTGCAAAGCATAGTCGAGCACAGCCTTGTAGCTGGTGTCAGAATCCTGCTTGGTGCCCCAGGTCGCAGTGGACCAGCCGTGAATGGTCGCGTCCACAATCTCCATCGGCAGGTTTGCGCCCTTAACCACGCGCACTTTAATCGGCGCGCCGCCGCTAGCAACACGCTTTGCAGACCACTCCTGCAGCTTGATCATCGCACCCAGCGCATCTGGCAGGTAAGCCTGCAGCACAATACCGGCAGCAAGCTGCTTGAACTCTGGGCGGTCAAGAATATTCGTAAACACAGCCAGAGTCAGGTCGAGATCCTTGTACTCCTCCATGTCCAGGTTAATAAACTTCTTTGGACTGGCGTTATTTGCGCACTCAAAAAGCGGCAAAAGCTGCTCTTCAATGTGAGCCACAGCCTCGTCAAAAGCCCAGTGGTTGTGCGGGGCAACAGTCGAAGAAACCTTGATCGAAACATAGTCAACATCCGGGCGCGCCAGCAACTTGTAAGTACCGGCCAGGCGACGCTCAGCCTCCTGCTGACCCAAAATTGCCTCACCCAAAAGGTTGATGTTCAGGCTCGCCCCACTCGCCTTAATTTTCGCAATCGCAGGACCGAGTTTCGCATCACTCGCGTCAATAATCAGGTGGCTCACCATCTGACGCAAAACCTTACGCGCAGTCGGCACAACAATGCCCGAAAGCGGCTTCGCAAAAGCACCACCCAGACCGATCGCAGCACGCATCGGAGCAGGCAAGAACTTAGGAGTCAGCGGCACGAGCTCTTTCAGCTTTGCAGCAGCAGCCTTTTTATCTTCCGGACGCACCACGCCGTCCACAAAACCAACCGTAAACGCAAGCCCGTTCGGGTCCTTCAAAACCCCGGCCAAACGCTGCGCCGAAGCGTCAACCGGATAGGTCGCAGCCTCTGCCAGCCAGCGCTTTACCAGCTCAATAGCCTCATCTGCAAGCTGTTGTGGACGAACAGCGGAATTAGGAGTTTTAGTCAAAGCGGTTCCTTTCAAACCCAAACAAACCGGCCACGCCACACAAACGCAACCGAAACTTTCTCTATCTATCTATCATACCGAATAAACCGGCAAGAAAACTTAGGATTTAATGAATACGACACTAGTTTTTGACCAGGGCCGCACGACGACGGTTAATTTCCGCACGAGCACGCGGAATTTCACGCAAAATCCCGAACATACCAAGCCCCCAAACCACAAACTGCGCACACATCGCCCACTTAAACGGCCAAGTCGCGTAAGTCTCCGGCGAACCGGCCCCCTGCAAATCGAGCAAAAACCCAACCGCAAAAACCAAAAACTAAGCCGACGAATAGCCGCCCGTATTTACCAAACCGGTAGCCAAACCAGTCTGGCGGTGCGGCGCATGGGTACGCACAACGTCAAAAGCGATAAGCGAAAACGGGCCACCAAAACCGAGCACAAAAGTGGCCACAGCCAGCAACCAAACCGGCGCCACAACCGGCATAAACAGCACAACCGCCCACAAAACAGAAACAATAATCGTCCAAAACAGCGCAATATAAACCCGCTGCATCGCATAGCGTGACGTGACCGGGCCGAGCGCCAAACCGCACACTACACCGGCCAGCAAAAGCAGGCTCATAATCGCCTTAGCTTCGGTCGGAGGCACCTGCATTCCGCCATACAAAAATGGATAACCCCACAGCAGCAAAAAAGCGTGGAAGCCGCCCGCAGTCGCCAAATGCAGCCAAAACGCAAGCCGAATGCCCGGCCGGCGCCACAAATCGCGCATTGCCCGCAACATGCCGCTGCTGTTCGGGCCGATCACCGGAATCGCCTCGGTGACCGGGTGCAGCTCACCCAGCGCCGTCATCACCGAGCCGCCCTGCGCCACACTCGCCCCGCCAGTCAGCGGATTTGCAGTCTCGCTGCGACGCCCGAAAAGACGACTCGGCAGCGAATGTTCCCCCGGCTGATCGCGCAAAACCAGCACACAGGCCAGCAGCACAAAACCCGTCGCAACCGCCAAAGTCGTAAACCCGACAAACCAGCCACTCGCCGCAACCAAAAGCGCAAGCGGCGTGATCGAAACAAGCTGGCCGCACTGGCCCAAAAAGCCACTCAGCTGCGACATTGTCGGCACACGTTTAGGCGGAAACCACAGCTGCACCATGCGCATCAGGCTGACAAAAATACAGGCGTCACCGGCCCCCAAAAGCGCGCGAGCCGCCAGCGCAAAAGGCAATGTGTCAACCATCGCCATAATCAGCTGCGCGACACCCATCAGCAGCACGCCGGCCGTGATCATCACCGTCGCGCCAAACCTGTCGAGCAGCACGCCAACCGGGATTTGCAAAACCGCAAAAACCGCGATTTGCAGCACAACAAAAGACGCCAGGCCGGTCGCCTCGATGCCGAAGTGTTTTTGCGCGACCACACCGAGAGTCGAAAGCGAGGTGCGGTTAATGACCGCGATCGCAAAACTGAGCACGCCAACGAACCAGACCGTCCACAGCAGGATGCGGCTGGTGGCAGGTTTCAAATCCGCGATATTATTCATTTAGTGATGCTCCGTTTTTGCGA
>JAUNHM010000005.1 GCA_030523945.1 Microbacteriaceae bacterium
ACTGCTATTAGGTAGAATCTAGTTAGCTGACACGGAAGGGTGTCTTGACCGGAAATGGTTGAGGCACCCTTTCCGCATACCCGACACACAATCTGAGTTGCCGGCAAATGATAATAAAAACTAAATCAATTTCCATGCCCTGCTTTGAACTTTTAGAAAGCGAGAGCAGCCAAAGTCTCAATTAGAAGTTGAAAGTTTTGGGGTGGAAGTGGGCGAAAAAGTGGCGCGACACGCCCGGGTTGCAAATTACATATAATTTGTGAGATACTAGATAAGTTCAGCATTTCTGTGCCGGCAAACCATTGCCGATCATTGAATCACTGCAGAGAATGTGCCCAACACTGCTAAGCGTTGGCAGCCACTCGCAGCGAACAATACCGCTTCGGCGGCATTGATAATCACAACCATCCACCTGCTCAGGCAGGCAGGAGTTGTCCGCAAGACGTCCAATGTCTGGGAAACCAGATAAGACGCGACAGAAAGAGAGAGTCAAAATGGCGGGACAAAAAATCCGCATTCGACTAAAGTCGTATGACCACGAGGTCATTGACAGCTCTGCACGCAAAATCGTAGACACGGTAACCCGTGCAGGAGCTACGGTGATCGGCCCAGTGCCGCTCCCGACCGAAAAGAGCGTAATCGCAGTGATTCGCTCCCCACACAAATACAAAGATAGCCGCGAGCACTTTGAAAAGCGCACACACAAGCGCTTGATCGACATTGTCGATCCAACCCCAAAGGCTGTTGATTCGCTGATGCGTCTCGACCTGCCAGCCGACGTCAATATCGAGATCAAGCTCTAAGAGGTAAAATGTCTACAGCAAACAAGACTGTTAAGGGTCTGCTGGGCACTAAGCTTGGTATGACTCAGGTATGGGATGAGAACGGCGCAGTCGTTCCAGTAACCGTTATCGAGGTAGCTCCAAACGTAGTTACCCAGATTCGCACAGAAGAGGTTGACGGCTACGCAGCGGTACAGATCGCAGCAGGTCACATCGACCCACGCAAAGTGACCAAGCCACTGGCCGGCCACTTCGCAAAAGCAGGCGTAACCCCGCGTCGCCACATCACTGAGGTGCGCACCGCAAACGCCGCTGACTACCAGCTCGGGCAAGAGCTCACCGTGGGTGAGACTTTTGCTGCCGGCGAGAAGATCGACGTTGTCGGCACCTCAAAGGGTAAGGGCTTCGCAGGTACCATGAAGCGCCACAACTTCAAAGGTGTGGGCGCATCACACGGTCAGCACCGCAACCACCGCAAGCCAGGTTCGATTGGTGGCGCTTCCTTCCCAGGTCGCGTTTTCAAGGGCCAGCGTATGGCTGGGCGTATGGGTGGCGAGCGCGTAACCGTGCAAAACCTCACCCTGCACGCGATCGACGCAGAAAAGGGCATCATCCTGGTAAAGGGTGCCGTGCCTGGTGCGAAAGGTCGCCTTGTATTCGTTCGTAACGCAGTGAAGGGGGCCTAGTCCATGGCAACCAAGCTAGACGTACTTGACGCAGCAGGTAAAAAAGCTGGTAGCGTAGAACTGCCAGAAAGCCTGTTCAATGTTGAGACTAATGTTCCGCTGATCCACCAGGTGGTAACCGCGCAGCTCGCAGCAGCACGCCAGGGTACCCACAAAACCAAAAACCGCGGTGAGGTTTCAGGTTCCGGTGTAAAGCCGTTCAAACAGAAAGGCACCGGTCGCGCACGTCAGGGCTCGATCCGTCAGCCAGAACACCGCGGCGGTGGTGTAGTACACGGTCCAGTACCACGCGACTACTCACAGCGCACACCTAAAAAGATGATTGCAGCAGCTATCAAAGGCGTGCTCTCAGACCGCGCTCGCGCAGGTCGCCTGCACGTGATTGAAAGCTTCGGCGTGGATGACAAGCCAAGCACCAAAGCAGCACGCGAGCTGCTCGCCGCTGTCACGGTAGAACGCCGCGTCCTCGTAGTTGCAGACCGCAACGACGACGCCACAATCCTGTCCGTACGCAACCTGCCAAACGTCCACGTGCTCGTGGCCGACCAGGTAAACGCATACGACGTAGTTGTGAGCGACGACGTAGTATTCACCAAGGCTGCATTTGACGCATTTGTTGCTGCACGCACCGAAAGGGAGGCAGCATAATGAGCCTGTTAAAAAGCCACCACGACGTAATTATCCGTCCGATTGTATCTGAGAAGAGCTACGGTCTCATCGACGCAAACGGCCAGTACACCTTCGAGGTGCAGCCAGACGCAAACAAAACCGAGATCAAACTCGCTATCGAACACATCTTCAATGTCAAAGTTGCAAAGGTAAACACTCTGAACCGTCAGGGTAAAACCCGCCGCACCCGCTTTGGTTTTGGCAAACGCAAAAACACCAAACGTGCGATCGTAACTTTGAAGCCTGGTTCGACAATCGACATCTTCACGGCCGCAGCATAGGTCGGAAGCAGATAGGAAACAAATTATGGCTATTCGCAAGTATAAGCCGACGACCCCGGGTCGTCGCGGTTCGAGCGTTGCTGATTTCGCTGAAATCACCCGTTCAACCCCTGAAAAGTCCCTGCTGCGTCCGCTCCACAAAACCGGTGGTCGCAACAACCAGGGTCGCATTACCACCCGTCACATCGGTGGTGGCCACAAGCGCCGCTACCGCGTGATCGACTTCCGTCGTCACGACAAAGACGGTATCAACGCGACCGTAGCGCACATTGAATACGATCCAAACCGCACCGCGCGCATCGCGCTGCTGCACTACGTGGACGGCACCAAGCGCTACATCATCGCTCCAAACAAACTGAAACAGGGCGACATCGTTGAAGCCGGCATCCACGCCGACATCAAACCGGGCAACAACCTGCCACTCAAAAACATCCCAACCGGTACCGTGATCCACGCGATCGAACTGCGTCCGGGCGGCGGTGCAAAGATGGCTCGTTCAGCCGGTGCTTCTGTACGTCTCGTTGCAAAAGATGGTCCATACGCCCAGCTGCGTCTGCCATCAGGCGAAATCCGCAACGTTGACGCACGCTGCCGCGCCACTATCGGTGAGGTTGGCAACGCGGAGCAGTCCAACATCAACTGGGGTAAAGCCGGCCGTATGCGCTGGAAGGGCGTGCGCCCAACCGTGCGTGGTGTGGTAATGAACCCTGTTGACCACCCACACGGTGGTGGTGAAGGCCGTACCTCTGGTGGTCGTCACCCGGTAAGCCCGTGGGGTCAGAAAGAGGGCCGCACCCGTCGTCCAAACAAAGAAAGCGACAAGTACATTGTACGCCGTCGCCCAACCGGTAAGAAGCGATAAGCAGGTAGGAGAAACAAGATGCCTCGCAGTCTAAAGAAGGGCCCCTTCGTTGACAACCACCTGCACAAAAAGGTAGTTGCTCAAAACGAAGCCGGCACAAACAATGTAATCAAGACCTGGTCACGTCGATCAATGATCACCCCTGACATGCTCGGTCACACAATTGCCGTGCACGACGGGCGCAAGCACATTCCAGTGTTTGTGACTGAAACCATGGTAGGTAGCAAGCTCGGTGAATTCGCACCGACCCGCACCTTCCGCGGTCACGTGAAAGACGACAAGAAGGGTCGTCGCCGCTAAGCGCGGGGACGTTAGGAGGAAAAACTATGGTGGAGTCGATCGCCCGCGTGCGTCATATCCGCATTACGCCTCAGAAGGCCCGTCGCGTCGTGAACCTGGTACGTGGCAAAAACGCTCAAGAAGCGCTTGCCATTCTCAAGTTCGCACCGCAGGCCGCATCTGAGCCTGTTTACAAGCTGGTTGCTTCGGCTATCGCGAACGCTCGCGTAAAAGCCGACAAAGAGAACCTGCGCCTGAACGAAGACGAACTGCTCGTGCACCGCATTTTTGTTGATGAGGGCACCACACTCAAGCGCATTCGTCCACGTGCTCAGGGTCGCGCGTTCCAGATCAAAAAGCGCACCAGCCACATCACCGTGGTCGTAGCAACCCCAGAGGCTGCTGACGCTGCTAAGAAGGGAGCCAAATAATGGGCCAGAAAATCCATCCTTATGGCTTCCGCCTGGGGATCACAACAGACCACGTTTCACGCTGGTTCTCTGATTCAACCAAGCCGGGCCAGCGCTACGCTGACTACCTGGTTGAGGACATCAAAATCCGCAACCTGCTCAGCGAAACCCTCGACCGTGCCGGTGTGAGCCGCATTCAGATCGAGCGCACCCGCGACCGCGTGCGTGTTGACATTTTCTCAGCACGTCCGGGCATCGTTATCGGTCGCCGCGGTGCGGAAGCCGAGCGCGTGCGTGGCCAGCTCGAAAAACTGACCGGCAAGCAGATTCAGCTGAACATCCTCGAGGTAAAGAACCCAGAGGCTGACGCACAGCTGGTCGCCCAGGGCATTGCCGAGCAGCTCGCTGCTCGTGTGGCATTCCGCCGCGCAATGCGCAAGGGTCTGCAGGGCGCACAGCGCGCCGGCGCCAAAGGTATTCGTATCCAGGTTTCAGGCCGTCTCGGCGGCGCTGAAATGAGCCGTTCAGAGTTCTACCGCGAAGGTCGCGTGCCACTGCACACCCTGCGCGCAAACATCGACTACGGTTTCTACGAAGCCAAAACTACTTTCGGCCGCATCGGCGTGAAAGTTTGGATCTACAAAGGTGACCTCACCAACAAGGAACTCGCCCGCGAAGAGGCTGCAAAGAAGCCTGCTCGCGGAGGTGACCGCGAACGCGGTGGCCGTCGTGGCGGTCCACGTCGTGAAGCACACCAGGAAGCTGCGCCAGTCGCAGCAGGAGCGGAGAACTAACAATGCTAATTCCCCGTCGAGTTAAGTATCGTAAACAGCACCACCCAAAGCGGTCGGGTGCTGCCAAGGGTGGCACCAAGGTAAACTTCGGTGAACTGGGTATCCAGGCACTGACCCCAGCCTACGTCACCAACCGTCAGATCGAGTCCGCTCGTATCGCGATGACCCGTCACATCAAACGTGGTGGTAAAGTTTGGATCAACATCTATCCAGACCAGCCACTCACCAAAAAACCAGCCGAAACCCGTATGGGTAGCGGTAAAGGTTCACCGGAGTGGTGGGTTGCCAACGTCAAACCAGGCCGTGTGCTGTTTGAGGTTGCAGGTGTAGACGAGCAGCTCGCTCGCGAAGCGCTCACCCGCGCCATTCACAAACTGCCACTCAAGGCTCGCATTATCAAGCGTGAGGAGGGTGATGCGTAATGGCTATCGGAAGCAAAGAACTCGCAATTAACGAGCTCGACACATTCGAGAACGAGCGCCTCATCGAAGAACTGAAAAAGGCGAAAGCTGAGCTTTTCAACCTGCGTTTCCAGTCGGCCACCGGTCAGCTGGAACAGCACGGCCGTGTCAAGCAGGTAAAGCGCGACATCGCCCGCATCTACACCGTGCTAAACGAGCGCGAGCTCGGCATCCGGATCACCCCGGCTGCAGCACCAGAAAAAACCAAGAAAACCAAGCAGGCGAACGACGCCGCTGCAACTAAGGAGGCATAAAGATGGCTGAGGTTATCACTCCAGAACAGCGCCCGTACCGCAAATCACTGCGCGGTTATGTGGTTAGCGATAAAATGGAAAAAACCATCGTGGTCGAAATCGAAGATCGCAAAAAGCACGCGCTTTACGGCAAAGTTATGCGCGTTACCAAAAAAGTCAAAGCGCATGACGAAGAAAACAGCGCCGGCATTGGTGACTACGTGCTGATCCACGAGACCCGTCCACTGGCCGCCACCAAAAACTGGCGACTGGTTTCAATTCTCGAGAAGGCGAAGTAAGCCGCGCGCTTACTGAATAGGAGTATAAAGTGATTCAACAGGAATCCCGACTAAGGGTAGCCGACAACACCGGCGCCAAGGAGTTGCTCACCATTCGCGTGCTCGGGGGCTCAAGCCGTCGCTACGCAGGTCTTGGCGACACCATCGTTGCAACTGTTAAAGATGCAATCCCTGGTGGTAACGTCAAAAAAGGTGAGGTCGTAAAAGCTGTTGTGGTGCGTGCTAAAAAAGCAACGCGTCGCGCAGACGGTTCATACATTAGTTTCGACGAAAACGCTGCTGTAATCCTGAAGAATGAGGGCGAGCCTCGCGGCACCCGCATCTTCGGCCCAGTAGCGCGTGAACTTCGCGACAAGAAGTTCATGAAAATCGTTTCGCTCGCACCGGAGGTGATTTAACAATGGGTCGCAAGATTCGTAAAGGCGATCTGGTTGAGGTAATCACCGGCGCAACTGAAGAGCGCGGTGGCTACCGCGGCAAACAGGGTCGCGTAATTGAGGTGCTGACCGAGAGCGATCGCGTAGTGGTTGAGGGTGTTAACATCATCACCAAGCACGTGCGCACCGGTCAGTCAGAGCGCGGCACAAACGAGGGGGGCATCGAAAAGCGTGAAGCTCCGATCCACATCTCAAACGTAGCCGTGGTTGATCCTTCAACCAAGAAACCAACCCGTGTTGGTTTCCGCGAAGAGACTATCGAAAAAGACGGCGTGAAAAAGACCGTGCGTGTTCGTTACGCAAAGAAGTCTGGAAAGGACATTCCGAATGAGCACTGAAACAGTTAAAATTCAGCCACGTCTGAAAGAAAAATACCGCAACGAAATTATCGGGCAGCTCAAAGAGCAGTTCGGTTACGGCAACCCACACCAGGTGCCAGGCCTTGTTAAGGTCGTAGTAAACACCGGTGTTGGTGAAGCCGCTCGTGATGGTAAGATTATTGAAGGTGCGATTGCAGACCTGACCAAAATCACCGGTCAGAAACCAATCGTAAACCGGGCACGCAAGTCCATCGCACAGTTCAAACTGCGTGAAGGACAGGCAATCGGTGCACACGTTACCCTGCGTGGCGACCGCGCCTGGGAGTTCCTGGACCGTCTGATCTCGCTGGCACTGCCACGTATTCGTGACTTCCGCGGACTCAACCCAAAACAGTTTGACGGCAACGGCAACTACACTTTCGGTCTGACCGAACAGAGCGTATTCCACGAAATCGATCAGGACAAAATTGATCGCGTGCGTGGTTTCGACATCACCGTAGTTACCACCGCAAAAACCAACGATGAGGGTCGTGCGCTTTTGACAGCACTCGGCTTCCCATTCAAGGCTGACGCATAAAAATAAGCAATCCGTTTTAGGCTGGGCCGGTTTAGTCGCTTGCAAAAGCAGCTAAACCGGCGCAGCGTCAGCGCGCGACCGGGCCAAAAACCCGGCCGCGTCCCAGCCTCAAAACATCACACCAAGGTCGTCGGCCGTGGCCGGCCAGGCGAAACCAGGCGAGAAAGAAGAAAAACTATGACTATGACAGATCCGGTCGCAGACATGCTGACCAGACTGCGCAACGCCAACTCGGCGCATCATGACACAGTTTCTCTGCCAGGCTCAAAACTCAAAGAGCACATCGCAGAGATCCTGAAGCGCGAGGGTTACATTGCTGATTGGAAGGTAGAAGACGCACGCGTCGGCACCGAAATCACCATTAACCTGAAATACGGTCCAAACCGTGAGCGCTCAATCGAGGGCATTAAACGCGTTTCAAAACCTGGTTTGCGGGTTTACGCACGCTCTACCGAACTGCCAAAGGTCCTCGGCGGCCTGGGCATTGCTATCCTGTCCACTTCCTCAGGTCTGTTGACCGACCGCGAGGCTGAGCAGAAGGGCGTAGGCGGAGAAGTTATCGCCTATGTATGGTAGAAAATAATGTCACGTATTGGTAGACTTCCTATTTCAGTACCGGCTGCCGTTACCGTTACCGTAGACGGCCAGCAGGTCACCGTAAAAGGCCCGAAAGGCGAGCTGAGCCTCACCGTTTCTGAGCCAATCCGCGTTGCTCTCGAAGACGGCCAGGTGGTTGTAACCCGGCCAAACGACGAGCGCGAAAGCCGTGCCCTGCACGGTCTGACCCGCAGCCTCATCAACAACAACGTCATCGGCGTGACCGAAGGCTACGCGAAAACCCTTGAAGTTGTGGGCACCGGTTACCGTGTTGCAGCAAAAGGTCCAAACGGCCTGGAACTGGCACTCGGTTTCTCACACCCTGTAAACTACACCGCGCCAGAGGGCATCACCCTGGCTGTAGAAGGCAGCAACAAGATTCACGTCAGCGGCATCGACAAACAAGCAGTTGGTGAAGTTGCCGCAAACATTCGCAAGCTGAAGAAACCAGAACCATACAAGGGTAAAGGTATTCGTTACGCTGGTGAAGAAGTACGCCGCAAGGCTGGAAAGGCTGGTAAGTAACCCATGGCTGCATCAATTAAGCGCGCAGCGGGTCGCTCAGCGGCTCGTATCCGCCGTCACATTCGGCTGCGCAAACGCATTGTTGGCACCGCCGAGCGTCCACGCCTGTCGGTGACCCGTTCAAACCGTCACGTATTCGTCCAGGTTATTGACGATGCACAGGGCCACACCCTGGCATACGCTTCAACCATGGAAGCAGAACTGCGCTCATTCGAGGGCGACAAATCTGCTCAGGCTCGCAAAGTTGGCGAGCTCGTCGCTGATCGCGCAAAGAGCGCCGGCATCACCGCAGTCGTATTTGACCGCGGTGGCAGCAAATACGCAGGTCGCGTAGCTGCAGTTGCTGAGGGTGCTCGTGAGGCAGGGCTGAGCCTGTGAGTAACGAAACAAAGGAGCAGCAAGTGGCTGAAGAGGTTAACACCGCTGAAACCGGTGCTGAAAACACTGCAAACGAAACCCGCGAAGAGCGCGGCGGTCGCGGCCGTGGTGGCCGTGGCGAGCGTGGCGAAGGCCGCGGTCGTGGTGGTCGCGGTGAAGGTCGCGAAAGCCGTGGCGAACGCACCGAAAACCCATACCTCGAGCGCGTAGTTACCATCAACCGCGTATCTAAGGTGGTAAAAGGTGGTCGTCGCTTTAGCTTCACCGCACTCGTAGTTGTCGGCGACGGCAACGGCACCGTCGGTGTCGGCTACGGTAAAGCCAAAGAGGTGCCGCTGGCAATCGCTAAAGGCGTTGAAGAAGCAAAGAAAAACTTCTTCCGTGTGCCACGCGTAGAAAAAACCATTCCACACCCAGTACAGGGCGAAAAAGCAGCCGGTATCGTGCTGCTGCGTCCAGCAACCGCTGGTACCGGTGTTATCGCCGGTGGTCCAGTGCGTGCCGTGCTTGAGTGTGCAGGTATCCACGACGTGCTCAGCAAATCGCTGGGTTCATCAAACACCCTGAACATTGTGCACGCAACCGTTGCAGCACTGCGTCAGCTTGAAGCCCCACGCGCCGTAGCGGCACGTCGCGGCCTCGACTTCGACCGCGTTGCTCCAGCCCGTATCGTGCGCGCTGAAGCGGAAGCTGCCAAAGCGGCAGAAGACGCAAAGAAGGCAGGTGCGTAAAAATGGCTAAGGCATTGAAAATTACGCAGGTAAAATCAAAAATTAGCGAAAAGCAAAACCAGCGCGACACCCTGCGCAGCCTCGGTTTGCGGAAAATCGGCCAGACTGTAATCCGCGAAGACAACAAACAAAACCGCGGCTACGTGCAGACCGTTCGTCACCTGGTAAAAGTTGAGGAGGTTGACGCATGAGCGAGCAAAACGAAGAGCGTCAGCACATTCTGAAGGCGCACCACCTGCGTCCAGCACCGGGTGCTAAAAAAGCAAAAACCCGTGTCGGTCGCGGTGAAGGCTCAAAAGGTAAAACCGCAGGTCGCGGTACCAAGGGTACAAAAGCACGTTACCAGGTGAAAGCCGGTTTCGAAGGTGGTCAGATGCCACTGCACATGCGCACACCAAAACTGCGCGGCTTCAAGAACCCATTCCGCACCGAATACCAGGTAGTAAACTTGAGCAAACTTGCCGAGCTCTACCCAAAGGGCGGCGAAGTGACCAGCGCAGACCTGGTAGCCTTGGGCGCAGTACGCAAAAACCAGCCTGTAAAGGTGCTCGGTGACGGCGACATTCAGGTGAAGCTGACCGTGTCGGTAGAAAAGGTTTCAGCTAGCGCTGCAGCCAAAATTGCTGCCGCCGGAGGTGAAGTTAAATAACTGTTAGCGGCTGTGCTGGCTGCCCGCAAAAGCTGCCCGCCGCCGCCACTATTTAACTAATGCAAGTGGGCGATCGGATTTCCGGTCGCCCACTTCCTTTTACGCAAGTTTTAGCTACGATCGGATCACCGGCAGCCGGATCAGCGGCAGATATTTAGGTTACAGGGATGCGTGGAGGTGCCAGAGGGTGCGGGCGGTGTTTTCCCAGGAGAAGCCCGTTGCGCGGTCGTGGGCGAGCAGGCTGAGGCGTTCGCGTTTTTCAGCATCATCGAGTATTCCGCCCAGCAATCCTGGCAGCTCTGCAAAACTTTCAAAGGTTTCGCCAGCGTCGAGCATAAGTTCCGTTACCTGCGAGTTGGCAGCATTGCACACAAGCGGCACCCCGGCGGCCAGCGCAGCATACACCTCAAAGTTCATGGTGGTGGCGCCCTGTGGCACGAGCAGCAGTGTGGCCTGCTCCAAAATCGCACCAACGTCGGCGACTTCACGCGGATGCACCAGCAGCACCCGCTCATCAAGCTCGCCAGCATATTCGGCCGGGATCTCTAGCGGCGCACTGGTAATCACAAGCAGCGGCGGATGCGCCGGCGCAAGCTCAGTAATTACCGGCAGCAGCTCGCGCAGTTCGGCCTGCGTGTGCAAAAAAGTAACAAAATATGCTGCATCTGGCAGACGCAGCGCGGCGCGTCTCTCCGCTGCGTCACCCCCCGCCAAAAACACATTAGGCGCTGCCAGCGGCACCACCTGGGCTCCGGTAAATCCAAAATCTGCCTGCAACTGCTGGGCAAGCTCGTATGTCGGCACGACCACCTGCTGGGCGAGTTGCAGAGCCCGCTTGTAATATCGGCGTTGCGCCCGCACAGAAAGCCGCGTGCCGCCCGCTACCGAGTTCGCATCTGCCGCGTTTTCGCTAAAAACCTCCAAATGCGGCACGGTCACCGTCGCCTGGCTGCCATCGGCCTGTTTGCGGGCACGGATCGGCGCGAGGGGCGTGAGAGAGTGCAGCAGTTCGCCGTCGAGCGTGCGGGCGAGCGCCCCACTCTGCCACAGCAGGCCGAGCGCGTTTTCAGCTAGCGTGAACTGCTCGACACTGACCAGCGGATTGTCAAATTCCGGCGCGGCAACATCGCGCGGCACCAGGTAGCGCACACTGCAGTCGCGCGGCGCGGTTTCAGCCAGAGCAACTGCCAAATCTTGCAGTGCGGCCGTGTTCGCAGCATGGTCGCGGTCGGCTGGTAGCGCGCCAATCAGATTGATGATCGCCACGCGTCCCTCCTTTATTTGCGACTTTTGCAATAAGCACTATACCCTTGCAATTCTACGGCATAGCGGCGCGTTTTCTGGCATACGCGGCACGCTGGCTCGTGTCGTTTTTTGCACCTTTTTTGTTCGTAAATTTTCCCGCTTTTCCTTGATTTTTCGCGGTTTTGAGGCGGGTTTTAGGCGATTTTGCTAAGAATCCTGCCCTGCTCGCACACAAAAGCAGCCAAAATTTTAATAATATTGTTATTTTTAAGTTACTTTTTACCGCGGCTAAATTCCGGATTTTTTGCCTGTTTTTTATATGGAAATTGGCCATTTTTCAGCCCGGTTTTGATGCGAAGCTAGTATTCTGGATATTATGAATTTGCAGCAGCAACTCCGCCAGCCGATGCGCTACCCAGACAGTCGCAACCCGTATTTTATGTCGAAACGGGCGCGTTGGCTGCTGGTTTTGGGGTTTTTGCTGCCCGGTAGTGCCCAGATTTTGACGGGTAAGGCCCGCAAGCTCGGCCGTTTTGCCCTGGGGGCGACTCTGTCGCTGATCGGGGCTGCTTTGCTCATCGGCATTTTCTGGTTTGTTTCACGTGAAACAATCCTGACCCTGGTCACCAACAAATGGTTTTTGCTCGCTTTTCAGGCGATTTTGGTCGGATACGCGCTGCTCTGGGTGATCGTCGGCCTGCACACTCTCTCGCTTTTGCGACTGCCGCGGGTCGGTCGTGCTTGGCGCCTACCGCTCGCCCTGATTTCGCTTGCGGTCACGCTTTTGCCGGCGGTTGCGGTCGCGCAGGGGGTAATGAATATTAACGCCGGCCGCGAACTTATCAACGCAGTTTTCAAAAATGATGGACCGGCGGTCGCCCCGATCAACGGACGCTACAATATTTTGCTGCTCGGCACTGACGCTGGCGCGGATCGCGAGGGCTTGCGTCCAGACAGTATTTCCCTGATTAGCGTGGAAGCGGAAACCGGCCGGGCAGTGGTCATCGGCCTACCGCGCGAACTGAACGAGCCGCCATTCCGCGAGGGCAGTCCGATGGAGCGGGCATATCCAAAAGGATTTGGGGTAAAAAACGGCTGCCACGTGGGCAAATGCCAACTAAACCACGTCTATGCGGAAGCACAATATTTCATGCCGGGCATATATCCGGACGCAAAAGCACGCAACTCTGAACCGGGCATCGAGGCGACCAAAGACGCGGTTTCCGGCGCAACCGGCCTGCAAGTGCAGTTCTATGTGATGCTCAACATGGACAGTTTTGAGCGACTGATCGACGCGCTCGGCGGGGTCACGGTGAACGTGCCTGAACGCTTGCCGATCGGAGGCGACGCATACGGCAACGGCGTGGAGGGATATATCGAACCGGGCCAGCAAAAACTTGATGGCTTCCATGCAATCTGGTTTGCGCGGTCGCGTTACGGCTCCGCAACCGGCGATTATGCGCGTATGGAACGCCAGCGGGATTTGCAAGAAGCGATTTTGCGGCAGATGACTCCGGCAAAGGTTTTGTCAAATTTCCAGGCGATTGCGGCTAGTAGCCAGCACCTGGTTTCGACCGATATTCCGCAGTCCATGCTTGGAAAATTTAGCGACCTGGCTCTGAAATCGCGCGAATTTCCGATGGAACGGGTCGAGTTGACTCCGGCAAACGGGGTTGCGGAAGGTGACCCGGATTACAACGTGGTGCTTAATCTGGTGCGTGCCGGGGTGGAAAAAGCGAGCAAGCCGGCCGATAAAAAGAAGGACCGATAAATGGAAAAATCGGAGCAAAACCAGCTCGGCGGGCATGCCGGCAAGGAACCGGGTGGGCAGCTCGGCAACCAAGCGGATAGTCGGGCAGGAAACCGGGGCCAGGCTGCTAAAGCGGCTGACAAAACCGCCAAAACCGCCAAAAAACAGCACGTTACCGCGATTTTGGTCAGCTACAACCGCAAAGACCTGCTCGCCGAATCACTACAGGCACTGCGCGACCAAACCGTGCGGCCAGACCGGCTGATCGTGGTCGACAACGCCTCAATCGATGGCGCAGCAGCGGTTGCTGCCGACCAGGTGGCGCTGTGGGGGGCGGCCGGGCGGTTTATCTCGCTAACCGAAAACACCGGCGGGGCTGGCGGGTTCGCGGTCGGCATCGCGGCAGGGCTTTTGCCAGACGCGCTCGGGCGAGAAAGCGACTGGCTCTGGGTGATGGACGACGACACCGTGCCCAGCCCGACTGCGCTGGAAGAGGCGCTCGCCGCACACGCGCGCTACCGGGCGACTGGCGCGGATTCGCTCGCGGTTATGGGCTCGAAAGTGGTGTGGACAGATGGCAGCGACCACCCGATGAACACGCCAAAACCGAAAATTGCAGCGCCAGCTTCGGAACGCGACCGGGCTGCGACGGCGGGATGCACCGAAATTCGTTCGATTTCGTTTGTGAGCGCGTTTTTGCGGGTGGAGCGGGTGCGCGAGATCGGCCTGCCGATGGCCGCCTACTTCATTTGGAACGACGATTTTGAATATTCGGCGCGGCTTTTGCGCGGGGCGCACGGGCTTTATGTGCCCGGTTCGGTCGTTGCACACAAAACCAAAGTTGCCGGGTCGAGCACGGCGGATCCGGGGGAGCGGTTTTATTTCGAGGTGCGCAACCGCATGTGGGTTTTCAACCATTCGCGGGCTTTGAAACCGTGGGAGCGGCTGGCCTATCGGGCAGCCGTTTTGCGACGTTGGGGGCGCACTTTTGCGGGCAGTTCGGATCGCAAGCTGCTTTTTGAGTGCTTGCGTGACGGGTTGCGGGGCGGTATTTTGGCGAGGCCGCGCAGCAATTCGGAGACGCTGGAGGGCGCAGGGGTGCCGGAGGACGTGCTGGGCGTTTTGTGGTATTACGATATGGTGGGCAATGGGCAGCGCAGCACGGTTTTGCCGTATCGGGGCCTGTCTGGGCAGGAACGGTTGTGAACGAGCGGGTTTTGCGCGGTTCTGAGGCCGGATCGCCCGGTGGTGATGCTGGAACGCCCGGAAGCGAGCAGGTTTCACGTGAAACTTGTGCGGTTTCGACTGAAAACGAGCGGGTTTTGCCCGAAAACACCCCGGAAACAGCGCCTTTTAGTCTGCTAATTTCGGTTTATCATAAGGACACCCCGGCACAGTTGCGGCGCGCTTTGGAAAGTTCGGTGACGGAGCAGCAGGTGCGGCCAGCTGAGGTGGTTTTGGTGCGTGATGGGCGGGTGTCGGCCTCGTTGCAGTGCGAAATTGAGCGGCTTGCCGGCATGCTGCCGTGTCGGGTGCGGTTGGTGGAGTTGGCAAAAAACGGCGGTTTGGCGGCGGCTTTGCAGGCTGGTTTGGCGGCGTGCAGTTACGATGTGGTGGCGCGCATGGACGCTGACGATATTAGCCTGCCGCAGCGATTTGCCAGGCAGTGGCCGGTTTTTCAGCGGGAAAACCTGGATTTGCTTGGCGCTGGTATGGTCGAGTTTAGCGGCGACGCAAAAAATTTGGGCACGCGCAGAGTGCCGCCTGCCGGGGCTGCGCAGGTGCGCAAGCACGCCCGCACCCATAATCCGTGCAATCACCCGACTGTGATGTTTCGCAAAGCGGCGGTGCAGGCGGTTGGCGGGTATGCCGAAATGGGTTCGATGGAAGACTATTGGTTGTTTGTACGACTGATTCATAAAGGCTACAAAGTAGACAATTTACCGGAACCGCTGCTGCTTTACAATGTGGGTGGGGTGTATGGGCGCCGCGGCGGGCTTAAAGCGGCTCTTACAGAACTTCGACTGCAACGTGAAATGCGCAAAATTGGGTTCATAACCGTTTGGGAATATATCTTTAATTCCGCGCTAAAGTCGGCATACAGGCTGTTTCCTGCGAATCTGAAGCGAGCCATTTTTACGCGTTTTGTGGCCGGCGGCTTACCTGGCGAAAAACGCAAAAATTCTGCTTAAACGGTGCCGAATCCGGGCCAAAAATAGCTTCAAAACCCGACCCGTTAATTATCTACTTTGTATATAATTTGCGCAGCCCCGTCCAAAATCGTGCTAGCAAATGTGCAAGCAACCTGCTAGCATAGAAATATGAGCACAACAATATACCTCCGCAACATTCCTGAAAAGGTTACTGATTCATTGAAGCGAGCTGCCGAGCGCAAGGGGCAGTCGCTGAATAAATTTATTGCCGATGAACTGGCTAAAATAGCCTCGATAAACAACAATCAAGAAGTTATCGACGAGCTTCGCGCGAGGATTAAGGCGAAGAGAGATAAAGTCAAGGATATTCCGCGCGAGGTGATTTTGGAGGCTATCGCAGAAGGTCGCCGAGAAGCTGATCGTAGAGTGCTGTCGGGGGTGTCTCGTGATCGTCATTGATGCTTCCGCGATAATAGATGTAGTCGCGGAAAATGAGCGAGCACTAGATATCTTAGATAAAATAGAGACAAGCAGCTTGTTTGCTCCGCATATCATCGATTTTGAGGTGCTGTCGGGTGTTCGTGGCATGCTGCTTGGTCGAGATCTAGACGATGTTAAGGCGCAGAGCGCGATTGATTATTTCTATACTTTTGACATTCAACGTTTTGAGGCGGCACCGCTTGCGCAGCGGATTTGGGAGTTGCGGCACCAGTTTACCAGTTATGACGCAAGCTATATTGCGCTTGCCGAGCATCTAGATTGTCCGCTCATAACAAGCGATAAGAAGCTAGCGACCTCCGGGCATAACGCCGAAGTGCTGGTTTTTTAGCGGTTAAGTGGGGTTTTGATGCGGTAATCGGGGTTCGCGAAGGGCCTGATTTGCGGGAAGCGAGCCAGACTATTTAGGGTTCTGCTTTTGCTTGATTCGTTCTTTTAGTGGAGTTTCCGGCCGTTTTTATCCACAATTTTAGATAGTAGGTAAAAAGCAAGCCACAATAGCAACGCAATTATAACCGCTGGGGTAGTGACCGCGTCGGTGGTTAGGGCTAGGATGCCGAGGATTGCAGAGGCCGCGCCCGCCAATAGTTGCAGGACTGCTAGTGCGGTTTTTAAGAAATGCATGATCTTAGTTGGTTGCTCGGCTGAGGCAGGCTTTTATGATCTCTGCCCGGCTGGTGTCTATTTTACGCGCAAAATTTGGGAATATTCTTGGAGCTGAAAAGTCGCGGTGATCTGGGATTTTTGTGTGTTGGCTGAATAAATACTGTGAAACATCAGATCTTTATGTGTTGGGGCTTTACAAGTCTGTTCTTTTGTGTGTAGGATAGAAAAGTCACAAACACGAAAGGGAGTATTTTGACACTAAAAATCAGAAAGAAACTGCTTGCGGTTGCGACCGCTGCGGCGCTTACGCTTGGCATGGGCGCGACCGCGATGCCGGCACACGCCGAAAATGGCAACCCATACAACTTCGATACCGCCGCTGAGGTAAACGGTAACACCGAAGTGCTCGCGCTGGACGAGGCAAATAACCGCCTCTACCAGGCATTTATTCCGAGCGAGCGTAAAGCGATGGGTGAAATTGCCTGGCTTGACACCGCCACCAACAAGGCAAATGACGCAACCGCCAACTTCAAACTCGAAGCCGGCCAGCCAGATAATGTGCTGCTTTCCAAAGACGGCACCAAGCTCTTCGTTTCCCACCGCGACAAAGCGACCATCAGCATTGTCGATGTGGCAACCGGCAAATCCCAGAAAGTCGAAAAGGTGACCGGCTGGAACTATGGCATGGTCGAAGACGCCAAAACCGGCGATCTCTATGTTTGGGAATCAAAGCACATCGTAAAAGTTGACCCGAAAACGCTCACAAAATCAGAGCCGATTCGGATCTCTACAGAAAAAGACCCAGAGATTAAAAAGGTCGTTTTTGACAGCAAGAGCAACTACCTGTGGGTGCTCGCAGGTAAAGAAAATGTGCTGACCGCATACGACATCAACACGGGCAAATGGCTGGAAAGCCTGAAGTTTGACCTCAGCTCGATCGAGTTTGAGCAGGCTGTGCTCGGCGGGCGCGCGGTTGATGCCGTATTCGATGCAGAGCACGATCTGCTGCACATTCTGGTCAGCCCGAAGTACGGCGAAAAGTTCAAAAACAACCGCGTCATCAGCTTTGACATCAGCAAGCACAAGACCGTCGGCAACCGCTTCATCGAGGTTGGTGAGGGCACCGGTGACATCAAGCTGAACCCGAAGACCTTTGAGATTTACGTGACCAACCGCACCAACAACACCCTCAGCGTGATCTCGCCTGAGACCTGGGACGCAACCGTTGCCGTAAACTTCGGCCAGAAAGGCGTAACGGAGGGCGACGGCACCGAGGGTCGTCACGCAAACACCACCGGGATCGCGGTAAACAAGGCTGGCGACAAGCTTTATGTTTCGCACCCGCGCGGTAAGAGCGACGCAAAGAAAAAGGTATCGGTCATCACCCGTACTGGCGCTGCCCCGAAGTTCACTGAGCGCAAGGCAACCAACGCAAAGGTAACCAAGCAGGAGCCAGTGAAGCTGGACTGGAACGGGCCAAAGGCGCTTGATCCAAGCAAAACTCCTATGTGCGCCGCCCCGGCAACCGGCGGTAGCCTCGCCTGGGGTCTCAGCCAGTACGCACAGCACTGGGAGAGCGCGCCAATGGGCAAAACCGTGAAAACCGGCGACGATCACCCTGTTTACACCTGG
The DNA here is from genome assembly GCA_030523945.1 of Microbacteriaceae bacterium. Lineage (GTDB taxonomy): Bacteria > Actinomycetota > Actinomycetes > Actinomycetales > Microbacteriaceae > Canibacter. The sequence continues at coordinate 17,855 of JAUNHM010000005.1, forward strand.
AACGACGCTAAGGGCTGGTACAACGCAAAGACCGGCGAGGCAGAGCTGAACTGGGGCGAGGGCGTGGACTACACCGCATACCCGTGGTTTGGCGGCGTGGGCTTCAACTACGGCAACCCGCAGCTGAAGATCGCGGCTGATAAGAGCGCAACCCTGACCTTCGACCTGAAGTGGAAGATCGGCGAGAAGCTAGGCGAGTACAAGCGAGTTACCGCAGCGACCTTCAAGAATGCAACTGTGACCAAGGACGGCGATAACTTCAAGTTCACCGGCACCCCAGAGTTCGCAGAAAACCGCTACAGCGGGCAGAAGCCAGAGTTCAAGGGTTCATTCCCAGAGGAGTGGGTGACCAGCTTCGACCCAGAGCTGCGCGCCTGGTGGTATCTGACTGGCGCTGGCCGCGACAACATGAAGCCAGGCCTGCCAGTGAACGTGACCTTTACCGTGGGCGCTGCTGAGAAGTGCGACGCTGCCCCAACAAAGCCAGAAACGAGCCAGCCTGCGCAGGGCGTGCGCGTATTCGAAAACGTGCGTATGGACTGGGCTATCAACCAGCTGCTGCAGCAGAAATCACCACTTGGCGCAAACTACTTCAGCGCCGGATTCTCTGACGGTGACGAGAAAACCTACCTTGCTAATAAGGGCGGCGAGGCTGCAACAATCATTCACAAGGCAAAAGACGGCACCGAAACCGTGCCGACCTACGCAACTCGCGGCAGCTTCCTTGAAAACGGCGGGCAGCAGCTCGTGCGCCTGGGCAGTGGCCACGCAGAAATTAACCCTGATGGCAGCGGTAAGATCACCTGGCTCGGCTGGTTCACTGTGAACGCATACGGCGGCACGGTACCGTTCCAGATCGCTGACCCGATTATGACCGTGAACGCAGACGGCACTGGGCAGATCACCGCGCTTGCCGGCGGCTGGGGCACAACTGAGCGGGACTTCACCAAGAAGCACAAGCTGGAAAACCGACAGGTAGTGCTGGCGACCTTCAAAAACGTGAAAATCGACCCGGAAAATGGCGTGACCATCAACCCGGACTACGCGGGCGTGAAGGTAAACGTGCCAAACCGCGAGGGTGTAAAGCCGCAAAACCGAGAAGTTGCTGGCTGGGGATCCTGGCCGCAGAGCTTCGTTGACCTGCACATGGAAACCGGCATGCACTCGCTGTGGTACACCTCTGGCGGCAGCGCCGACCCTGTGAAAGCACCACTGCCGATTAGCATCAGCTTCAAGAATGCGACGCAGCCAGGAAAAACACAGCCTGAACCGGGTAAAACTGAGTCGGGTAAGCCGAATGAAGGTGGCGCACAGACAGGGCCTAAGCAGCCTGAAACGAGCGAGCCAGTTAAACAGGGCGATGTGACTGCACAGACCGGCGCCAAAGAATACACCGGCATCGCGTTTGAGTGGGGCATCAACCAGGAAGCTCAGCACAAGATGCACGGCGGCGGCGCCAACTACCTGAGCGCAGGCATTTCAGCCGGTGACGAGGCAAGCTACCAGGCGGCAGCCGACAACGTTCGCGTTGTGCACGTTGACAAAAATGGCAAAGAAAGCGTGCCAAACTTTGCGAGCCGCGCAGCATTCCTGCAGGACGGCGGCAAGCAGCTGGTGCGCATTGCAAACGGCCGCGCGATCATCAATCCGGATGGCAGCGCGAGCGTGAAATGGGCGGGCAGCTTCAGCGCCAACTATTACAACGGGCTGATTCCGTTCACCATCACCGACCCTGTGCTGGCAGTGAAAGCTGACGGAAGCGGCGAACTGCGGGCAAAAGCTAGCGGTTACGGCGCCAAGGTCGACAATCCTAAGGAAAAAACCAAGCTGGCAGAGCGGGAAGTCGTGCTCGCGACTTTCAAGGGTGTCAAAATCGACCCTGCACAGGGCAAAATCAGCGTCACCCCGGATTACGCGGGCGTGCAGATTGATGCGCCTGCCGGTCACTTGCCACAGGTGCGCAGCAAGGATGGCTGGGGATCCTGGCCAGAAAGCTTCGTGAAGCTGCAGTTTGAGACCGGGCTGGCCTCATACTGGTACACCTCCGGCGGGGAAGCTGACGCGCGCAAAACTCCGTTTGCGTTCGTGCTCGACTTCGCGGGCGCGAAAGTAGCGGCGCAGGGGCAGCCGGATGCTGGCGTTACGGATAAGCAGGATGCAAATGCAACCCAGCAAAATGATACGGTTGTGGTTCCTGCTCCAAGCGCGCAAACTGGCGCAGCTGACAAAGCTGATGCAAAGAACCTGGCAAACACCGGTTCTGATGGTTACCCTGCGCTGCTGAGCGTTGCGATGCTCACGGTGCTGGCAGGGGCAACTCTGCTGGGCTGCGTAAACCGCAAGCGCGCGGCTAAGTAGCCTGCATAAATAGACTGGCGGCGAAGACTTTGGGTGGGCTTCGCCGCCATTTCTATGCCCAAAAAGCTTGGCGGGTTTTGGCGTTCGGGCGGAAATTGTCTACAAAGTAGATATTTATTTCGGAGTGCAGGGAAGAGATTCGGGGTAATTTATTGAGGTCTCCATCAGCGTTTCGCTGAAAAAGCGTAAGCTTTCGCAAAGGCTGTAAAACATTGGAAAGATTTATTATCTCAATAAATCGATAGGTCACTCTTTAGCTTGTAGCAAATCATCGCGTAAAGTCTTTCGCCTATTTTCAGCCAGATTTTTGATTTCCAAGAATTAACAGGAATATCGTATGCCCCGGTGTAGGTTGTGCGACCGCCAAAACCCAGCTTAAAACGACTCAGTGAATAACCTGGATGATCATCGTCACTTTTTGCCGAGGCAGGGGCGATGCCCAGTAGGTTGTAGGTTTTTGCTCCCTTATCGCGCGCCCATTTCATCGCCTCAAACTGCAGGGCGTGGCTCATTCCCCTAACGGTTAGTGGGCGCTCGGATCCGCCATAAACATAGTATGCATTATCGCCCACAATATAGATCCAGGCAATAACTGCGGGTTTCCCGTCGGTTTCATACACAAAAAACGCAGAATTACCTGTTTTGGTAGCTTCCGTCCACAAAGTATCGAGATACGGGGTGGGGCGCAACTCGACATTCTTATTTCCGCCACCGACCAGCATGTTTAGCTTGCGCATTGTGTCGAAAGTCTCGCTAGTTGCAGGGTACTCCTTAAGCACTGGTTCGGTTTTTAAGAACTGCCGTATTTCATATCGTGTGGATTTGCCGAATGATGCCAGAAGTTCCTCGTCGCTTTTATCGATATCCACGATGACCGTATCGCTGTTTGAATAGAAAACCTCACGCCAGGCAGTCAAGTCGGGCGCCAATAATGGCTTTGCTAACGGTTCTTTTGATATTTTTTCGTCCACTGTGACGAGCGGCGGCTCGACCAAAATATGAAAAACGCCCAGCTTGTTTTTGGCAATGAATTGCCTCAAAGCTGCTATGTGAGCCTCAAAATCTGCCTGCCCAGTCACAAAAGGGCCGCGCGCGATATGCCAGTGCTTGCCGAGCAGCGGGATCTTATGCTCAAATGCAACCGCTACTGTTTTAGAGGCTGCCCCCCCCTTGTTTGAAAATACCAGGTATTTAGGGCTTGAACCGAGGTGTTGTCTGGCCGCAATAATTGCTTTGGTGATGTGATATGAGCCGCCGTCTGGGTTTTGGGTGACCAGATTATCCCAGTCTGCGATTTCTTCTGCTGTTGCAAAGCGGCAATTAATGTTCATTTACATCCTTTACTGGCTGTAGTTTTGAGGCATCGGCGTATAGTCTATATTACCGTGTTGATAGTAGCCCGCAACCTAGGCAAGCAGCTGGTGGGCGGCGAGTTCGCGATAAAGCGGTACGTTTTCGAGCAACTCGGCGTGAGTGCCGCTGCCCACTACGCGACCAGACTGCAAAACCACAATCAAATCGCTATCAACCACGGTCGCAAGTCGGTGTGCCACAACCACCAGCGTGCGTTCCCGCGCCACACTCTGCAAAGCCTGTCGCATCATCTGCTCGTTTACACTGTCTAGATTCGCGGTCGACTCGTCCAAAAGCAGCACCGGCGCATCAGCCAAAAGTGCCCGGGCAATTGCCAAACGCTGCTTTTCACCGCCCGAAAGCAGCACACCCTGCTCACCAACTGGCGCGTCCAGCCCGCTTGCCAAACCAGCCTGCTTGCCTTCCCGCTCCACCAAACCGAGCAAATTAACTTGCTGCAAAACCCGCAAACAATCCTCGTCGCTCGCCCCTGGAGCAGCCAGTAGCAGATTATCGCGAATCGAGCCGGCCAAAGCAGGCGCGTCCTGCTCCACATAACCCAGCTGTGCGCGCAACTGATCTCGCGGCAAATCGCGCAAATCCACGCCCGCAAAGCGAATCGATCCGCTATCCGGATCGGCAAACCGCTCCATCAGCCCCAAAATTGTCGACTTGCCAGAGCCGCTCGGCCCCACAAGAGCCACCGTCTTGCCGCGCGGCACCGCAAAACTCACCCCGTGCAAAACCGGCGTTTCCACAATCTGCGGCGGTAAAAACTCGAGTTTGCGGCGCTCGCGCCTGTCCACAAGTTTGCGCGCATCGACCCGATCTGGCGCAGCCGAACGATAACTGAAATGCACGTCGACAAACTCCAAAGCCGGCGCCTCGCTGCTGCCCGCCTGCCCCAAATCGACCAGCTCGCCAGATGGAGAAAGGCTCGTATCACGGTCAGTTTCGGACTCGAGTCGGGTGATTTCCTGGATGCGGCCGAGCGCGCCAAGCGCCTGATTTACCGCAAAAACCGCCCCAAAAATGTTGCCGAGCGGGGCGATCATCAAAAACACAAACAGCAAAAATGCCACCATGTTTGCGATTGTGAGTGCGCCGGTCGCCACTCGGAAACCGCCCAAACCGAGCACCACCAAAAAAACCAGCTCGAGCGCGATAAAAGAGAGCGGCACGATCATCGCCGAAAGCCGGGCGGTGCGCAAGCCGAGCCGATAAGCCTCTTGCGCCTGGCTCGAAATCGCTTTTTCTTCCTGCTCGCTCGCCCCTGCCGCCCGGATAGTGCGGATCGCGCCCACTGCGCGCTGCACGCTCGCCGCCAAATCGCCCACCTGCTGCTGGGTTTGCGCGCTCAAAGGTCGCATGCGCAGGGCGATGAGCACGGCCACCAAAGCCGCGCCAGCCAGCACCGCAACCGTCGCCAAAAACAGCACCGGATCGAGCACAACCATGCAAATGAGCGACCCGATCAAAACCAAAACGCCTGTCATCGCCTCGACCAGCCCCTGCGTGAGCGCTGCCCGCAACAGGGTTGTGTCGCTGCCGATGCGCGAAACTAGGTCGCCGCTGCGCCGCTGATCAAACTGGGAAATCGGCAAAAAAAGCAGCTTGCGAATGAGTCTGAGCCGGGACCTGAGCACCACCCCTTCGCCCATGCGCTGCAGTGTGTAGTGCTGGAGTGCGTTGAAAATTGCGTTTGTGGCAACACAGATGATCAGCAGGGTGGCGAGCATGCCAAACGCCTGGCTGGTTTCGACCGCGACGATGATTTGACCGACGAGGCCCGGTTGTAAAAGTGCGGTGAGGGCTGCGAAAGCTCCGCAAAAAAGCGCCGCGGTCAGGAGTTTTTTCTCGGCAAACAGGTATGAGGCAAGTTCGCCAAAAGTGGCGCGGTGTGGTTTTGCGGCTTTGGTTCCGACCGGCTTGCTTTTGCTGTTATATTTGGTCGGTCCGGTTTGGGTGGTCGGTTCGGTGCCCACTGTATCGCCCGGTTCAGCGCCCGGTTTTGCCGCCTCGTTTTTGCCTGCCTGTCTGCTCATATTTCTCTGCCGCCTTTCGCCTCATCGTTTGCAAATTATCTACTTTGTAGACAGTTTGCTTATTTGGCTGCTCCGAGCGTTGCGTTTGCTGCGGCCCTGTTTTCGGTTCCGATTTCGGCCTCGGCAAGTTTAGAGTCGGCCGTATCAGCGCCTGCAGCTCCGGCCCCGCCGGCCTGCAACTTACGCACAGCAACCGCCAAATGCAACGCCGCTTCGGCAGCTTCTTTGCCTTTAGATTCGCGCGATTCCGGCAATCCGGCCCGTTCCAGCGCCTGCTGCTCGTTGTCCACGGTCAAAACTCCAAACCCGACCGGCTTGCTTTCGTCCAGTTGCACCCGGGTCAGCCCGTCGGTCACGGCGTTGCACACATAGTCGAAGTGCGGGGTGCCGCCGCGCACGATCACGCCCAGGCAGACGGCCGCATCATACCCGCTGCGCAGTGCTTGTTGCGCGGCCAGTGGCAGCTCAAACGACCCGGCTACGTATGTCAGCTCGCTCCGCGCCCCGGTTGCGGCGATGGTTTCGGTGGCTGCTGCGATCATCGGCTCGATATAGGTGGCGTGCCAGCTGCCGGCGATTATCGCCACGCGCAGCCCGCTCGCGTCTACGCGCAGGTCTGGCGCTCCCTGTCCGCTCATTTTTCCTCCGATCAGCGTTTTGGTTTTGGGTTTTGTGGAAATTTTCCAGGTTTTTAAGTCAGCTCGATTTTTTTGTAAAGTCCGGCTGACTCCCAGCCGACTCCCGGTCAAATCTCAGCCAATTCCCGGTTAAGTTCCAGCAAGTTTCCTGCCGAGTCTTGACCGGCTTCAATCAAGATCCGCCCGGTTTTTCCACTCCTTATAAATTATCTCATTTTTTGGGTGTGAATCGGGTGAAAATTTTGCTTTTACATCTGTGTAATTCTGCTAATTTCCCGGAAACTCGCCCGCATTCGGCTCAAGTTTCGCGCGAAACTTTAGCCGGAAATTTATTATGTTTTGCTCAAGTCTCTATTAAAACTTGACCCGCAAACTGCGCGATTATCTACTTTGTATATATTTAAATTGCCCTCAAAATAACCCAGATTCCCGGCAATTTTCCAAATCAATTATAGACGCAGCAGACTCCGCAATTTCAAAACTGTGCATTTCAAAAATTGCCAGATTTCGAAACTGCGCAATCTCGAAACTGCGCGACTTCAAAACTACCCAGTTTCGGGGCATTTCCAGCTTACAACCCGAGTGTGCCCGGTAGGGTGTGGCCCATGCGGTCACGTTTGGTTTGCAAATAGCCCAGGTTTTCGCCGTTGATGCCCACCACCAGCGGCACGATTTCGCTCACGCGCACCCCGTTCACATCCAGCTGCCGCGCTTTTTCGGGGTTGTTGGTCAGCAGCCGCACGTCGTTTACGCCCAGTTCCAGCAGCATTTCGGCGGCCACAGCATAGTCGCGCGCGTCGGCCGGCAGTCCCAGACTCAGGTTGGCTTCGAGCGTGTCTTGCCCCTGTTCTTGCAGGGCGTATGCGCGCAGTTTGTTGGCCAGTCCGATACCGCGCCCCTCGTGTCCGCGCAGATACAAAACCACCCCGCCGTTTTCAGCGATCAGGCGCAGGGCAGCGTCGAGTTGCCCGCCACATTCGCATTTGAGTGAGCCGAGTGCTTCGCCGGTGAGGCATTCGCTGTGCAGTCGCACGAGCGCGCCGGTTTGTGGCAGGCTGGCTGCAGTTTCGGTTGCGGCGACGATGGCGAGGTGGTCAATGCCGAGTCGCCTGTCGCGGAAGGCGAGCATGCGCATTTTGCCGTAAACGGTCGGCACGAGGGTGTCGGCTTTGAGGCTGACGCGGCGGCGCGGTTTTGCGGCGGTTTGGGCCGGTTTTGTGCGGTTTTGTGCGGCTGCTTGGCCGGCTACAGTGCCGGCTGCAGCGTCTGTTGCGTTGCTGCTTTCAGTGCCGGTTTTGCCCTGATTTTCGGCGCCGGTTCCGGCCTCGCAGCCCGGTTTTACGCTAGTTTCAGTCCCGGTCTCTCCGCTATTTTCGCGATCTGCGGAAGCGCATTTTTCGGCAGGCCCGGTCCCGTCAGCAACTTCGATAGTATCAGCAACAACCCGATCAACTCCAGCACCAGCCCGGCAAGCACCAGCCCCGTCCTGCTCCTCTAAATACTCGATCAGTTTCTCGATCGTCGTCACCGGCACATTTTCGCGCGCGCCCAACTCCAAAAGCCCCGGCATGCGCATCATTTCCCCGTCGTCAGCCACGATTTCGGCGATCATCGCGACCGGCCGCAGCCCCGCCAGCAGCATCAGTTCGACGCTCGCCTCAGTGTGTCCGGCGCGTTCCCGCACCCCTCCGTCCACCGCGCGCAGCGGTAGCACATGCCCAGGCCGGTTCACATCGCTCGGCACCGCGTCTGGGTCAGCGAGGGTGCGCAGGGTCACCATCCGGTCGTGGGCGCTAATGCCGGTGGTCACGCCGCGCGCCGCATCGACGGTCACGGTGTAGGCGGTGGAGCGCACGTCTTCGTTGTGTTGCACCATCATCGGCAGGTCGAGTTGGTTTGCGATTTCGTTGCTCATCGGCGCGCACAGCAGACCCGACGAGTTTTTCACCGTCCAGGCTACCCATTCTTGGGTTGCGAGTTCGGCGCTCAAGATCACGTCGCCTTCGTTTTCGCGGTTTTCGTCGTCGGCGACGATCACGGGTTTGCCAGCTTTGAGTGCGGCAATCGCCTCTGGAATACTGGCAATGCTCATTTTTGTCCGTCCTGTTGCTCGTTTTTGGGCGCGCCAAAACACGCCTCACCATTCTATTTTCTCATTTTTTGCTGAGTTTGTTTTGAGAGTGTCGTTTTTGGGGCGGTTTTTGGCCCGATTTTGCCCGGATTTGCGCTTGTTTAGTGGGGTTTTTGCCGGTTTTTATTTTTTTGGAGGAAAGACCCGCTTTGCTGGTTGTTGCTGTTGCGGGGGTCGAAATCGCCTGGTTTTTCCCCCAGTTTTTGGCCCGTGTCTTCCCGCTTGGTGAGAGCTGCTCGCCTAAAATTCCGCGCTTTTCCTCGGGTTAGCAAGAATTTAAAAGTTACCCGGCAAATTCCTGTAGCCGGGCGACGTGGCGGGCAACAATGTCGGTTTCTAGATTTACCGTGTCACCGGCTACTCGCTCACCCAGCGTGGTTGCCGTCAGTGTTTCCGGGATCAGCGAAACTTCAAACCACTGCTCGCTCTCGCCCGCAGCTGAAACTGCCGAAACGGTGAGCGAAACTCCGTCCACGGTGATCGACCCTTTGTCCACCACCAGCGGGGCAAGAGTGGCCGGCAGGCTAAACCGCACCACCTGCCACTGTGCTCCCGGCCGCACCTCGAGCACCTGGCCGGTGCCGTCGACGTGACCCTGCACAATGTGCCCGCCGAGGCGACTGCCCACCTGTGCAGCGCGCTCTAGATTGACCCGCGTGCCGGGCTGGGCATTTTGAAGCGCCGACATTTTCAGAGTTTGCAGCATCACATCGGCGCTAAACTCGTTTTCGCTTAGTTCAATTGCGGTTAGACAGACGCCGGAAACCGCGATGCTGTCGCCATGTTTTGCATCCGCCAAAATACCTGGTGCGGCCACCGTGAGTCGCACGCCGTCACCGGCAGGCTCCATCGCGGTAATGGTGCCAATCGTCTCAATCAGTCCGGTAAACACGGCACTCCTTTCTGCAAACCGGGCATTTCGGGCCGCTCGGTTTGTTCCTTTTATCTTCTATTTTTCCACAAAATTGCTCGGTGTTTCACGTGAAACATCGGGGATTAGTGGGTTGCTCCCAAAGCTAGCTGCGCATCTGCGGCCCCCTCATGTTGCAAAGCCGCAGTGATTGCCGCTTCCAAACCGCGCACGATCTGATCCAGCGGCAAAGCCGGATCTTCAGCGCCGGGCGCCACTTGCTCGGGCACAAACGGCACATGCACAAAACCCGCCCGCGCATCGGCCACGCCGAAACTCGCACCCTCCCGGGCTATAAAATCGAGCACCCCGAACATCAGGTGATTGCACACAAAAGTGCCCGCCGAGTTTGAAAGCCTGGCTGGCACGCCGGCCTCGCGCACGGCCGCAACCATCGCTTTTACTGGCAGGGTCGAAAAATATGCTGCCGGAGCGCTCGCGGCGATCGGCTCGTCGAGAGGCTGCTGCTCGGCGTTATCGGCGATGGAGGCGTCGTTAATATTGATCGCAATCCGCTCCGGCGTGATCTCGGCGCGGCCACCGGCCTGCCCCACACACAAAATGATTTCGGGGCGATGCTCGATGATTGCCTCGCGCACCAGGGCGAGCGAGTCGTAAAACACGGTCGGCACCTGCAGGGTCGCGATTTTGGCGCCGGTAATTTCGCGGGGGAGCTGCTTTACCGCCTCCCACGACGGGTTTACGCTTTCGCCGCCAAACGGGTCAAACCCCGTCACCAAAACTGTGCGCTCGCTTGCTGCTGCCATACTTTAATTATTTCATGCCAGCCTGTGAGCAACCTTTGTGGTTTGCTGCTGTGAGGCGACTGCTCTATATCGTCTCCCATTTTGATGCGGATGGGTGGGGAAGCGAAAACTCCCGCCGGGGTTGAGAACCCGACGGGAGTTTTGCGTGTGTGCGCTTGGGGCGCGAGCGGCGCTATGCCTTGCGGCGGCGGGCTACCAGGGTGGCAGCGCCGGCTGCGGTCAGGATAGCGGCTGCAGCCAGGAGTGCAGAAGCATCGGTACCTGTGTCAGGCAGTTTCTGACCCTTGGCGTCCTCTGACTTGCCCCCCTGAGGAGCCGGTGCTGGCTGCTCAGTAGCCGGCACCTCCACAGTCGGCTTCTCCGGAGCGGTCACGCCCTCACCCTTATGTTTCAGATCCCCAGTGTAAGGTGCCGGAGCCGTCTGGGTTGGCGCAGGCTGATCGCCTCGTGACACATCATTGATAATGCCACCTGGCGGCAGAGCGATGCCCGGGTTGGGCACTGGAGTCGGCACAGTCACATTACCGTTACTGTTCGAGCTCGCATCACCAGCAAGCGCCTTATCGCCGACCACAAACATTAGAGTCTGCTCCTCGGTCTGCAACTGATTACCAGCCGCTCCCTGCGCCCGATACTGCAGGGTCAGCTCATAAACACCGGGCGCGGTGAAAGCCCAAGCAGCGTGCGCGTGAGTATTTTGCGGCACAGTCAGACTGCGCTTATCCCCGCTCAGCAGCACCTCAGGATTGCCACCAAAGCCGTCCGTCTGGTACAGAGTAACTTTGCCAGGGCCTGAAACTTTAGTTAGTTCCAGGGTGAAATCCCCTGCGACTTTGCCAGCCGCAACATGCTCTGTGCTGTAGCCAGGCCACGGCAGACCCTGCTTTTGTGACAGTGGCAGCAGCCAGTTGTCGTTGCTGTCAAAGTTGAGAATGTGCTTGTATGCTTCACGAGAAATCGCATTCTTTTGCCGCTCTGACAGGCGAGCTGCGTCATTCACCGCAATCGCTACAGTGTTGAGCGCGCGCTCCTTGCGACCCTGCCCTTCAGTGTTGCTGTCATCAATCAAAGTGATCTGCAACGCGTCTGCATCCATTTTCGCGGCAATGTCAAGGTGACCGTCTTTGATAAGCAGGCGATCGCCCCACGGGTTTGCAACCGGCTGCGTAGGGTCTGCTGGAGCCGGCTTCACAGGCTGAGTCGGTTGATTTGCGCCAGGTTGCGTCGGCTGGGTCGCCCCCTGATCTGCGCTGCCAGGCACGACCTTCGCAACGCCCTGCGCCTGATACTTCTTGTCTAGAGCGTATCCGTCAGCGACCTCAACTTGCTTGCTGCTCTGCAGGTTTTTCGCGCTGCCGTGCGGCACAAACTGTGCCACAATGTAGGCGCCCTCAATGTAGATGCCAGGGTGCTCGATACTGAAATCCTGCGTCCCCGCCACAGAGTAGAACTGATTCCAGATCGGCACGCGCTTGTCATTCTTCGACTCGTATGCCAAGAAGTGCATAATCCC
>JAUNHM010000097.1 GCA_030523945.1 Microbacteriaceae bacterium
ACACAGTTCAAGCGCAGAGTGCGGCATGCACCACTCAGCCAGATAATCGACTGGAACAGTGAGTGCGCAATAACCGGCTCAAAAGCGTTCAACTGCAGCTGGCCAGCCTCAACTGCCATCGAAACGGTCACATCAGCACCGGCCACAGCATAAGCCACCTGAGACACAGACTCTGGAATTACCGGGTTTACTTTACCCGGCATAATCGACGAGCCAGCCTGACGCGGCGGCAGGTTAATCTCACCCAAACCAGCCTGCGGACCAGACGACAGCAGACGCAAGTCGTTTGAAATCTTAGACAGTTTCAGACCGGTGCGTTTCAGCGCGCCAGAGAAGCTCACAAACACGCCGGTGTCGCTGGTTGATTCGATCAGGTCGCCAGCGGTTTCCAGCGGAATGCCGGTGATTTCGCGCAGGTGTTTAATAACGGCCTCTTTGTAGCCGATCGCAGCGTTAATGCCGGTGCCGATCGCGGTCGCGCCCATGTTTACTTCGTAAAGCAGCTCAACAGTCTCCTGCAGACGCCTCACGTCTTCGCGCAGGGTGTTAGCAAAAGCGTTAAATTCCTGGCCAAGGGTCATCGGCACAGCGTCCTGCAGTTGGGTGCGGCCAACCTTCAAAATGTTGCTAAATTCGCGGCCTTTTGCAGCAAAGCTGTCTGCCAGCAGGTTGATTTCTTTCAGCAGTGAGCCAATCGAGAAAACCAGCGCGATTTTGATCGCGGTCGGGTAGGTATCGTTGGTCGACTGGCTGCGGTTAGTGTGGTCGTTTGGGTTGATGAAAGCGTAGTCACCTTTTTTGCGACCGGCAAGTTCCAGCGCGCGGTTGGTGATAACCTCGTTCGCATTCATATTGGTGGAAGTACCCGCACCACCCTGGATCACGCCGACCACGAACTGGTCGAGCAGCATGCCGGTTTTTACCTCTTCACAGGCGCGGTCGATCAGGGTGCCGCGCTGCTCGTCAAGCGCCCCGATTTCCATGTTTGCGCGGGCAGCAGCCTGTTTTACGCAGGCAAAGGCGCGCACAAACTCCGGATATACCGAGATCGGGCGGCGCGAAATTGGGAAGTTTTCGTGCGCACGCGCTGTGTGCACACCCCAGTAGACGTTGGCTGGCACTTCAACGCTGCCGAGCGAATCAGTTTCGGTGCGTGTCTGTGATGTGTAATAGTCAGTCACTATCTCATCTTTCTTTTCGAACGGGAAACCCGTATCTACCTTGACTTCCTAAAAGCTTTAGCGGCTTTTTGGTAAACTCGTACATCTACTATTTTACCCTGTTTAGAAATCTAAAAACGATTTTTTATGGCACATTCACAGGAACGCGATTTTGTGCCGGCCAGACCCGTAAAATTCCAGGTTTCGCAGATGCCTAAAATTTGTCGCCCATCGCCAGGAGTCGTCTAACGCGCTCACTGGTAGGCGGGTGGGTTGAGAAAAGTGTCTGGATAAAGCCAGGAGCTTTTGGATCGGCGATCCACATGTGCGCCATGCTCGCGTGCTGCTTGCGCAAAGGCTGGGCGTTAGTCTCCAGCTTGTGCAGGGCACTTGCCAGTGCGTCTGGGTAACGGGTGGTCAGCGCACCGGTTGCGTCAGCCAGATACTCGCGCTGCCGTGAAATTGCCAGCTGCACAATCGTCGCAACCAACGGCGCAACCAGCATTGCAATAACTGTGAAAATTAGCGCCAGCTTGTTTACACCACGATTGTTATGCGACCAATACATCAGACGCAAACACAGATCCGCAATAATGCCGATAGCCACAACCAGCCCGTAAACGATCATATTCAGGCGAATATCATAGTTGCGCACATGCCCCATTTCGTGCGCCATCACGCCCTCAAGCTCGTTATCGTTCAAAAGATCCAAAATACCTGTGGTCGCGGCAACGATCGCTTTTTTGGGATTGCGGCCGGTGGCAAATGCGTTTGGAGCCGGGTCGATCACAATATAAACACGCGGCATCGGCATACCCGTGGTGATCGCCAAATTTTCAACTATGTTGTAAAGCCGCGGATGGTCTTCTCGATCAATTTCGATACCTCCGGACATAAACACAGCCTGTCTTGCGGCCATAAAATACTGAAAAGTCGCGTAAAGCAGCGCGCCAACTACGATGACAATCGTTATCTTATAGTTGTTGTAAACACTACCGACAAGCCAACCCAAACCGCCCAAAAGCAGCACAAAAAACAGCATAATCAAAAACGTATTACGCTTATTTCTGCTAATTTCGCTATACATTTCGTCCTTGTTTTATTGCGGAGCAGGAAACTTAAAACCGCTCAGCAGCAGGGTATAAACGGATTACGAACCGAAGTCGATGCGTGGTGGCTCAGCAATTGCGGCGTGATCTGCCACCTCGAAAAACTCGCGCTGACCAAAACCAAACATCGCTGCAAACAGGTTGTTTGGAAAAACCTGAATTTTAATGTTCAGTTCGCGCACACCGCCGTTATAGAACCGGCGAGCGGCCTGAATCTTGTTTTCAGTGTCTACCAGGTCAGATTGCAGTCCCAAAAAGTTTTGGCTGGCTTGCAACTGCGGATAGCCCTCGGCCACGGCAAAAATGCTTTTCAGCGCAGACTGCATCGGCCCTTCCGCCTCGGAAGCCTCAGCCGGCCCCTGCGCAGAAAGCGTCGCAGCACGGGCGCGCGTCACATTCTCAAAAACGCCCCGCTCATGACTGGCATAGCCTTTTACCGTCTGGACAAGTTGCGGAATCAAATCGGCTCGCCGCTTCAGCTGGATAGTGATATCACTCCACGCCTCGTCAACCCGGGTGCGCAGAGTAACCAGGGAGTTGTAAGTGACCCACAGATAGATCACAAAAATCACCAGCAAAGCAGCTGCTGCAATCAAAATAATCATTGGTGTATCCATAATCACATTTTATTCGACGAATGCTATGAAAAAGCTGTGTACGAGGCGAAACCCACCCCAACACACAGGAAACTATCAGCTTTCATCTTCGCAACATCAGATTTCAGGGAAAAACTTCCAAGCAACCCAAGCAAACTCCCCCGCAAATCCGTGCTAAATCAATGTTTTTTATTCCGTGATAGCATCGCGCCGGAACTTTAGCTCGCGCACTGCCCCGTTCAGCACCGATCCGGCAAACGGCAACTCGCTCAGATCGATGCCAGCAGCTGCCTTTAACGCGAGTTTATTTGCGGCGCGGGCAGCGCGCAGCGGCAACCCGATGCTCTCAGCAAATGCATCCCAGTCAGAGAGCTTCAACTTTTTGAGTTTACCGTTTAGCGGCAGCGCCATGCTCAAATCGCGGTAGAGCGCGGTGCAGGGAATATCGTAAACCGGCGCGACCACGGTTTTGCCATCAGACCCCGTCACGACCGCGAGATTTTTCGCGTGCAGGTCGCCGTTGCCCGTCAGATATGCGAACGCGAACTGCAGATACATATTGCGCACCGCGACCATTGGCGCGTCCGTGAGCCTAGCTAGCGCAAGCACTACCTCGGCCGCGTCCACCGCGTATTTCTGTGCCGGCAGGATCCCAAGCGCCTGCGCACCGTCCTCCATCGCCAATCTGGTAATCTCGCCGTCATCGCTGACAACCCGATCAAATCGCCTCACCAATAAGCCTGGACGGTCTTTGGCATCGTGCACAAGCTTGCCCTCTGCCACCGGGATTTTCAGGTTCTGCGCATTTTGTAGATGCAGATTTTCATTCAAAACCAGGTGCTGATGCTCGGGCGGATCGAGTTTCAAAATAGCCGGAATACGCCCGATATTTAGCGGCACATTCATCATCGTTGCCGACGCTTTGCGCTGCACGCCAGGAATTGCGTGACTATCGATCCGCTCATCAAAATCACGAAAATCTAGCTCGCTTATGTCCCTGGCCACAAGCGGCACTGGCTCCTGCGGCTTTTTACCGGTTTCGACGATTTGCACGTCACCTGGCGCGTCCTGCCCGACCGCGAGCAACAGGCTGAGTTCGTCGTCTGCGGAGGTTTTGATGGCACGCTGCAGCTGCGTCAGCCTGTGCCCCTCCGGCAATAGCCCCGCAAAAAACGGCGGCAATCCGTGGCTCGGCGTATGATTTGCGTCTAGGGGCAGGGTCGAGGCAACTGCTTTACCATCGTAGTCCGCAAGGTATCGAAACTCAATTTCTCCGCCGTCAAGCCGTGTGAGCTGTCCCGCAAGAGTGCCGTTTTTATAGACATCTGCTTGCTTTACGAAGCGATAGTTTTCAAGGTTTTTTATGACCATTAGCGCGCCTCGATTTCTAGCCCGAGCACCTCGCATACAGCGATAAAAGCTGCGATGCTTGGGGAGCCTGTTCCCTGTTCAAGGGCGCGGAGGGTGCGGTCGGAGATGCCGGCGAGGTCAGCTAGTTGTTGCTGGGTTAGCCGCGCAGTTTTGCGCACGTTTTTAATGCGGTTGCCAATAGCTTCCGCCGCATTTTGCGCATCTTTTAGGAAAGATATTTCCGAATTGCCCTTCACGAGATACCATTCTACCCTAAAACAGAGCATTTCGGAACAATTCTTCCGAAACGGCATTTTTCGCACCAAAATTCACCAAAAAGCGAGCGAATCGGAAAGATATTTCCGAAAAATTGGTGCCCCTACTGGGATTCGAACCCAGACTGAATGGATTTTAAGTCCACTGCCTCTGCCGGTTG
>JAUNHM010000098.1 GCA_030523945.1 Microbacteriaceae bacterium
AAAAAAGCCCTGCGCGCAATTCTATGAAAAGAGGATCGAGATGTCTGAAACACAGACTTGGCTCACCCAAGAAGCATTCGACCGCCTGCAGGCCGAACACGACGACCTAGTAAATAACGGCCGCCGCGACATTGCAGCGCGTATCGAAGCAGCCCGCGAAGAAGGTGACCTGAAAGAAAACGGCGGCTACCACGCAGCTAAAGACGAACAAGGCAAGATGGAAGCGCGCATCCGCGACCTGGAAGAACTGCTGAAAAACGCAGAAGTTGGCGAAGCACCAAAAAGCCACGGCGTAGTCGAAATCGGCACCGTCGTCACCGCCAAACTCTTCGGCGAAGACGAAAAATTCCTGCTCGGCAGCCGCGAAATCGGCGAAGGCACCGGACTTGACGTTTACAGCCCGGAAAGCCCACTAGGCGCAGCCATTTTGGGACTGAAAATCGGCGAAAAAACCAACTACGAAGCGCCAAACGGCAACAGCATCGAAGTTGAAATCGTAAACGTGGAAACCTTCCGCGGCTAATTTTACAGTCGGGGGCCGGCACAAACCAGCCCCCGGCTTACTTTCTAAAACAGCCACACAACTAAACTGCCAAGTCGCTTAGCCCGCTAATTCCAGGGCTTTCAGCAGCCACCAACCGCACGTCCCACACAACACAACCCGGGCCACCGCAAAACCCACAAACCTGCCCACACACAAATAAACCCGGGCAAAATTCTCAAAAACTTTTCAGCAAAAACTGCTAAAATAAAAAAAGAAGCCACAATCTCAGTGCGCATTTTAACGGAAATTTCCGCGCACCACCCCGCTTCTTCAGCCGCAGCGCAACACAGCGCACACCCCGGCACAAAACACCCCCATCTCAGGAGCAATTTTTTGGCACAGACAAAAAACACCCGCAACGCCCGCGGCCGCACCCACATACGCCGCAAACCATCACACAACGAAGGCATTATTCCGCAACTGGCACTCGGCGTGCGCGAACTCGAAACTGCAGTAAAACGCGGCAAAGCAAACCCGGCCAGCCGCACCAAATTCCAAACCGTCGCCCTGCTCATGCGCGAAGAACGCGACCGGGTGCGCGACGAAAACTGCGATATCACCCCGGCAGACCGCGCCGAAACCCTGAAACGACTCGACGGCATCGCCGCAATCCTGGCCAAAGTGGCCGCCAGCGACACCAGCCTGATCGCGCTGCTCGACCCGGCCGCACAGGTCAGCGCTGCCACCCAGCAAATGCGCCGCAAAATGCTGGCCAACGCCGGTCTGCTCGAAAACGACGAAAACCAAGCCGACACCCCAGAAGCCGGCACCGGACTTACAACCGGGACAGCCGCAGAAGCAGGCGACAGAACTGATGCCGATGCCGAGACGGGTGCTGCTCCAAAACGCCAAAGCGAAAAAGCCGCGGAACGACAGGTCACCCCGCCACGCATCGCAACCCGCGTGCGCACCAACCCGTTCCTCGCCCCACAACTCGAAGCAGCCAAACCACCGACCCCGGCCGTGCGCCTGGCAAACTGGGAACTGATCGCGCCACTGCTAAAATCCTTTGAACAGGGCGGCAGCGGCAAAGCCTGCATGAGCCTGCCCGCAGCTCCGCCACGCGACAAAATTGCCCCAGCCGGCACGTCGCTGATGCCACACCAGGCAGAACTGCTCGCCGCTGTGCACGCCGGACACCGCAAATTCCTGCTCGCCGACGAACCGGGCCTGGGCAAAACCGCGCAATCGCTGCTCGCCGCCAGCGTCGCCCAAGCATATCCATTGCTGATCGTGGTGCCAAACGTGGTAAAAATGAACTGGGCGCGCGAAGCACAAAAATGGACACCGAAACGGCGCGTCACTGTGATCCACGGCGACGGCGACGACATCGATGCATTCGCCGACATTTTCGTGATCAACTACGATATTCTCGACCGGCACAGCGGCTGGCTGCGCGAATTCGGCTTCAAAGGCATGGTCGTGGACGAAGCCCACATGATCAAAAACGTTAATTCGCAAAGGTCGAAAGCCGTGCTCGCCCTGGCCGAAACGCTAACCGAACGCAGCCCCGGCAGCAACCCGCTGCTCATCGCCCTCACCGGCACCCCGCTGATCAACGACATCGACGACTTCCGCGCCATCTGGCGCTTCCTCGGCTGGATCGACGCTGACAAACCGCGCGCCGAACTGCTCGCCGCCCTCGAACACACCGGCCTCACCCCGGCCGACAGCGCGTTCTATCCACTCGCCCGCCAAAGCGTGATCGACCTCGGCATCGTGCGCCGCCGCAAAATCGACGTTGCCAAAGACCTGCCAGCAAAATCGGTGCGCGACATTCCGGTCGAACTCGACGACGCAGCAGCCGACATTCTAGCCGCCGAACGCAAACTCGCAAACAAGCTCTACGAACAGTGGCTGAAACTCAAAAACGGCAAACTCGGCGCGAAGCTCACCGACAAACAACTGGCCCGCAGCGTCTGCCTGCAAGAACTCGACACCGACGGCACAGGCACCGGCATGAACGTGTTTACCATGGTGCGGCAAATCGGCCTGGCCAAAACCGACCTCGCCGTCGACTATGCCGCGCAACTGGCTCGCTCGGCCGGTAAAGTCGTGTTTTTTGCCAAGCATATCGAGGTGATGGACCGGGCTGAACGCGCTTTTGCAGAATGTGGCCTCGGCGTCACTGCGATCCGCGGCAACCAGGGCGCTGCCGAGCGCCAAGCGGCAATCGACGCTTTTAACAACGACCCGGCCATCAGCGTGATCGTGTGTTCGCTGACCGCAGCCGGCGTGGGCGTGAACCTGCAAGCCAGCTCCAACGTGGTTTTGGCAGAACTGAGCTGGACCGACGCCGAACAAACCCAGGCAATCGACCGCGTGCACCGCATCGGACAGGCCGAGCCGGTGGTGGCATGGCGAATTATCGCCGCCCAGACAGTGGACCAGCGCATCGCCGAACTGATCGACGGGAAAGCCGGACTTGCCGCGCGGGCGCTCGACGGGGCGGCAGCCGCTGCCGAAGAAAGCGACCCGGTACAGTTGCAGGTGCTAATCCAGGTACTTATGAGCGAAATCGCCCGGCGCGAAAGTGCGCTGATATAGGAATTGCGTATTTGGCCGGGCAGTTTTTGCGAACCTACCTGATTTGCTGGACTGCTCTACTTACGTGCCCGCCGAAAACTCCGGTTTTCAAGCTGGTTAAAAAGCCGGTTTGGGTCGAGTTTGCGAAATTACACAAATTTGGCAAGAAACACGGAATTTGCCGGGTTCAGTACCGGGGTTTATTCCAAAATTTACCGGATTTTATTCCGTAAACTACCCCGGATTTTATTCCGAAATTTTGCAGAAAAAAGATAATTTAGCCAAAAATCGCAGAAAAATCGTGTTTTGCGGGCAGATTTATAGGCGGGACACAATTTTTGTGTGCCCCCTGCAGGTATAATAAAACTTGTGTCAGAAACTGAAAAAAACACCACCCCAGCAGCCGCAACGCCAGACGAAACGCAAGCTGCTGACGTCACCTGCGAGCTGAGCACGCCAGCTGCTGCAGCCGCAAACGGGCAGAGCGCGACTGCACCAGCCGAAGCTAAACAGGCCAATACCGCACTTGCCGAGGCAGTGCCCGCCGCCGCCGCAGTACCGGCAAAAACCGCGCAAAACGCAAGCAGCTCGGCCGCCGCAGACAGTCGCAACGCTGCCTACGAAGTTCCGCTCGGGTTCCGGGTGACCGCGGCCTGGTCATGGCGGTTTATCATTATCGGCCTGGCAATAGCCGGGGTTGCTTGGCTGCTATCGCAGGTCACGCTGCTGCTCGTGCCGTTCTTTATTGCGGTGCTTTTGACCGCGCTTTTGCAGCCGGTTATGCGTTTTGCAGAGCGTATGAAACTGCCGCGCGGTATTGGAGTTTTGATCTCACTTGCGGTGCTTTTTTCGGTTGTTTCGCTGCTTTTGTGGATTATTATCACCCAGTTCCGCAGCGGTTTTGCTGACCTTTACGAAAAAGCGAAGCATTCCTGGGATCAGTTGGCGCAGTGGCTGATTGAAAGCCCGCTGCACATCGACCTGCTGCACATCGAATTTGACCCGGAAGCCTTTATGGCAACCCTGCATGATAACCAGGACAAAATCGTGTCCGGCGCGGTTGGGGTCGCGAGCGGGGCGGCAAACATGCTCGCAGGCGCTATTTTGGTGCTGTTCTGCCTGATTTTCTTGCTGCTTGACGGCCGACAGATCTGGTTCTGGGTGCTCGGTTTTATGCCTTCGCGTGCGCATGCTGCGGTGCATCAGGCCGCAACTGCCGGGTGGCGTTCAGTTGTGCAATATGTGCGAGTGCAGATTTTTGTTGCGTTTGTGGACGCGGTTGGCATCGCGCTGGGTGCGCTAGTTTTGGGACTGCCAATGGTGTTGCCGATCGGTGTGATGGTGTTCCTCGGTTCGTTTATTCCGTTTTTGGGTGCGATTATTACCGGTTTGATCGCTTCGCTGATTGCGTTCATTTATAGCGGTCCGACTGCGGCTCTCGTGATGCTGATCATCGTCTTGCTGGTGCAGCAGATCGAGGGTAACATTTTGCAGCCGCTGGTGATGGGCACGGCGGTGCAGGTGCACCCGCTCGGTGTTGTGTTTGCGGTGTCGCTGGGTGCGCTGATTGCAGGTGTGCC
>JAUNHM010000099.1 GCA_030523945.1 Microbacteriaceae bacterium
GCAAAATGTCGGCCTCGCGCCAAATGTGCGGCACGCGGTGCGGCGACGGCTGCAAAACCTCGATGGCAACTGCTCGGGCAAACGATTTTTTCACCTCGACGAGTTTTGCCCGCACGATTTCGCCTGGCAGCGTGTCGTGCACGAAAATCACGCGCCCTTCGAGCCTGGCGATGCTCACGCCGCCGTGTGCAATGCCGGTGATTTCGAGGGTTACGGTGCTGCCCGGGGCTAGTTGCGCGTTTTCAATCATACTTCTATTGTCGCATTTTTGGCTGGGTGTTTTGCTGGGGTGGCCTGTGGCAGGAGGTTTAGGCTGTTTCTGGGAACGCTGGGTTGGCAGATTCCTAGCCCACTACGGGGTAGTTCCGGGCCGATTTCGCGGCTGCTGGCCGGGTCTGTTTTGCTGGATTGCGCAAATTTTGCTTCTCAGGCTGGTGGAGTAGACTGGAAGTATGGATTTAGTGCTTGCTTCGACTTCTGCTGCGCGCCGGGCGGTGCTGGGGCAGGCTGGGATTGTGCCGCGCTGTTTTGCGCCGGAGGTGGACGAGCCTGCTGCTGTGGCTGCTGCGGAACGCGAGCTTGGCCGGGCACTTTCGGCGCCAGAAACGGTCGAGTTGCTGGGCAGGTTAAAAGCCGAGGACGTGGTGCGCCGGCATGCGGCGGAGGTCGGCACGGCTTTGGTGCTGGGCGGCGATAGTGTGTTTTTGTTGCACGGCGAGATTTTGGGCAAGCCGCACGAACCGGAGGTCGCTTTTGAGCGTGCGCGCCGGCATCGCGGCCAGACGGGTGTGTTGCATTCCGGGCACTGGCTGATTGATTGCCGTGACGGCGAGGTGGTCGGTTCGGCAGGTATGGTGGACACGGCAACGGTGCGGCTCGCTGCCGATGTGGCCGATGCTGAGTTGCGCGCATATATTGCGACGGGGGAGCCGCTGGAGTTGGCTGGCGGTTTTGCGATCGACGGTCGTGCGGCTGCTTTTATTGACCGGATCGAGGGCACGCCGAGTTGCGTTATGGGGCTTTCGATGCCCGCTTTGCGCGCGCTGGTCACGCAGCTTGGTCACGATTTTGTTTCGCTCTGGAAGTAGCGGTTTGCTGTTTGCTGGCTTCTTGGCCTGGTTTTTGCTAAATTTATAGATTATGAAATCTTTGCTGCTCGATATCGCCCCGCTGCGTTTTTCTGCTAAATTTCGCGGTTTGTGGATTGCGGGGCTGGTTACGGGCATTTCTGTGCAGGCTTTGAATGCGGCGTTGGCGTGGCAGGTGTTTCAGGCGACTGGCTCTTCGCTGCATGTTGGGCTGCTCGGGGTTGCGATCGGTTTGCCGACTGTGCTGGTTGCGCTTTTTGGCGGGGTGCTTGCGGACACGCGCTCGCCGAAAACGGTTGGTTTAATCGGTGTGGCGGGCCAGTTGGCGGCGATTGTGCTGTTTTTGGCGGCGCATTTTTGGTGGAACAGCGTGCCGCTGCCTGTGGTTTACGCGTTTTTGGCTCTGAACAGTGCGGCGGGTGCGCTCGCGGCGCCTGTGCGCAAACAGTTTTTGCGGGTTTTGTTGCGGCCGGATTTGATGCCTGCTGCGGCTGCGCTCTATTTGTTGGCGATGCACGCGGGGCTGATTTTGGGACCGCTTTTGGCGGGGTTTTTGCTGGCAAATGCTGTGCCGTTGGCTGTTTTTTGCGCCCTGCATTTGATGTTTTTGTTGGTTTATTTGCTGGCGTTTTTGGTTTTGCCGCGGGTTGCGGCCTCTGAAAGAGCGGCGGGTTCGCTGCTTGGTGCGGCTGCGGCAGGGTTGAAATATGTGTGGCGGGAGCCTGTGATCCGCTTTAGTTTGTTGGTGGATTTGATGATTACGGCGTTTGCCCTGCCGATAGTGCTTTTGCCGCAGTTTGTTGCGGAGGTTTTGCACGCTGATGCTGCGGTTTATGGGTTTTTGCTTGCGAGTGTGAGCGCTGGCGGGGTTGTGGCTACGGTGTTTTCGGGTGTGTTTACGCGTGCTCGCAGCACGGGCCGGGTTTTGGTGTTGGCTGCGATCGTGTGGCTTTTAAGTATCGCCCTGTTTTCGCAGTCGAGTGTGCTTTGGCTGGCTGTTTGCGCTCTGTTTATTATGGGTGCGTGTGACACAGTTGCGCTCGCTGCGCAGGCTGCTATCGTGCAGGTGGCTGCGAAAGAGAGTATGCTTGGCCGGGTTGGCGGGCTGCAAATGCTGGTGGGCATGGGTGGCCCGCAACTCGGTGGTGCCCGTGCTGGTGCTTTCGGTGTAGCGTTTGGTCCGCAGCTTGGTGCGTTGCTGGGTGTGCCGCTCGCTGCGCTCGCTTTTGTCGATGTTAAAGGTGTAAAAGCCGTGTGGCAGTTTCAAATCCCAAAACCCGAAGTAGCTGCATCTAGCGTGTAAACATCGCCGCGCCCAATGCGTAAACATTACCTCGCCCGACATGTAAACGCTACTGTACCCAATTAAGCATCATCGCGCCAGGCAAGCCGCTGGGCTATCTCAATTGCGTAAACATTACCTGCCCGCTATATAAACGTGATCATGCTCGTCTAATAAAACTACACTCACCTATTTATACGGTTAATTATAAATATGATTAATCCGCAAATATCGCTAGGTTGCGTCGCCTAATTGCTTGGCTGGGTTGCCCGAAACACTGCCCGGCTGGGTTTGCTCGAAACTATGTGCCGAGCAAACCCGCCAGCAGTCGAAAATTATTCGCTCAGCAGGGCCTGGATGCGCTGGATGCCCTCGAGCAGCGCGTCGTCGCCGAGTGCATAGCTGAAGCGCAGGTAGCCGCTGGTGCCGAAAGCCTCGCCCGGTACTGCCGCAACCTCTGCCTCACTCAAAATCAGATCGGCAAGTTCCAGCGAAGTGGTCGGGGTCACGCCGCGAATTTCACGACCCAGCGCGCCGGTCACGTCAACATAAGCATAGAATGCGCCGTCTGGGGTTGGGCAGTTAAAGCCCGGAACCTTGTTCAGCTCGGCAACGATCACCTTGCGGCGGCGGTTAAATGCCTCGCGCATCTCTTCGATCGGCTCTTGCGGGCCAGTCAGTGCCTCAACCGCACCCAACTGGGCAACGTTGTTGATGTTACTGGTCAGGTGAGACTGCAGGTTGCCGATACCCTTAATCGCGTCTGCCGGGCCACCAACCCAGCCCACACGCCAACCGGTCATCGCAAAAGTCTTGGCCACACCGTTTACCAGCAGCGTGCGATCAGCCAGCTCTGGAGTTGCCTCTACAATCGAAAGTGCTTTCGCGCCATCGTAGGTGAGGTTCTGGTAAATTTCGTCAGCAATCACCCACAGGCCGTGCTCGTTAGCCCAGTCACCAATCGCCTTGGTCTCTTCCGGCGTGTAAACCGCACCGGTCGGGTTTGAAGGGGAAACAAACAGCAAAATCTTGGTTTTTTCGGTGCGGGCAGCCTCGAGCTGCTCTACAGTCACCTTATAGCCCTGATCTGCGCCGGCAAAAACCTCTACCGGCACGCCGTCTGCCAGGGTGATTGCCTCAGGATAGGTCGTCCAGTAAGGAGCAGGCAGCAGCACTTCATCACCCGGGTTGAGCAGAACCTGGAAGGCCTGGTAAACAGCCTGCTTGCCGCCGTTGGTCACAATAAACTGCGATGCCGGCCAGTCCACACCGGAATCACGCTTGGTTTTTGCCGCGATCGCTTCGCGCAACTCTGGCAAACCGGCAGCCGCGGTGTAGCGGAAGTTCGCCGGATTGTCCATCGCTTTACGCGCCGCATCGACAATGTGCTCAGGGGTGGCAAAATCAGGCTCACCCGCAGCATAACTAATGATCGGCCGACCCTCGGCTTTCAAAGCCTTGGCCTTTGCGTCCACCTTCAAAGTGGCAGACTCGGCAATAGCGGTAATTTTTTTGGAAAGTCGTGTTGTTTCAGTCATACTTCAAGCCTACGCCAGGTTTCCTTAAAAAATAAAAAAGTTTGCTGAATGTTTACTGAAATGTTGCGTTTTCAATGGTTATCATACAAAGAAAACCCGATATTCCGGTCGTCTACAAAATTGAAATGTAATTTTTGAATGTTACATACAAAAGCGCTCTGACCAGGGAAAACCTGCTTCCCGCGGCGAGTCGCGCCTACGAAAAACTTAAAAAACCAGCTCCTTACCAATCCAGCCGGCCATAAATAACCCAAAAATTATCGGCGTTTTCCTCCATAAAAAATAAAAACAACCCGCCCAAAAGCGCGCAAAACCGGCAAAAAACCAGAAAAAATCAGCCCAGACCGCCCAAAAAACGCGCCCAAATAAAAACTCGGTTAGACAAAACCAAAAAAATGCCGTAAACTTGACAGAAGTGAATTGATAGTTAGATTGTTGCGCCCAAAAGTGCCACAAAATAGCCGAAAAACACATAGGGCGGTGGCTCAATTGGTAGAGCAGCGGTCTCCAAAACCGCAGGTTGCAGG
>JAUNHM010000006.1:0-20166 GCA_030523945.1 Microbacteriaceae bacterium
TATTCCAGCTATTACCGCGGTTTCCGCGTGACCATATTCGGTAAAGATTTCCCAAAATCCAGCTTCGTCAAGTGCCTGCCATGGCTCACCCAAAATGGTATGCAGCAGATGCAGCCGGGAGCGTAGGTTTAAGGCCTCTGTGCTCCAGTTAAAAATTGAACTACCGTAGGGCTTTAATGCAGAAATCACCAAGGAGTGTACGTCTTTACCTTGCACTGCTTCTGCCAAGGGTACCGGGGTGGAGCTTAAAGTAATTTCGCCCAGGCTCTGCACTTTTCTGGCTTGCAGCGCCCCCTGATTAAGTGTAACCGTGCACTCATTTTTTAATAGAGTTCCCGCAGCTTTTTCTGCCATAGCTAAATCTACGGGCGCAGCGTCTCTAATAAAAGCGCCCGTGCCGCTGGTAGCAGCCGATTTTGAAAGTTGCAGCTCGCTAACTGCAATCCATTCCCCCAGGCTGGAATTTTTACTTAGCTGCGGGTCTAATGTTGCACGCGAGCCTTGAGCTAGTTGGTAGATTCCTGCTTCAACTCTTTTAGCTATCTGCCCCGGGTATGCCAGGGCTGTAACTAATCCTGCTCTCAGCTCTGGCGGCACCTCAGTACCAGGTTTTGCCTTCTGAAACTCTGCAGGCACTAACTGTTTTAAGCGCCTGATTTCTGCGTTGAGGGACTTAGTTTCAAGCCCGTTTTTGGTGCCACCTCCCAGGTTTAGCTTTGCCACCAAAGTAGCTGCTTCATCTACCCCAATTTCCCGGCTAGCCAACAGCAGCGCTCTGCCTAGTTCTGGATCCAGCGGCATTTTCACCAGCTGCGCCCCAAGTTCAGTCAATTTAGGCGCTAAGTCACCGCTTACTGCCTGGAGCCGCTGCAATTTTTGATACGCGGCTTTCAATAACTCCGGCTTTGGTTTATCCAAGAGTCTTAGAGACTGCACATAGGGATCTCCCCAAGCAGCAAAGAGCAATGCCGGGCGAGTTAGCGCTGAATTCAAAATTTCTGGGGAATCAAACTGGGGTGCAGCAGCTAAGGCTTTGGAATCAGAGCATTGAATTGCCACTCCGGGAGCTAACCTGCCTGCACGCCCAGCTCTTTGTTTACTGGCGGCGGCAGAAGCAGTAACCGTTACCAAGCCCTGCATATTGCGCGCAGCATCTTGCCGCACCTGCCGGCTTAACCCAGAATCAACCACAATCCTCACACCCGGCACGGTAATTGCTGATTCCGCAATGTTAGTGGCAACAATTATGCGCCTGTAACTGGAAGATTCCTGCGGGGTGTGAGCAATGATTTTGTCTTGTTCTGCATCAGCTATTTTCCCGTGCAGTTCAAACACTTCCACCGAACTTAGGGTAACTTCCCGCAAATATCTGGCACACAGCTGCACCTCTAATGCTCCCGGCACAAAGACCAGCGCGTCCCCCGGGTACTCATTTAGTGCCTGCAACGCTACCTTAGAAATATGCCGCAAATACGGCAAGCTAACACCTTTTTCATCAAAACGGCTCCCCGCAAAAGGGACACTAACCTGCTTGGTTGGGTGCAGCGCCCAAGGTGAGTCAATAATTGGGGTGGGAGAAGTGTCGGACATTAAATCCGCAAACTTTTGCGCATCCAAAGTGGCAGAAAGCGCTAAGAGCGTTAAATCCCCTCGCAGCTCCTGCACGTCCAGCAGCAACGCCAAAGCCAGATCACTTTCCACCGAGCGTTCATGCACTTCGTCCAGGATTACGGCAGCAGTGTGCGGAAGTTCGGGGTTGCGAATAATTCTCTGCAATAATACGCCGACGGTCACAAACTCCACCAGCGTGCCACTATTTGCCGTACTCTCCCCGCGCACCGTATAGCCAATTCGCTTAGCCAAATTAGAGTTGGTTTTTTGGGTTAGGGTTTGGAGCCTTTGGGCAGCAGCTCTGGCAGCTATGCGGCGCGGCTGCGTAACCACAATTTTGTGATTGTCTGTTTTGAGAGCATTGAAAACTAGGGGCGGAACCAAAGTGGTTTTGCCACTTCCCGGCGGGGCTTGCACCACAATTTTTTGCTCCCCCGATTCCAAGTACTGCATGAGCTGGGAGGCTACTTCTGTAAAAGCTAATCCGCTGCCTACTTCATTTAGGTTAAATTGGCTACCAAGTTGATTCACTACTCCATTATTTCAGTTAGAGGCTGCTTGGATTAGCGTGTGATTGAGTTGGTGAGTACTTAGGTTGGTGGCTGTTAAAACTATTGAGCACTGTGGGGGCGATAGTGGCACTTGAACTCAGTTCAAGTGCTTTAAGTGTGCGTGAGGCCTATTTTGAGCACAGCTTGAGCGTGTTTTAGGTACTCCTCTTGGACAGAACCTCACAGGTGACCAGCCTCACTCTTTTGAATTAGCTTTTTCCCGACAGGGTGTGTAAAATTAATGGAGTTGAAGCGAAAGCGGAAACAAAATGGCCCCGTAGCTCAGTTGGTTAGAGTGCCGCCCTGTCACGGCGGAGGTCGCCGGTTCAAGCCCGGTCAGGGTCGCAGATGCGACAAATCCCCTCAAAATTTGAGGGGATTTTGCTTTTCCCGCCCACTTCACTGAGCTGCGGCACCTGCCACTTCCGCTCACGCCCTTCACACACCCCCACGCCCCCGCTCACGTGGCGCTGCTCTCTAATTACGGTTTTTTCATCACCTTGATTGGCGCGAACGCCTGCGCGCCTGTTATGCTTTTAGGGTTGCAATTTGAAACGCAAGTTTCTGGCAGCGGCTCTGTAGCTCAGTTGGTAGAGCGTTCGACTGAAAATCGAAAGGTCACGGGATCGATGCCCGTCGGAGCCACAAGAACCCCCGCGTAGCTTCTACATCGCAGGGGTTCTTTTGTTTTAATTTTCAGTAAGGTTTGGTAGGGTTGAGGGGTGAGTGAAGTAGTAGAAGAAACCCCAGCTGCGGGTGCGGGAGCGGCAATTAGCGCTGAACGCACCGAGATTTTGCGTAGCCAAAGAAACGACCCGTCATTTGCCGGAATTTACGAAGAACTAGAGTGGCGCGGCCTGCTTAGCGTCTCAACCGACCCGGAAGCGCTCGCTGCTGCTCTCAACGGCCCAGAGCCTATTACATACTATTGCGGGTATGATCCGACCGCATCCAGCCTGCACCTTGGCCACCTCGTGCAGTTGCTGTTTATGCGCCGGCTGCAACTTGCCGGTCACAAACCACTCGGCCTGGTTGGCGGCTCCACTGGCCTGATCGGTGACCCGCGCCCAACCGCAGAACGCACCCTCAACTCGCGCGAGACTGTCGCAGAATGGGTTGCGGCCCTGCGCACCCAAATCGAAAAGTTTTTGAGTTTTGAAGGCGAAAATGCGGCCCGCATGGTTAACAACCTGGACTGGACCGCGCCGCTGAGTGCAATCGACTTTTTGCGCGAGATCGGCAAATATTTCCGGGTCGGCACAATGATCAAAAAAGACGCAGTAGCCGCCAGGCTCGCCTCCGACGCGGGTATTAGCTACACCGAATTTAGCTACCAAATTTTGCAGGCAATCGACTTTCTCGAACTGCACAGGGGCTATGGCTGCACCCTGCAAAGTGGCGGCCAAGACCAGTGGGGCAACCTGGTGGGCGGGGTTGAGCTGATTCGCAAAGCAACCGGCAATAGCGTGCACGCGGTCGGCACCCCGCTGATCACCAACTCAGACGGCACTAAATTTGGCAAAAGCGAGGGGAATGCGATCTGGCTCGATGCCGGGCTGTGCTCACCTTTCGCGTTTTACCAATTTTGGCTCAACCAGGCCGATGCCGACGTGATTTCCAGGCTGAAAGTCTTTACCTTCCTGACCCGGGCAGAAATCGAGGAATATGCCGAGCAGGTCGCAACCGAACCGCACAAACGCGCAGCACAAAAACGACTCGCGTTCGAAGTGACCGCGCTGGTACACGGCACTACCGCAGCCCAGCACGCAATCGACGCGGCCGCAGCCCTCTTTGGCTCCGGCTCTTATGACAGCGTGCCAGATGAGGTTTTGCGTCAGGCGGTAGCTGACCTGCCAGCAATGCAAGCAACCTCGGACACCACTGTGGCGCAGGCACTGGCCGAAACCGGGCTGGTAAAGTCGCTTTCCGAGGCGCGCCGCACCGTACAGCAGGGGGGCGTTACGCTGAACGGTACAAAAATTGCCGACCCGGAAGACGCCGTTGCTAAATATGCGCTCGAGCGCACCCTGCTGGTTTTGGGACGCGGCAAAAAACAGAAAGCCGCTATCAACTTCACTGCTTAAAAGGCGAGTTTTGCGTCTGGAAAATTCCCAGCAAAAGGGAGTAAAATAGGAGTAATAGTCATTTGTCGCCGTGCGCGATGTTACGCTAAGAGAACGAGGTTTTTATGGAACAGCGCGATCCATTCGCACTCACCGGGCTTACCTATGACGATGTGCTGCTTTTGCCGGCGCACACCGACGTGATTCCGAGCGAAGCAGACACGGCCACGCAACTGACCCGCAACGTGCGCCTGAATATTCCGATCATTTCGGCGGCGATGGACACCGTGACCGAAACCCGCATGGCGATCGCAATGGCACGTAACGGCGGCCTTGGAATTTTGCACCGCAACCTGGCGATTGCCGACCAGGCCGATATGGTCGATCGGGTAAAACGTAGCGAGGCCGGCATGATCACCAACCCGGTGACCACGACGCTGGACGCAACCGTGGCCGAGGTTGATGCGCTGTGCGGCGAATACCGGGTGAGCGGCCTGCCGGTGGTGGACGACGCCGGGGTTTTGCGCGGGATTATCACCAACCGCGATATGCGTTTTATTGACGTAGCAGACCGGGCGACCACGCTCGTGAAAGACGCGATGACACCGATGCCGCTGGTGACCGCAGAAAAAGGCATCAGCCGGGCAGAAGCGCAGGCGCTTTTCCAGCAGCACCGGATCGAAAAACTGCCTTTGCTCGATAAAAACGGCAAACTCAGCGGGCTGATCACGGTTAAAGATTTCGATAAAGAAGAGCAGTATCCGCTCGCAACCAAAGACGACGCCGGGCGTTTGCGCGTGGGCGCGGCCATGGGCTTTTTTGGTGATGCGTGGGAGCGGGCTACCGCGCTGCTTGAGGCCGGCGTTGATGTGCTGGTGGTAGACACCGCAAACGGTGACAGCCGCGGCGTGCTCGATATTATTAAGAAAATTAAAGGCGATAAGGCTTTTGCCGGGGTCGATGTGATCGGCGGCAACGTCGCGACATTTAACGGCGCTAAAGCGCTGGTAGAGGCCGGGGCAGATGCGGTGAAAGTCGGTGTCGGGCCGGGCTCGATCTGCACCACTCGCGTGATTGCGGGCGTGGGTGTGCCTCAGGTGACCGCAATTTTTGAAGCGGCAAAAGCAGCCACCCCGGCGGGCGTGCCGGTGATCGCTGACGGCGGTCTGCAATACTCAGGCGACATCGCTAAAGCCCTGGTGGCAGGCGCAAGCTCGGTGATGATCGGCTCGCTTTTGGCTGGTACCGACGAAAGCCCGGGCGATATGGTGTTTATTGGCGGCAAAAACTTTAAGAGCTACCGCGGTATGGGTTCGCTCGGCGCCCTGCAAACCCGCGGGGAGCGCACTTCATATTCAAAAGACCGCTACTTCCAGGCCGATGTGCCAAGCGATGAAAAACTCATTCCGGAGGGAATTGAAGGCCAGGTGCCTTACCGCGGTCGTGCCGCTGCCGTGCTTTACCAGTTGACGGGCGGCCTGCGACAGTCGATGTTCTACACCGGCTCACGCACCATTCCAGAGTTGAAAGAGCGCGGCAACTTCGTGCAAATCACCTCTGCCGGGTTGAAAGAATCACACCCGCACGACATTCAAATGGTGGTTGAAGCGCCGAACTATCGTCGCTAAACGCCGCAGAAAGAAGTTTTAATTTGACTGCATCAATCGAAATTGGGCGCGGTAAGCGTGCCCGACGAGTTTACAGTTTTGACGACATTCACGTCGTGCCAACCCGTCGCACCCGCGACCCGGAGCTGGTTTCGACCGCTTGGAGTTTAGACGCATTCCAGTTTGAAATGCCGGTTTTGGGCGCGCCAATGGACTCGGTGATGTCGCCGGCAACCGCGATCGCGCTTGGCAAACTTGGTGGCCTGGGTGTGCTCAATCTGGAGGGCCTGTGGACACGCTACGACGATCCGGAGCCGATTTTAACTGAACTTGCCCAGACCCGCGACGAAATTGAAGCCGTGCGTCTGATGCGCAAATATTATGCCGAACCGATCAAACCGGAACTGATCCGCGACCGGATCGCAGAAGTGCGTGCCGCCGGGGTTACTGTGGCCGGCTCACTCTCTCCGCACCGCACCGCAGAACACTACGAAACTGTGGTAAAGGCCGGGGTGGATTTGTTTGTGATCCGAGGCAACACGGTTTCTGCTGAGCATGTTGCCGAAGACGGCCGCGAACCGCTCAACCTGAAAAAATTTATTTACGAACTTGACGTGCCGGTGATCGTCGGCGGGGCAGCCACCCACCAGTCGGCGCTGCACCTGATGCGCACCGGCGCTGCAGCGGTTTTGGTCGGTTTTGGTGGCAGCGCCAGTTCTACCACCCAGGCAACGCTGGGCATTCGCTGCCCGATGGCGACCGCGGTAGCCGATGTGGCCGGCGCTCGCAGTGACTATCTGGATGAGTCTGGCGGCCGCTATGTGCACGTGATCGCCGACGGCGGGCTGGGTACTTCCGGCGACATTGTGAAAGCGATCGCCTGTGGCGCTGACGCGGTAATGCTGGGCACACTGCTGGCGCGCGCCAGCGAAGCGCCGGGGCGCGGCTGGCACTGGGGGCAAGAGGCCTATCACGAGGAGCTTTTGCGTGGTAAACGCCTGGCTACCCCGCCTGTTGGCACGCTTTCTGAGGTGATTAACGGCCCGGCAAACGTTGCCGACGGCACATCCAACCTGATGGGTGCGCTGCGCCACGCGATGGCGACCACCGGCTACTCGGATTTGAAAGCGTTTCAGCGAATCGACATTGTGCGAGCCTCGCGCTAAATGGCAGCCGCACAAGCCCCGACCCTCGGTCAGGTTATGCGCCGACCGCGCTGGATTGCAGCGTTTTTCGGGGTTATGTGCGTGGCTGCGGCATTTGCCGGGCTGGCGCAGTGGCAGATGAGTAACGCAATTCGCCCGGAAACCAGCCGGGTCGACACCGAAACCGTGCAGCCTTTAGCGAGCGTGAGCGTGCCGGGGGAGAGCGTGAAAGATCGCGAATCTGGGCAAATGGTCAGCTTTACAGGCAGTTTTGTGCCGGCAGATTTTGCGGTGGTGCAGGAGCGCATTAACGGTGGCAAAAGCGGCTTTTGGGTGATCGGCCACCTGCAACTTATCGGCGAAAAAACGGGGGAGCAGGCTGGAAAATATACAAGCGAGCATCACCACTTGGCTGTCGGCATCGGCTGGAGTGAAAGCGAGCGGGCAGCCCAGCAAGCCGCGGCAAAACTGCAAACCAGTCAGACTCAAATCCGCGATTTTACCGGACGCTACAATCCGAGTGAATCACCAACCCAGCCCGCCGCAAATGCGCCACAAAACCAGCTGCGCACGGTCGCTGCCGCGCAGCTAATCAACCGCTGGGAAAAAGACCCGCAGGGAGGCGTTTACGCGGGATATGCTGTGCTCGCCGCAAACACCCCGGAAATCACTGCAGCGGGCCTCACTCCGATAGACTCGCCGCCGCCGCAACCGGCCGAAACCATCAACTGGCTGAACCTTTTTTACGCCGCAGAATGGGTGATTTTTGCCGGGTTCGCATTCTATTTCTGGGTGCGCCTGTGTCGCGATGCGCGCGAGCGCGAAATTGAAGCGGTAGAGCAAAAAGCGGGATCCAACCAAACTAGACCAGCCGAACTTGCAGAGCATACCAATCCAAAATCGCAAGACAAACGCAAAGTAAATTCCGCATAAAACAGCAATAAAACAGGCCGCACAAGCCCGCAAACACAGGCCGCAAACCCAAAATTTTCCAAAAATACACGAAAAGAGAGAACATGAACAGTACCCAAACCCGCAAAGACCCTGCGCCGCAAATTCGCAAAGCGCTCAAGTTTTTTAAGATCGCCTCAACCATCACCGGTGTGATGCTGTTCGGCCTCTATGTGATCTCGTTTATTCGCTGGTTTGGCCACTCCGACATCTACCTCTTCGGCAATGAGCTGGTTGCGCTGCAGCAGTTACCAGCCAAGGGTGTTGAGATCGATTTTAAGCCTGCCGGAGTGAATTTCACAACTATTTTCTTGGTGGTGCACGGCTGGTTTTATGTTGTTTATTTGATCGCAGGGTTTGGTCTGTGGAGCGCAATGCGCTGGCCTTTCTGGCGGTTTATCGCGATTATTATTGCCGGTTGTGTGCTGATTGTGTCGTTTATTGTGGAAGCCTGGCTGGTGCGCGACACGCAAGTGTTTTTGGCAAGTAACCAGGAAAAAAATGCGGGGCAAAAAGACCCGGACGCAACTTTTCCAGCCGGAGACGGGCTGTAAAACAAACCTAAGCGTTTTCCAAAAAATACAAAAAAATAGGCAAAAATTTGTGCGAAAAAGACAAAAATCGCCGTCACAGCGCAAATCCAGCCGAAATTCGATAAATTTATATATAGAGGATCGCGCGCTGGCGTGATCGTGACTGTTTGCTGAAAGGGGCATAATGTCTAGTCAGGTTCCTGCCGCACCGCGTCCGGTGCTTGTGGTGGATTTTGGGGCGCAGTATGCGCAGCTGATTGCGCGGCGCGTGCGCGAGGCCGGGGTTTATTCAGAACTCGTGCCGCACACGATTTCTGCCGCCGAGGTGCGTGAAAAGCAACCGCTCGGCATTGTACTTTCGGGCGGGCCGTCGTCGGTTTATGAGCCAGGTGCGCCGGAATTTGACGAGGCGATTTTTGAGCTGGGTGTGCCGATTTTTGGTATCTGCTACGGTTTTCAGGTGATGGCGCGGGCGCTTGGCGGAAAAGTGGCCAACACGGGCGATCGCGAATACGGCGCAACCCAGGTGCAACTGGCTGCTGCTGAAGACGCGCTGATTGCGGGCCAGCCTGTCGCGCAAAATGTGTGGATGAGTCACGGCGATGCGGTGCATGAGGCGCCTGAGGGCTTTGAGGTTTTGGCGACCACCGATGTTACCCCGGTGGCGGCTTTTGGCTGCAACGCTAAGAAAATGTATGGCGTGCAGTGGCACCCTGAGGTTAAGCACAGCGACTATGGCCAGCTGCTTTTGGAGAACTTTTTGCGCAAGGTGGCGGGGATTCCGGCCGATTGGAACGCGCAAAACGTGATCGAGGAGCAGGTTGCGCGCATTCGCGAGCAGGTGGGCAGCGGCAAGGTGATTTGCGGGCTGAGTGGCGGCGTGGATTCAGCTGTTGCGGCAGCACTCGTGCACAAGGCTGTTGGTGACCAGCTGACCTGTGTGTTTGTGGATCACGGGCTGCTGCGACAGGACGAACGCGAACAGGTTGAAGTGGACTATGTGGCTTCGACCGGTGTGCGGCTGGTCACGGTAGATGCGCGTGAAAAGTTTTTGAGCGCTCTTGCCGGTGTGACCGATCCGGAGCAGAAACGCAAGATTATTGGCCGGGAATTTATCCGCACCTTTGAGAAGGCGCAGGCCGATTTGATTGCGGAAGCTAAAGAAGAGGACGGCGATCCGATCCGCTTCCTGGTGCAGGGCACGCTTTACCCGGATGTGGTGGAGTCTGGCGGCGGCACCGGCACAGCAAATATTAAAAGCCATCACAATGTGGGCGGGCTGCCAGAGGATTTGACGTTTGAACTGGTGGAGCCTTTGCGCACGCTGTTTAAGGACGAGGTGCGCGAGATTGGTCGCCAGCTTGGCTTGCCTGAGGTGATTGTGGCGCGCCAGCCTTTCCCAGGTCCTGGTCTTGGCATTCGCATTGTGGGTGAGGTGACGGAAGAGCGCTTGGCGACTTTGCGCGCGGCTGATGCGATTGTGCGCGCTGAGCTGACCGCGGCGGGGCTTGATAAAGAGATTTGGCAGTGCCCGGTTGTGTTGCTGGGCGATGTGCGCTCGGTTGGGGTGCAGGGCGATGGTCGCACTTATGGTCACCCGATTGTGCTGCGCCCGGTTTCAAGCGAGGACGCGATGACAGCGGACTGGACGCGCGTGCCTTACGATGTTTTGGCGCGAATTTCTAACCGCATCACCAATCAGGTGCCTGACGTAAACCGCGTCGTGCTGGACATCACCTCTAAGCCGCCTGGCACGATCGAGTGGGAATAATCGTATTAAAGCAGTCGCTTTAATACGATTATTCCGAAGGAAAAGAGCCGGCTTGCAGTCGGCTCTTTTGCTAACTACGCACGTATATTTTGCCTTGCCAGTGTTTCGTAAGATGCTGTTTGACGAGAAAATATTTGTAATACATTGTTATGCGTTGTGATATGGTTAGGTTATGGCGAAAACACTTGGAAAAACTATGGTAGTGCGAATGCCTAGTGAAATGTATGACCGCATAAGATCCCTGGCTGACGCCGAAAATCGGGCGTGCAGTGCGGTTTTGCGTGCAGCGGTTGATGCCGGACTAAAAGAGTTGGAGTGGCAGAACGATTTGATAGCATACGCCAAATCGGTTCGCGCGGGCACAGTAAAAACTACCCAGTTAGATGATCTGATGGTCGAATTCGAGATCTCAGATCCAGCTGATGCAGCCAAATATCTTGACGAAATCCAATGAGGTAGAAATGCGTATATATACAGACGCGCATGGTGTTAAGTTTAGTGAGGCAGACATCGAGCGATGGGCGGCTGAGGCAGAATCAGAAGCGGGTTACACAGGTGGGCATCTTGCTCAGCCACGGCCTGGGCGTCCTGTTAGTATCGGGGCAAAAGCGCGCCCTTTTACACTGCGGCTCGATCAGGAACGTCGCGCAAAATTAGACGCTGCGGCCGAAAAACGCGCTACCACTCCGTCACAGATTTTACGCGAACTAATCGACGCGCTTTAGTTGCAAATATCTGGAAAATACTCTAACGCTTATTTTTTAGTAGGGTCCTGGTCGCAGGTACTACTCTGCGGGGGAGATCGCGTCTTTTGGCATGCGCAGCAGGGCCAGGAGCGGGAAGACGACGGTTGCAGCGGCGGCGATCATAAACACAGTGACTCCGTAAGACGGGATCAGCCAAGCCGCGCAAGCAGCAGACACCGTGCTGGCCAGCAAAAACACATTTTCCGAAATCGACTCAACCCGGGCCAGCAACTCGTCCCGCACACCATACTGCCCCAGCGTGCCAGCATACACAAAAATACCAACCCAGCAAAAATCCAGCACAAACAACAAAACCGGCGTAACCGCAGTAATATTCACAAAACTAAACCCGGCCAAAACCGCGCCAACCCCCAACAGTGAAAGCAGCAAAACCGGGCGCGCCCGCTCCACCGGGAAAAACCGCTCCAAAACCAGCGCCGCAACAATGCCGCCGACCCCGCTAGCGGCCATAATCAAGCCAACAACGCCAGCTTCAAGACCCAAATCGTGCAAATGCGAAACCACCCCAAAGCGTAACTGGTAGTGGTCACACCCAGCGCAAACTGCACCAGCAAAATCGGGCGAATCACGCTATCGCGCACCGCAAAAACCAGTCCGTCACACATATCCCGCCACAACCGGGCCAAAAAATTAGTGGACTTTGCGGGGTTATTTTGGGGATTTTTAGTTGCCTCGGAATCCGACTGATTTTCGAGGCTAGTTTCGGGCTGTGCAGCTACTCGGGAATCTTGCGAGCCTTCGGCCGGGGCAGGCGATTTTTCAGGCAAAGACGGCAGCATAAAATAGATCACCGCGCTAAGCGCTGAAAGCACGCTCGGCACAATCATCGCAAACGCGCCACCGAGCCAGCCAACTACGCCACCGGCTACAGGCGGGCCACCGATCGTGGCCACACCCTCGATCACCTCGACCCGGGAATGATAGCGCAACAACTGCTTACGGCCAAGCATGCGCGGAACATATCCGGCCGTCGCCGCAACTCCGAGCTGACTAAACAAGCCGCGCAACGCGCCTATCAAAACCACCGGCCAAAACGACGCTGTATGGGTAAAAAGCAGCAGCGTGAGCAGGGCAAGCAGCAAAGTCTCGGCGATAAACCCGGCAATAATCGTCGGCCGGCGAGGCAGTCTATCGGCGATCGCGCCGAGCGGGATAGCAAAAATCAGTTGGGGCAGGGTAGTGGCCGCAGCCAAAGACGCTGCCAACCCCACAGAACCCGTGTGCAGCAAAAACGCAAGCGGCAGCGCGACCGCGGCAATCGCGTCTGAAATCGAGTTGATAGCAGACACGGAATAAAGCCGCAGATAAATCGAATTAGCGTTCATTTTGTATGCTTTAAATAATTGTTTTTGTGATCAGCTTTGTGGCCGGTTTAGCGACTTGCCTGAATGCTGTTTGGTAGCCAGGCCCTTAGTTTGCAAACCGCAAATCGCAACTTGCGTTAGATAGTGCTGCTTGGGAACGTCTCGCGAAGCAAAAACCGGATCCGAACCGGATTCGAACCCGCTACCTAACCCGCAAATCCCTGAGGGTTTTGGGACTGCCAGTTCCAGCTGTCGCGGCAGGCATCGGCCAGGGTGCGGGTGGTGCGCCAGCCCAGTTCTGCGTTGGCTTTAGACGGGTCTGCCACCACCTCTGCAATGTCACCAGCGCGCGGCGGCGCTACCTCGTAAGGCACCGGCTGGCCACTCGCCTTTTCAAAAGCACGCACAACCTCAAGCACAGAAGACCCCGTGCCCGAGCCAAGATTGTAAGCTGCCACCCCTGCCGCGGCGTGTTCGAGAGCGGCAACGTGGCCCGCGGCCAGATCCATCACGTGAATATAGTCGCGCACCCCGGTGCCGTCTGGCGTGTCGTATTTATCGCCAAAAACCGCCAGTTTTTCGCGTTTGCCCACAGCCACCTGCGCCACAAACGGCATCAGATTGTTTGGAATACCGCTCGGATCCTCGCCGATCAGACCGCTTTCGTGCGCGCCAACCGGGTTAAAATAGCGCAGCAGCACAGCAGCCAAACCCTCGTGCTGGGCGGCAGCGTCACGAATAATCTGCTCGTTCATCGCTTTTGTCCAGCCGTAAGGGTTGGTCAGCCCCACGCCGACAGGCTGGTTTTCGTCAACCGGCAGCTGTTGCGGGTCGCCATAAACGGTCGCGCTGCTGGAAAAAACCAGTTTGTGAATGCCGCGCTCGCGCATTTCGGCGAGCACGTTCAGGGTCGAGTTGATGTTGGTGCGGTAGTAGCGCAGCGGCTCGGCGACCGACTCGCCCACGGCTTTTAGCCCGGCGAAATGGATCACCGCATCCGCTTGCCCGGCCTGCTCAAAAGCCCGGCTCGCAGCGTCTTGGTCTGCCAGGTCGGCTTTAATCACCGGAATTTTCGCGCCGCAAATCTGCTCGGTGCGTTCTACAGCAAGCGGGTGCGCGTTTGAAAAATCGTCGATTATCACAATTTCGTGCCCGCGCTCGGCC
Source organism: Microbacteriaceae bacterium (assembly GCA_030523945.1). GTDB lineage: Bacteria > Actinomycetota > Actinomycetes > Actinomycetales > Microbacteriaceae > Canibacter. The sequence goes on from JAUNHM010000006.1 coordinate 13,468, forward strand.
AGCACAATTGCGGTGTGTGTTCCAATATATCCGGCGCCGCCGGTCAAAATTACTCGCATACTCTCACTCTATCGAAATTAGCTGAATTTGTGGTGTATTTGCTGGTAAATTTGCGGGTTAGTTTGCGGTTTAGTGGCGGCGAAAGGTGCGGTTTTTGGCTGGTTGTAAGGCGATTTTGGCATATTTTGAAAGCAAAGTTCGAGCCGGTTTGGTTTTATTTTTAGCCCATTTTCGGACGTAAACTTAGACTGTTTTGCACTCGACTTTCAGGCGAGGTTCAGACTCGGGTGATAGACTGGTTCGATAAGCATAAAAGGGTGATTATGAGCGAGAAACGGGCAAAAACTGGTCGCGGGCGCAAACAACGTGCCAGCGCGCTGCTCGCACGCAACGATAATATCGCCCTCTGGGTTTTGCTCAGCTCGCTTTTTGTCGTGATCCTCAATGAAACGCTGATGAACGTGGCGCTGCCGGTGCTGATGCGCGAAATGCACGTCACCGCGGTCACCGGCCAGTGGCTCACTAGCGGTTTTGTGCTGACAATGAGCGTGGTTATCCCCATTACAGGCACGCTAATTCAGCGGCTGACCACCCGCCGGCTCTATTTTTTCGCGATGTTTGCGTTTTTGACGGGCACGCTCATCTGCCTGGTCGCCCCGAACTTTTGGGTGCTTTTGAGTGGACGTGTGGTGCAGGCAGTGGGCACGGCGATTATGATGCCGCTTTTGACTCACACCACCATCACCGTCGTGCCAAAAGAGGTGCGCGGCAGAATTATGGGGCGCACCGGCACAATTGTTGCGATTGCTCCGGCGCTCGGGCCGACCACTTCCGGCATTATTTTGCAGTATTGGCACTGGCGCATGCTGTTTGCGGTGATGGTGCCGATCGTATTGCTGGCAATTTTTGTCGCCTGGCGGGTTTTGCGCAACGTCGGTGCGGTGCGGGTTTATCGCATTGACGCGCTCTCGGTACTGCTTTCGGTGCTCGGATTTGGCGGGCTAGTTTATGGCTTGGCAAGTTTCGGGCACGGTGATGTGGGTGTGCACGCGGCAGAAGCGATGCAGCTGCCTCCGTGGGTTCCTTTGGCTGCTGGTGCGGTTGCGATTGCGCTGTTTATTTGGCGGCAGCAAACGCTGCAAAAAGCAGACCGCGCCTTGCTGGACACCCGCGTTTTTACCGTGCGCACATATCGGGTTGGCTCGATTTTGATGTGGTGTGTGATGACCTCGCTGTTCAGCTCGATTATGATTTTGCCGCTTTATGGCAGTCGCGTGCTCGGTTTGGAAACGCTCAATATCGGTTTGTTGCTTTTGCCGGGCGGTATTTTTATGGGGATCGCCGCTCCGATCGTTGGCCGCATGGTGGATAAATACGGTTCGATTCCGGTTTTGATGCCCGGGATTGCAATCGTCGCTCTGGCGCTGTGGTTGCTGAGTCGGGTGGCGCCGGACACGCAGATTTGGTATTTGTATGTGGCGCAGCTGACCATGAGTATCGGCCTGTCAATGTGTTTTAGCCCGATTTTTGCCGCCGCGCTCGGTTCGCTACCGACCTATCGTTCCGCCTATGGAAGTGCGATGATGTCCACCCTGCAGCAGGTGGCTGCCGCTCTTGGCATTGCAATGTTTGTGACTATTTATGCGCTGGTAGCTGCCGGTGAAGTGAGCGGTGGAGCCGTGCAAGCGGAGGCTGAGGCTGCGGGTGCGCGTGCTGCATATTTTGTTGCCGCCTGTATTATGACCGTCGCAACTTTCATAGTGCCGTTTATGAAAGAGAAAAAGCGCTCCAATCCGGTGACTACAGATACCGGCGCTATCGTCATTCCAAGTTAGCCAACCGGAAAAAGCGTGCAGCCGCACACGGGAGTGCCCCAGATACATAACCCGGGCGCAAAACAGGGCATTCCTCCCAAAAAATAAAAAAGCACCCAAACACCGCGCAAACCTGCCCAAAAATTGCCGAAACCAGCCCAAAACCAAACCTGAGAATGTAAAAATAAGCCGGGTGCGGTATCCTAGAAGAAGCGCGAAGATGATTTGCGACATTTTGTGTGCGCAAAAACCACCGCGCCCGAACTTTTTAGCCGCCAAACGGCGCCACTACAATAGCCGAAAGAGGTAAAATGAGCAAGCACGACAGCGTTTGGTCCAGCCCGACCCCACTATTTGACACCGCAGAACAGCAGGCTACCCCGTATGCTGATGCGGTCCGCGCATTTAGCGAACGTGACTCGGTGAGTCTGATGGTGCCCGGGCACGGCAACGACGCGGGAGTCGGATCTGCTGCCCTGCACGAATATTTCGGCGGAGAACTGGCAAAAACCGACATTCCGCTTATGATCGAAGGCGTCGACCTCGGGCCAAACTCGCCGCTGGTGCAGGCGCGCGAACTTGCCGCAAAAGCCTGGGGCGCAAACAAAACCTGGTTCCTGACCAACGGCGCTTCGCAAGCAAACCGGATCGCGGCGCTCGCGGTTGCGGGTCTGGGTAAAAACATTCTGATGCAGCGCTCCAGCCATTCAAGTTTTACCGACGGCGTGCTGGCGGCCGGCCTGAAACCGTCGTTTATGCTGCCGAGCGTGGACTTCGTAAACGGTGCATCGCACGGGCTGACCCCGGAAGATGTGGAGCGCGGCTTTGCCGAAGCGCACGAGCCGATCGCGGCAGTATATATTGTGTCGCCGAGCTATTTTGGGGCGACCGCAGACGTTGCCGGCATCGCCGAAGTAGCCCACAAACACGGCGCTGCGCTGATCGTTGACGGTGCCTGGGGTGCGCACTTCGGCTTCCACGAGGCACTGCCTGAATCGCCTGCCCGCCTCGGCGCCGACCTGACTGTTTCGAGCACCCACAAACTGGCCGGTTCCCTGACCCAGAGCGCGATGATCCACCTCGGCGACGGGCCGTTTACCGAGCGTCTTTTGCCGTTTATGGAGCGCGCGTTTTCGATGACCGCCTCGACCTCGATGAGCGCGATTTTGCTGGCGTCACTTGACCTTGCCCGCCGCAGCATGGCACTCGGACGCGAGCAGATCAGCAAATCTGTGGCCGTGGCGCAGGAGCTGCGCGAAAGGCTACGGGCAGACGAGCGTTTTGCGGTTTTGAGTGACGGCTTCGAGCAATACCCGGATATTGCCGCAACCGATCCGCTGCGCGTGCCAATCGACGTTTCGCAGCTGGCCGAAACCGGGCACTGGGTGCGCGACTACTGCATGCACACCCACAATGTTTACTTTGAGATGTCGACTGCGACGCTGGTGGTTGCGGTGATCGGTGCAGGGGCAGCGCCGAGCGTTGACCGGATTATGGCTGCACTTGACGGGGCTGCAAAAGAGGCCGGGCTTGCTGCCGACAGGCCGGACGTGAAAAAAGACGAATTCCCGCCGATTCCGGCGCCGGGCGAGCTGGTGATGCTGCCGCGAGACGCGTTCTTTAGCGAGATCGAGCAGGTGCCTGCGGCCGAGGCAGTGGGGCGCATTTCTGCGGACTCGCTGGCCGCTTACCCGCCAGGCATTCCAAACGTGTCGCCGGGTGAAGTGATCACCCAGGACGTGGTGGACTTTTTGACCGATGTTGCCGCTTCGCCTTCCGGCTATGTGCGCGGTGCGGTGGATCCGCTGGTGACCACTTATCGCGTGGTGAAGTGGTCGCACCTGTAGGAGTGCTGAGCTTGCGCTAGTAGTCGCGATTTGTGCGGGCTACGTCTGCATGGAATGCTGGTGCTGATGCGGAATAGGGTGCTTTAGCGAATGTGAAATGCCCTGGTTGCTTGCTTTGTTGCGAGCGCCGGGGTATTTTGCTTGATTATGCCGGGGAGCTGTCTGTGAGAGATTTGCGAATATTGTAATACGAAACTAAGTTTGGGAGAGAACTGGGGTGCATTTGTGGATGTAATACGAAATTGAGCTCGGGAACTGGCTTGGTTGCGATTACTGTTGTAATACGAAACTGAACCCTGGAATGAGCTGGGTTGTGTTTTGCGGTTGTAATGCGAAATTGAGCTCGGGGAATGGAGCCGGGCTGAAAACCGGCTCCTGTTTTAGAGCAGGTTTACGCAGGTCTGGGTGCGAAAAGGGTAGGCTAAGTAGCCAAGTTTTTGAAAAGCTGGTGCGGCTATTCGCTAAAGTTTGCCGGGCGTTTTGCTACGAATGCGGCGGTGCCCTCGACCATGTCTGTTTTGCCAAAGCGAGCGGTAAAGGCGGCGCACTCGTGTGCTAACCCGTCTTGCACGGTGAGGCGCTCGGTTTCGGCGATTGTCTGCTTCGAGATTGCGATTGCTGCAGCGGACTGTTTTGCGGCCTGCTGCAGACTTTTGTGCGCTGCGGCCAGCAGTTCTTCCCGGCTGGCAAAAATTTCGTTGACCAGCCCCGCCCGCTGTGCGGCGGCGGCGGAAAGACGCTTATCGGTCAAAATAATTTCGCGCGCGAGCGCTGCCCCTACATAGCGTTGCAGGCGGACGGTGCCACCGAATCCCGGAATTAGTCCTAGCGCTACTTCTGGCTGACCAAAAAGCGCGTTTTCGCTGGCGTAAATATAGTCGCAGGCCATCGCGATTTCGCAGCCGCCCCCGAGCGCATAGCCGTTTACTGCAGCGATCACCGGCACCGGCAGCTCTTCCAGCCAGCGGGTTAATTCTTGCGCGTCTTTGGTATATGCGGCAGCCTGCGCGCTATCCATGGCGCTCATTTCGGCGATATTTGCCCCGGCCACAAAGGATTTTTCGCCCGCACCGGTCAAAATTACCCCGCGCACGCTCCAGTCGGTGCCATTTTCGGGAGGTTTTCCAAGTCCGTCACGCAAAACCTGTACTGCCGCGCGCAAATCTGTGATTACCTGCTTGGAAAGCGCGTTCAGTGTTTTTTCCTGCGCGATGGTGATGGTGAGCACGTTTTCGCGCACTTCAAGCTGCACAGTTTCAAGCGAAAGTTCGGCAATTTTTGCGGCGACTGTCATATTTTCCTTAATTAAATGCGGTAATTAAAGGCGGTTTAGTGCAATTTTCGGCCGGGCTAAAATGCAAAGACACAAAAGGCACCCGGTACAAAACTAGGCTGCTTTTTTGGTGAGTTTGGTTGCGATTGCCGCGATTAAAAGGACAGTTACCAGCAAAATAGCGGCGGTAATGGCGATGCCAATGTAATTTGGCTGGTCTTTAACATGGCTGAAAGGCGCGAGCGTGTCGAGAGTGTGACGCTTGCTTTCGCCGTGTCCGTGCCCATCGCCGTGACCGTGGGTGTCGTTTGCAAAGGCCGGAACCGCAGCAAAAAGCGTGAAAAGAACGGCAATGAACGCTGTGAAACCTGCTTTAATTCGTTTTGCTACTGACATTTATGCTCCTTCAAATTTGGGGGACGGGCCGCGCGCGCAGCCAAAAATTCTATATATCTAATATTTTACCTTATTGCAGCAACTTTTTATCTGGACGCCGGCGGTAAATGCGTGACGGAGCGGGATAGGCGAGTTTTTAGCGGACTGGTTTTGCCGGCGGCTTGCCGGGGTGGTGAGCCCCGTTTTTGTAAAATACCCGGTCAGAGCCTGGTTTTTTAGGGGGCAGCCTTTCTTGTACTGCTGCGTGATAGATTGAAATTATGAAAATAAATTTGCTAGAAAATAGTGTTTTGCTCAGCGCCAGCGATATTAAAAAGTTTGTGCGGTGTGAGTTTGCGGCTTTGCGCGAGGTTGATGCGGAGCTGGGGCGTGCGGTGGCGCGTTTTAGCGACATGACGCCGGTTTTGCAGCGGGCTGTCGAGCTGGGGCGGGGGCACGAGGCGCGACAGCTGGCGGCATATAAACAGAGCGGCAGCGTGGCCGAAATTAGTGATGCTTCAAAGGCTGATAGCGCTGGTAAATTTGCGGCTCAGTCAGAGACTTTGGCGGCTGTTAAGGCCGGGGCTGAAGTGATTTTTCAGGGCACTTTTTACCGGCCAGATTTTTGTAAAGTCGCGGTGCCTGGCGGGAATGGCGAGATTACTTTCGGGTTTATCGGTTTTGTCGACTTTTTGCAGCGGCAGGCAGACGGCGCATATCAGGTGCAGGATACGAAGCTCGCGCGTGAGGCCCAGGTTTCGGCGCTTTTGCAGTTGGCGCTTTATGCCGAGCAACTGCAGGATTTGGGGGTGCGGGTGGCGCCGCAGGTGGCTTTGCTTTTGGGTGATGGTGTAAAGAGCGAGCATGATTTGACTGATGTTATGCCGCTTTTTGTGCGGCAAAGGCAGCGTGTGTTTGATCTGATTGCTGAGCGGTTTGCAGCAGCAGAACCGGTTTCTTTTGATACGAGCGAGCTGCTTTTGTGTTTGGAGTGTCCGGCTTGTGAAAACGAAATTACGTCAACGGGTGATGTTGCGGCGGTGGCCGGGTTAGATGCTGTGCAGCGGGTGCATTTGCGTGCTGCCGGGGTGAAAAAACTTACGGACTTGGCGCATTTGACAGATTCTAATAGGGAAATTCCCGGAGTTGAGGCGCAGGCGCTGCAAAATTTGGTGGCGCAGGCGCGGGTACAGCAGCAGAGTTTACACGCGGGCAGGCTCAGTTTTGCGAAACGGCCGGGTTCTTATGCGGTTGCTTTGCTGCCCGAGCCGCACACGCAAGACGTGTATTTAACTGGCGGATATGATCCGTTTATCTATGATAGCGGGGTGGTTGCTGGCGGGTCTTTTGCGCATATTTTTAAGCAAATTTCGCAGTTGCAGCGTGAAAA
>JAUNHM010000006.1:20176-27780 GCA_030523945.1 Microbacteriaceae bacterium
GCCGGGGAGGTTTTTGGGGAAGAAAGTCTGCTGGAAAGTGTTTTGGCTGATGTGACGGGCGTGTGGGGTGTGCAGTTTATGCTCGCTTTTGCCGCAGCCGGGCAGCCTTTGCAAGCGGTTGAGGCGTTTAATGGGCAGGGTGAGCAGCGGCTTTTGGCGGATTTTGTGGAAAAGGTTGGAGCGCATTTGGCGGCGTATACCGGTGCGCACATTTATCACTGGGGCGGGGCAGAAATTGCCAGGTTGCAGAGCATCGCCGAAAGACAGCGTTCGCGGGCAGCCGGAGAGTTCGCAAAAATGGTGAAAGATGATGTGTTTATTGACTTGGCGCAGGTTTTGCATCAGAGCGTGATTATCGGGGCAAAAAACGTTGCGCTGGCAGAATTGGCGGCGCTGTGGGGCGGCAGCGAAGAGCTGTGTGAGCGACTGCGTCAAACACCTAAAAATGAGTGGGCTATTTTGTGGGCTGCGCAAAAAACCGCGCATGCAAAGGGCGATGCTGAACTTGCGGCAAAATTGGGAGAGCAGTTGCGGCAGCTGATGGCAGACAAGTTGGAGTTAATGCGCCAGGCAGGCGCTTGGTTGCGCGGTATTTTTGCGGGCGAAAACCCTGAAATTTCGGCGGAAATGCTGCTGCGAGAAAAAAGAGAACGCAGCGAAAAATCTGTGCAGGAGTGGGAGCAGAATGTGGCGACAAACCGCATCCTGCTAGATGCGGCGTGTGCGGCGTTAGGACTGCAAACAGGGGAGTCTGCGGCCGGCACCGGCGAAGCTGAAACGGGTGAAAATTCTGCCGAAAATCCCAAAAAAATAGCCGCTGTGCAAGCTATTTATAATGCAGATGAGTGTCTGGCGATGCTGATGAGCGCGGCAACTTTCGACTATTACGGGCGCGAGACGCGGGCGGTGATGGAAGCTCATGCCCAGCGCATCAATAGTGAAATTCACGACTGGAAAGCTATCGAAAAAGTATTTTTGGTTGATAATAATAAGTCTGGCGCGAGTCGTTGGGAACAGGTGCAGCGCAGTCAAAAACGTGACCTGGTGCTGCGAGGCTTGGCGCTAGATGGCAGGCTGTTAAAACCTGGCGAAAGCGTGTATCTGTTTTATCGACTGCCGGCACCGGCCGGGGCACAGGTGGTGGGCGCGGCTGGTTACTGGATCACAAATGCTGTTGTGACGGCAGCTAGCGACACTGAAATGCAGCTGCGGGAAACCCGCCCCGGTGCTATTGTTAAGAGCTATGCGCAGTTGCCTTTGGCGGTGACACCGGGGTATCCGATCAGCACGGCAGGGCTGGCTAAAACCGTGAATCAGTGGGCGGCAGGTGTTAGCAGCCTGCTGAGCGCTGGCGGGCAGATTGCAGACCCGTGCTGGGATATTTTGCTGCGCCGGCCGCGATATCTTGCAGGGCCAATACCGCAGGTGCCGGAAAGTGTGCGTCGGGGTGCCGGTGGTGAAAGAATCACGCGAATTGTAGAGAATATACTAAAATTAGATAATTCTTTTATGGCAGTACAGGGTCCGCCGGGCACCGGTAAAACTTTTACCGCGGCAAACGTGATCGCAACTCTTGTTAATTATTTTGGCTATAAGATCGGGGTTGTTGCACAATCGCACGCCGTGGTCGAAAATTTGCTGCAAAAAATTGTGTCTGCCGGTGTTGCAAAAGAACAGGTGCTAAAGCTCATTCCGAGCGGCTATAAAACCGTGGCTGATAGAGAAAAATATCAGCAGCGGGTAAATTTTAGTGCGGTTACCAGGAAAGAAGAAGTCGGGGCATCTGTGCAGGCTGCGGCGGCGAGCGGCAGTGGGCTGGTGTTTGGTGGCACGGTGTGGAATTTTTGCGACAGTAAATGTGTGCCGGCAGATAAAATGCTTGATCTTTTGGTGGTGGAAGAGGCCGGGCAATATTCGTTGGTGCCGACCATTGCTGCCAGTCGCGCTGCCCGGAATCTGCTGCTTTTGGGTGATCCGCAGCAGTTGGCGCAGGTGACCGTGGGTGAGCATCCGTTACACATTGACAGTTCTGCGCTGGGTTGGCTAATGCCGGGTCAGAGCGTTTTGCCGCAGCATCTGGGCGAGTTTTTGGAGGAGAGCTGGCGCATGCACCCGTCTGTGTGTGAGGTTGTGTCGCATCTGGCCTATGACGGGGCGCTAAAAAGCGCTGCCGGGCGTGAAAAAGACGCGCCGCACCTGGCGCAGCTGAGCGCACCCGGGGTTGTGTATCACCCCGTCGAGCACAGTTTTAATAGCAGGTGTTCGCCAGAAGAGGCTGATTATGTTGTGCGCCTGTGTCAGCGGTTTTTGGCGGGTGGGTTGCTCAGTCAAGACGGTGTGATCGTGGTTGCGCCCTATAATGCGCAGGTTGATTTGCTGCGGCAGCGGCTTGATGCGGCAGGTTTTCAGCGCGTGCGAGTGGGTACGGTTGATAAATTCCAGGGGCAGGAGGCGGAGGTTGCGATTGTGAGCCTGGCTGCTTCGAGTGCGCAGGACGTGCCGCGCGGGCTGGAGTTTTTGCTGGATAGAAACCGCCTCAACGTGGCGCTGAGTCGTGCCCGCTGGTCCAGCCACCTGGTCTGTTCGCCGAATTTGGGCGAGAGCCTGCCTGCAACCGCGGCAGAACTATCTCTAAGCGCCGCTTTTTTGCGCTTGCGTGACTCCGCCCTCACTCCGGCCGCCGCCGGTTGCGAGGTCATAAACACATAAAACGCGAGTTTGCGATCATTGCAAAAACCCCGTAACAAAGTTGCCAATTTCGTACAACAAAATCACCAGTTTCGCATGAAAACCGCACATTCGCACAACAAAATCGCGCAAAAAAGACTGTGCCGAGGCGAAAAATTCACCCCGGCACAGTCTCACACTATCGCGCAACTCCTGCCTAAGCAACTAGCTGCGCAATTCGCAAAAATTAGGCAGTAGCCAGAGCCTGCTCCACAGTGGTGCTTTCAAGCTCTGGGAAAGCGTCTGCCACGCCCTTGTTGGTGATAACACCCTCGTGTGCGTTCAGACCGAGCGCCAGCGAAGCGTCGTCCTGCAGCGCCTGCTTCCAGCCCTTGTTTGCCAGCGCCACAACGTAAGGCAGGGTTGCGTTGGTCAGTGCCACAGTCGAGGTCTCTGGCACAGCACCAGGCATGTTTGCAACACAGTAATAGATGCTGTTGTGCACCTGGTAGGTTGGCTCGTCGTGGGTGGTCGGGCGGGAACCGGCAAAGCAGCCACCCTGATCGATCGCAATGTCCACCAGCACAGAACCCGGCTTCATGTTTGCTACCATTTCGTCGGTTACAAGTTTTGGTGCTTTTTCGCCAGGGATCAGCACAGAACCGATCACCAGGTCTGCGTCGCGCAGTGCCTCGGTGATGTTCAGCGCGTTGCTGGTGCGGGTCTGAATGCCGCCGTTGTAAATGTCTTCGATCTGCTTCAGACGCGGGATAGAAATATCGATCACGGTCACGTCAGAACCCATGCCGTATGCAACGCGGGCAGCCTGCTCACCGGCAGCGCCACCGCCGATAACCACGGTTTTAGCCTTGCGGGTAGCGGTTACGCCGCCCAGCAGAATGCCACGGCCGCCGTTTGCTTTCATCAGGGAATGTGCGCCAACCTGCACAGACAGGCGGCCGGCAACCTCAGACATCGGGGCCAGCAGCGGCAGGCCACGGTTTGGCAGCTGCACGGTCTCGTAAGCGATAGCGGTGGTGCCGCTGTTCAGTACTGCGTCGGTGCACTCGCGGGAAGCTGCGAGGTGCAGGTAGGTGAAAAGCACCTGACCTTTGCGCATGCGCGGGTATTCGGCCGCGATTGGCTCTTTCACCTTCAAAATCATGTCTGCCTGTGCCCACACCTCGTCTGCGGTGTCGACAATGGTTGCGCCGGCCGCCTTGTAGGCTTCGTCAGAGATTGCTGACCCTTCGCCGGCACCAGCCTGCACGAGCACCTCGTGGCCGTGCTTTTTCAGCTCAAACACGCCAGCTTCGGTGATCGCTACGCGGTTTTCGTTGTTTTTGATTTCTGTTGGAATACCAACGCGCATTTAAGACGCTCCTGTTTCGTTGCTTTATGGGCGCGCAAAAGACGCACCCGGGTTGGATCCGTTATCGGGAACACTCCTATTCTACCCGAACAGTCTGAAAAATTACCTAATTTTTACGAAAATTTCCGCGCCATACCGCTCCATTACTAGCCGGATCCTGAAAATTTAATCTGCGATGCAAAAGAGAAGAAAGAAATGCCTGGTTGCGAGGCGGGTAAGGACAGATTACAAAAAGAAAGAACTGGAAACTAGACTGAAAAAGGGGGATTTTCGGCAAATATTGAGATTTGGCCGGGAGGGGAGGGGTAGCATGGAAATATAAGTGAATGCACCAACCGCAACAAGCGGCCAGTCAAGGAGGAAAAATGTCGCGCGCAACCACCACCCAACGCGCTCTGCTAATCGTCGACGTGCAAAACGACTTTTGTGAGGGCGGATCGCTCGCCGTCACAGGTGGTAACGCGGTCGCCGCTGGCGTAGCAGAACTCGTGCGCAACTGCGGCGAAAACTATGCGCTGATTATCGGCTCGCGTGACTGGCACGAAGCAGAGGGCGACAACGGCGGACATTTTGCGACTGACCAGGCGCCGGACTATCGCGAAACCTGGCCAGTGCACTGCGTGCAAGGCACAGACGGGGCGGCATACCACCCGGCCCTCGCCGACACAAAAATCGACATCCACATATATAAAGGAATGGGTGAGCCAGCCTACTCGGCATTTGAAGGGGTTGCCGGCGACGAAACCGGGGAAATTAGCAAGCAAACTCTGGCTTCAATTCTGCGGGAAAACGGGATAACTGAGCTTGACGTTGCAGGCATCGCAACCGACTATTGTGTGCTGGCCTCGGTGCGAGACGCGCTGCGCGAAGGGCTGCGGGTGCGAGTGCTGGAGCGGCTGGTAGCCGGAGTGGACGAAACCCAGTCTTTGCGGGCGTTGGAGCGACTCGCCGAAGACGGGGCAGTAATTTTTGATGGTGACGCGAGCCGCGTGTGCGAACTGCCGCCTGCCGACCACGACGTGAAAACCTGGCAATCACATCTCGGCCCGGTCGATCCGGTGGAAGCGGCCGACCCGGACAACACAACCTATGCCGCCGGGCGGGAGGCAGGCCTGGTTACTTCCGCAGTTCTCCCAGACGCAGAGGGTGAAACCGAGGTGGCAAGCGGGGCTGAAACCGAGGCTGAAACTGGGTCGCAAACCGGGTCGCAAAACACGCCTGCAACCCGGCCAAACCGGGACGAAACTGCCCAAGAAAGCAACTAATGCAAGACGTAAACCTCGCCACCCACGCCGACGCGCTCGGGCCTGGCGCAGACCCGGAAATTGTGCTCGAAACCTTTGTAGACTGGCTCGCACACAGCCGCAAAATCAGCCTCTACCCGGCACAGCAAGAAGCCCTCGAAGCAATCGCACTCGGCGGCAACGTGATCCTTTCCACCCCGACCGGCACCGGCAAATCCCTTGTCGCGCTCGGCGCACACTTCCAGGCCTTCGTCGCCGGCACTCGCACTGTTTACACTGCGCCGATCAAAGCGCTTGTGAGCGAAAAATTCTTTGAACTCGCACGCGTCTTCGGCGCCCAAAACGTCGGCATGATCACAGGCGACGTTGGCATTAATACAGACGCGCCGGTGCTCTGCTGCACCGCCGAAATCCTTGCCCAAATCTGCCTCTCAAGTGCCGACAGCCGTGGCATTACCCAAATTGTCATGGACGAATTCCACTACTATGCCGACCGCGAACGAGGCTGGGCCTGGCAAATTCCGCTGCTGCTAGCAAAAGGCGCGCAATTCGTGCTCATGTCGGCCACGCTCGGCGATGTGACTGAAATTGTGGCCACACTCGACCAAATTAGTGGCCGCGACACCGCCCAAATCACCGGAGTTGTCCGGCCAGTGCCGCTCAGCTATGCATATTCCAAACGGCCCGCGCACGAAGAAATCGCCGTGCTGGTGAAAGAAGGCAAAACTCCCATATATATGGTGCACTTTAGCCAAGCCGACGCGGGCGAGCGCGCCCAATCACTTGCGAGCGTGAACCTGCTGACCAAAGACGAAAAAGAACAGGTCGCTGCAGAGCTCAAAAACTTTCAATTTTCGGCAGGATACGGGCAAACCCTGGCAAAAATGGTGCGGCTAGGCATCGGCGTGCACCACGGTGGCCTGCTGCCAAAATATCGCAGACTCATAGAGAGGCTCGCCCAGCGCGGCCTGCTAAAAGTAATTTGCGGCACAGACACGCTCGGCGTCGGCATCAACGTGCCCATCCGCACCGTTTTTCTCACCGCGCTGGTCAAATTTGACGGACAAAAAATGCGCCGCCTGCGGGCACGAGAATTTCACCAAATCGCAGGGCGCGCAGGGCGCGCAGGCTTCGACACCGCCGGAGACGTGGTGGCAAGCGCCCCCGAACACGAAATCGCAAACGCCGCCGCAGAAGCCAAAGCGCTCGCCGCCGCTGCCAAAAACCCGGGTAAAAAACCAAAACCCGTCAAAAAACAGCAGCCAAAAGAGGGCGTTACCTGGAGTGGTGCGACATTTGAAAAACTGATCGAATCGCAAGCCGAAACATTGCAAAGCCGCATGAAAATGAGCAACTCTATGCTGCTAGCGCTGCTGTCACGGGGCGAAAGTAAGCCGGGCGAACTTGTGCGGCTCGCTCGCGAATTGATTTTTAGTTCCCACGAGCCGGACGCTTCGAAATTTGCGCTTGCTCGACGGGCGATTACCGGTCTGCGCGCCCTACTGGGAGCCGGGGTGGCGCAATCTGTTGCTTGCAAAAACGGAGACGGCAAGCTTTTGCAGATCGCGGCAGATTCCGGATCTTCATTTGCGCTAAACCAGCCGCTCGCACTCTTTGGTATTGCCGCGCTCGAACTACTCGACCCAGCCAGCCCAGACTATGCGCTCGACCTGATCTCGATCGTAGAATCTACGCTGGACAGCCCGCGCACACTGCTTGTTGCGCAAGAACAGCTGCTGCGCCGCAACCGGCTGGCCGAGCTTAAAACCGACGGCGTGCCATACGACGAACGCCAAGAAATTTTGGACGAAATCACATATCCGCAGCCGCTAGCAGAACTGCTAGCAGAAGCCTTTGAGCGATACACGGCCGCAACCAGCTTGCTGCCGGGCCTCGCGCCGGAACCAAAAAGTGTGGTGCGCGACATGGTCGAGCGGTGTTTCGGTTTCCGCGATTTCATCAATTTTTACGGACTTGCCAGGGCAGAAGGCACGCTGCTGCGCTACCTGACCGACGCATATCGGGCTTTGCATCGCACCGTGCCGGAGCAGTTTAAGACCGAGCGGGTGCAGGAGCTGATCGACTGGTTGGGCACGATTGTGCGGCAAACCGACTCGAGTCTGCTGGACGAGTGGGAGCAAATGGCGGCTTTGGAGGCCGGGCTGGAGGCAGATTTTGGGGCCTGGTCTGGGAGCGGAAACGGGTCTGGGTCTGGCGGTTTGGGTGCAGTGGCCGGATTTGGAGCCGGATCGGGTTCCGGGGCTGGTTCGGGGTCTGGGGCTGGTTCTGCAGATGACCCGGGTAGCCGCTCAATCAGCAAC
>JAUNHM010000100.1 GCA_030523945.1 Microbacteriaceae bacterium
GAACCCCCACGCCCTTTATGCGGGCACTAGCACCTCAAGCTAGCGCGTCTACCTATTCCGCCACCCGCGCAACAATGTTGTTTAAGCAACAGATACAAACTTACCACAAAACCACCCCGCAAGCAAACCAGCCACGGCGCGGCGCGTTTTCTGCAACATCACTCCCCCAAATCTGGCAAAAACCGGGCTGAAACCCGAAACAAACCCCGCCAAAAAGCACCAAAACCGGCAAACCGAACGCTGCCCAGATTAAATGTTGCTGCTCCATAATAAAATAGTTACGAAGCCAAAAACTCCGCAACCAAACCAAAAACCAGAGCGGCAGAGCAGGCATCCGCCTGTCCCACACCCAAACCGAAAGAAGCAAATGCACCAGATTTTTACCGCAGCACTCGCAAATGTTCCGGCAAACACCGGCGGCAATGGTGGCTGGCTGCAAAACTTCGTCGACTGGATCGTCGGGCTCATGAACGCGATCGGCGCAATCGGCGTTGGCATCGGCATCGCGCTTGAAACGTTTTTTCCGCCTATCCCGTCAGAGCTGCTTTTGCCGCTAGCGGGCTTTACGGCAGGGCAGCCGGGCAGTAAATTTGGCGTAATCGAAGCAATCATTTGGGCCACAGTCGGCTCCGTCGTTGGCGCCTACGCACTCTACTGGATCGGCCGGGCAATCGGCCACGACCGCACAGTTGCTTTCTTTAGCAAAATCCCGTTTATGAGTCGCGCAGACGTGGAAAAAACCATTGCCTGGTTTAACCGGCACGGCAAAGCCGCAGTGTTTTTCGGACGCATGCTGCCGTTGTTTCGCAGCCTAATCTCGATCCCAGCCGGGGTCGAAAAAATGAGCCAGGGCGCGTTTCTGCTGCTAACCGCCGCCGGCTCCCTAATCTGGAACGCCGTTTGGATCCTCGCCGGGTTCTGGCTCGGCGACAACTGGGAACAGGTCGGCGACATAATCGACCGCTTTAAATACGTGATCATCGGTATCCTCGCCATCCTCATCATTATCTGGCTAATCCGCAAAATCATCAAACGCAAGCAGGCCACACCGGGTAGCAGCGACAGCGAAAGCAGCTAGCCAAGCAATATACTCCAAAATAAACCAGCGACAGCAAACACAAACAGACCGCGTCCCTTATAAATAAACCAAAAATTAACCAAAATAACACGAAACCATCGAATAGAAAAACAAACTGAAGCAGCAAAAATAGCGAAATGACCCCAAACACCCCAGCCACACCGCCAGCCGGAAGACCCGCCGGCAAAATCGGGCTGGACGGTTGGAAGCTAATCGTACAAGACGACCCGGTAAATATGATGAGCTATGTCGTGTATGTACTACGCAGCCAACTCGAAATGCCGCTGTCGCGCGCCTACGACACCATGCTGAAAATCCACGAAAACGGGCACGCTGTGGTTGCACAGGGGACGCGTGAAGAACTCGAAATCGCGCTCGACCGGCTGCACAGTTACGGGCTGCTGGCGCAAATTAGGCGGGTGACCGCATGCAACTAACAGGTTACGAACGCTATTTTCGCGCCCAGTTCGAAGCGGAAGAAGCCTCACTTATGGTGAATCTGACCACCCAGCTGGCGATGCTTTTGCAAAGCAACTACGACGAGCCAGCCGACCCCGACCCGCTGCTGGCCAGCCTGGAAATCGGCGGATCTGACGCGCCATCGAGCGACCCGGCGATCGCGAGGCTCCTGCCAGATGCCTATGCTGATCCGGAACTCGCCGCCAAATATCGGCTGGTTTCTGAACGGGCGCTAGCCAACCGCATCAGCGCCGACGCGGAAACCATCGCGCACCTGTTTCAAGAAAAACAGCTCGACGACAGCGCACTGGCCGAGCAGCTCGAAAACTTTAGCAGCCTGGAAAAAGCGCTGGGAGCCAGCGGAGCGGGACGGGGCGAAGGTGCGAAAATGCCGAAAATTACGCTAAAAATTACAGAAGCAGACGCGCCAATGTGGCTGCGCACCATCACCCACCTGCGGCTGACCCTGGCCGAAAGAAGCGGATTTAACGACCCGAGCGAATATGACGCGCTGCGACAAAACCCGGAAAGTGCGCCAATGATGGCCGTGTTCGAATGGTTGAGCGGACTGAGCGAAGGATTTACGCAAATGCTTTTGGGTCGGCTACCCAACGAAGAAGACGTGGAAGCAGCCGAGGCCGCAGAAGAATAGGGCGGGGCAAGGGCTCAGCTGCTGCTGCGAAAGTACGTTTTAGCTGTTTTTTGCGAAAATCTAAATACGCCGCTGCTATGCGACCTGCACGAACGCAAAAAGCGCCCAATCCCCGACACACTAGCGCCCCGATTTAATCCGAGCAAAATTACCGACCTTCACCAGCTTAAAAGCAAGCGCGCCCCGGCAACCGAAACCACCGAGACGCGCTCACTAAATTTGCTGGGCAAAGTTTAGCCCTGCTGCGCCCGCTCCAGCACGAGTTCGCGCACGCGCGCAGCATCGGCCTGGCCGCGCATTGCCTGCATCACCGCGCCAATCACAGCACCAGCCGCTTGCACTTTACCGCCACGAATCTTTTCGAGCACATCAGGCTGAGCCGCCAGTGCCTGATCGATTGCGGCAATCAGCGCGCCGTCATCACTCACGATCGCAAGTCCGCGCTTTTCCACTATCTCAGCTGCGCTACCTTCGCCGTCAATAATGCCGGCGATCACCTGGCGCGCTAGTTTGTCGTTTAGGGTGCCAGCTTCAACCAGTCCTGCCACCTCGGCCACCTGGGCTGGCGTGATCAGATCAGCAGAATCCGCACCGCGCTCGTTTGCGATGCGGGTAATTTCACCGGTCCACCATTTACGCGCCACGGCAGGCTGCACCCCGGCCTCAACAGTTGCCTCCACACTGTCGAGCAGGCCACCGTTTACCACGTCCTGGAATTCCAGCGCTGTAAAACCCCAGCTTTCGCGCAGGCGGCGGCGACGCAGGGTCGGGTGTTCTGGCAGTTCAGCACGCAGCTGTTCCACGAGCTCGCGGCTCGGTTGCAAAGGCGCCAAGTCCGGCTCCGGGAAGTAACGGTAGTCATCTGCGTCAGACTTTGGCCGCCCCGGAGAAGTTTCGCCAGTGTCTTCATGCCAGTGGCGGGTTTCCTGCAAAATGCTGCCACCATCAGACAAAATCTGCGCCTGACGTTGAATTTCAAAACGCACCGCCCGCTCAATCGAACGCAGCGAATTTACGTTTTTGGTCTCGGTGCGGGTGCCAAGTTTTTCGGTGCCGCGTGGGCGCAAAGACACGTTTGCGTCACAGCGAATGTTGCCGCGCTCCATGCGCGCGTCAGAAATGTCGATAGCTTTTACGATGTCGCGCACGGTCGCGACATACTGCGCGGCAATCTCTGGCGTGTCCGCTTCGCCGCCAAAAATTGGGCGGGACACGATCTCTACCAGCGGTACCCCGGCACGGTTATAGTCGACAAGCGAGTGGGTTGCGCCCTGAATGCGGCCGGCGCCACCTTTGTGGGTGAGTTTACCGGCGTCTTCTTCCATGTGTGCGCGCTCAATCGGCACGTGCACGACGCGCCCGCTGGCCAGTTCAATCTCAACCGAGCCGTCAAAAGCGATCGGGTCGTCGTATTGGGAGATCTGGTAGTCTTTTGACAGATCCGGGTAAAAATAGTTTTTACGCGCAAAACCGCTGTGTTCAGCGATCTCACAGCCGAGCGCCAAGCCGAGACTGATCGCATAGCGCACAGCCTGCTCGTTTACAACCGGTAACGTGCCAGGCAGGCCGAGACACACCGGGGTGACGTTGGTGTTTGCTTCGCCGCCAAAGAAGTTTGGTGCGGCAGAAAACATTTTAGTTTCGGTGTTTAGTTCGACGTGCACTTCTAGCCCGATTACCGGCTCGAAAAGTTCCAGCGCCTTGTCAAAATCCATCAGTTTAGTTTTAGCCATTGTTTATGCCCCTGCCTTATCGGCCGCAAACAGCGGCGAGTTTTGCCAGAATGGTTTGCCGTCACGTTCGGTCACGAGAGTTTCGAAGGCGGCGGCGGCGCGGTAAAGTGTCGCGTCTTTGTAGTGCGGTGCCATCAGGTGCAGGCCGACTGGCAGCCCGT
>JAUNHM010000101.1 GCA_030523945.1 Microbacteriaceae bacterium
AAGCTGGGTACAAAAGTGCTCGCGCCGATGGCCTGTTGTGTGCTGCCCGCTTTTGTGCTCTTGGGTGTTGTGCCGATCGCAATTTCAATGTTTCAAACTTGGCGTGTATAGCAAGGCGAGTATTTAAAATGCCTTGAATTTTTGTCTAGAAGACGATGAAACCGGCTGCATTTTTGTAAACGCGGCCGGTTTTTTATGCTTAAAATATAATTTTTTGAAAAATAAAAATCTTAAAAGTATATATTTAAGGTTGAAGTTTTATTGCGCTATTTTTCGCGATTACTTTGCATGATAACCGTTGTTAACAATGGTAGATAACTATTATCAACAGGGTGTAGAATGATCTAGTTATCCACAGATTTTAATTTTTATCTGAAATTATTTTTATTTTGCGTAAGACTAGAAGTGTGGCAGCAAAAGTTGCGACATTTCAAAACAACTGAGGAGTTAAAATGCAAAATCTAATCGCATATAAAAGAATTGATATTCCAATTCCTGAAAGGAAAAAATCACCGCGGGGAAGAGTTGAAGCGCAGTTTTTTGCAAAAAATGGCAACGCTGAAAAAGGGGCAATCAGGCGCTCTGAAAAAAGCGCACATCTGGCGCAAAAAAAGTCTACTTTGCAGACTAATTCGTCAAGTTTGAAAAATCGTACTTTCGAGCCTGATGAGGCGGATCGGCTGCAGCACTGGTTTGGCGAGAAAAATAGTGCTAGTGCTGCAAAGGCTGTGCCTATGTCGCCGGAACACGAAGAATGGTATCTTGACTCAAACCATGAGAAAAAACCGGGAAAAGCTACTGCTACAGGCTATGCAAAAACCGTTGAGAACTGTTATGTTGAACTGCCTAAATCAGATAACAGGCCAGGCAAAGACAGCTATGCGAGTTGCGAGTGCGGCTCTGCGGAGATTGTCGAAAAAGCAGCAAAATTGGTGCCGCAGGGCGAGGCACTGGACGATCAAAAATTTATTGATGCATATGTTAAAGAAGGCGGATACAAGCGCGAAACCGAAAAAATCGAGCTTGACGGCGAAGTTTTTGAAGTTCAATTTGTGGCCGGTCCGCCTCCGCCTGAACTAGTTGAACGTAACCAGCGCATGCTAGAAGTATTGCAAGACAACGGCAAAAAGCAGGGCACTGGGCGGGGTTTTCGCGGTTGCATCCAGGGGGTGCGTAGTCTACACAAACGCGGCAAAGAAGCGTTGCTGCGGCAACTGGTTGCGGCGCACCGCGACGAAAAAGGCGCGGTAACCGCTGAATACGCGATTGTGATCATGGCCGCTGTGGCTTTCGCCGGGCTGCTGGTAGTGATTATGCGCGGAGGCGAAGTGCAAAATATGCTGACTGAACTGGTGCGAAATGCGCTGCAGAGTGCTAATCAGTAGTTTGAACGCCCTGCTGTGTGTTGTGCGCGGGTGGTTTGTAGCGGTTTTACACCGTGCAAACCGCCCGTGGCGGCGCCTACCCTTGTGGGTGGCGCAGGTACGTGGCAGAGTGCGTGAGTGTGGTGACGAGCGCGGCGCTTTAAGTGCAGAGTTTGCGCTTATTTTGACGGCGGTTATGGGAGTTTTGGCGCTTTTGCTTGGCGCTCTTATATTAGGTTCGCATCAAGTTACTTTAGTTTCCGCTGCTGGAGAAATTGCACGTCTGAGTGCGCGGGGTGACAACGCTGCAGCTGAACAGCGCATGAGCGCACTACCTGCAACAACTGGCAAATCCGAAGAACGGCGCGGCAATCTGCTGTGTGTGACGCTGCGGGCAGCTCCCGGTATCGGCCCGTTGCAGGGGATTCAACTGCGCGGATTTGGATGCGCTGCTGTGATCGAAAGTGATGAATAGGAGTAATAAATGCGAACATATCGTAAACTGACCAGAAAGGAGCTGTGATGTCCGTGCCTGTAGGGGTGGGAATGTGTGCGGCGCTGTTGATAGGAGGAACTGCGGTGTTGGCGGTTAGCGGTGCAGTGCAAGCACAAGCAGCGCTGCAAGCAGCCGCAGATAGCGCGGTGCTCGCCGCAGCAGACTCGCTGGCAGGATTTATTCCTGAGAATGAGCCGTGTGCCGTGGCAAACGCTGTTGCAGCGTCAAATGGCGCGGAAATACAGGCTTGTGAGCTTGATGAAGAGGCGCTTGAAGCTGTCGTAACTGTAAAAAAACAGCATCGTTTTGGAATTTTAACAGCAAAAGCTCGAGCAGGAGTGCCGTAGATTTGTTAGAGTTGCATATAACTGCATAATTTCTTGGCAGCATAAAAGGAGTTCCGTGTCAGGCGTAAAAAAACTAGTGATTGTAGAGTCACCGACAAAAGCACGCACAATTAGTGGCTATCTCGGTAGCGATTATGAAGTCGTTGCTTCGGTTGGGCACATTCGCGACCTCGCGGAACCCGCGCAGCTGCCGGCAGAATTAAAATCTGGTGCGTTTGGGAAATTCGCGGTGGACGTGGACAACGGGTTTGCTCCATACTATATTGTTGCTGACAATAAGAAAAAAACTGTTAGCGAACTGAAAGCTGCGCTGAAACGTGCCGACGAACTCTGGCTCGCAACCGATGAGGACCGCGAAGGAGAAGCGATTGCTTGGCATCTGCTTGAAGTGTTGAAACCTAAAGTGCCTGTGCGGCGCATGGTTTTTCACGAAATTACCAAAGACGCAATTCAGGAAGCGATCGATAACACTCGCGATATTGATGCGGCTCTGGTAGACGCGCAAGAAACCAGGCGAATCCTTGACCGGCTTTACGGCTATGATGTATCTCCGGTATTGTGGCGTAAAATCGGGCCAAAACTATCTGCCGGGCGAGTCCAGTCGGCCGCAACCCGTTTGGTGGTCGATCGCGAACGCGAACGGATGGCGTTTATCGCCGCAGATTATTGGAGCATTAGCGCAAAATTCGCCAACAAAGAAGGCGGTTTTACTGGGCGTCTGCAAAAACTTAACGGTGCGCGCGTGGCTACCGGGCAAGATTTTGACGACACAGGTCGCCTAAAAACCACCGGAGCAGCTGCAAACGCACATATTTTGCAGGCTGGTGAAGCAGCAGATATTGTTGCGAGTCTGGATGAAAATGCCTGGGTGATAAATCGCGAAACCAAGCCATACACTCGCCGGCCTGCGTCCCCGTTTACCACCTCGACTCTGCAGCAGGAAGCTTCTCGCAAACTCGGTTTAAGTTCGCGTCAGGCAATGTCTGTGGCCCAGTCGCTGTATGAAAAAGGGCACATTACCTATATGCGTACCGATTCGCCGAGCCTCTCGCAGCAGGCTATCAATGCCGCCCGTAAAGCCGCAACGGGGCTTTATGGCGCAGATTCAGTGCCTGCAAAAGCGCGAATTTACGCCAGCAAATCGAAAGGTGCGCAAGAAGCTCACGAAGCGATTAGGCCAGCTGGAGCAGATTTCGTGCACCCAGAGCGCCTGCCAGACAGCTTGAGCATGGGCGAAAAGCGCCTCTATGACCTGATCTGGAAGCGTACCGTTGCTAGTCAAATGGCAGATGCAACAGGTTCCACAGACACGCTCACAATCGGTGGGAAAGCAGAAGTTGCTAACAAACCGGCAGAACTCGAATTTACCGTCAGCGGCACCGTCATCACATTTCCAGGCTTCCTGCACGTTTATGAGGAAGGGCGAGACGATCAAAAAGCAGGAGATCGCGAAAAAGGGACCGAGACCCGCCTGCCGCAACTTGCCGCAGGTGCAGCCGTAGCGGCGAGCGAACCAGAATCGAAACAGCACAGTACTCAGCCACCAGCCCGCTATACAGAAGCGAGCCTAACCAAACGGCTCGAAGAGTTGGGGATCGGCCGGCCATCAACCTACGCCACAATTATGTCCACAATTATGGACCGCGGCTATGTTGTGAAAAAAGGTCAGGCGCTGGTGCCGAGCTGGATTGCTTTTAGCGTGGTGCGGCTGCTCGAAGAGCACTTTAACCAGCTGGTATCATACGACTTCACCGCAAAAATGGAAGCTGATCTGGACCGCATCGCAACTGGCGAACAAGACCGCAGTAAATGGCTGCACGGCTGCAGTCTTTAATACCGCGGTTGGTGAGGTA
>JAUNHM010000102.1:0-2648 GCA_030523945.1 Microbacteriaceae bacterium
GCGGCGACTCGGAGGCAGCCGCGGCATCCGTACAGCAATCCGTACAGCAGGCAAAGCAGCAGCAGGCGGCAAACAAGCAGGCCGAGCAGCAGAAGCTAAAGGCCGGCACTACCGGCGCGCCTGGCGAAACCAAGCAGGGCGCAAACGACGCAAAGAAATCACAGCAGGGCGGCACTGCTGGCGACAACGCGGAAGACGGCGCTAAGGGTGGTATTTTGCTCAGTGATCCGCTCGTCATCACCGGGCTTGTGGTCGGTGGCGCATTCCTGCTTATTTTGGGCATTGTCATCGGTCTGATCATCGGCCGCGTGAAGTGGGCCGCTAAACCGTAGCCTCTAGTGCGGCTTGAAGGGCGCTGCTGGTCACCATGCCGGCGGCGTCCTTTTGTTTTGCTTCGAGAGCGGAGCGAGTTTCATGTAATTAGGGAAGCGGAAGCAGGCTTGGTTGCTGGTCCGGAAAGTCGGGGAAGCAGGCGGGAAAGAAAGCAGGGAGCAGCTCGAAAACGTGCCTGGTTAAATAATGGACAGGCCCGGAAATGGGTTTGGAAAAGTGGGGGAGTAGCCCGAAAAGTGGATTGGCTGCGAGCAGACCAGCCCGGCAGCCGGATTGGTTACTAAAAATTAACCTAAAGTTTGATTTTTGCCCCTGTTTTTGGGCTGCTTGCGGAGGTAGAATTTGGAATGAACGCGCGAGTTTGTGGCTGCTTACGTTTTAAAGCGTCCGATAATCGCGTAAAACCAGGCAAACCGGCAAATTCAGCGCTAGCAGGAGGGCGAAATGCACAAGGCAATCGTGGTATTCGAGGTAGAGGGCGGATCTGACAAGGGCGAGAACGGGCATCGGCGCGACACGATGCCGATTATCGAGGCGATTCGCGCGCACGGCTGGGATGCGGATGTGGTTTTTTATCATCCGGACACCGCGCAGGAGACTTTTGAGCATGTGTCGCAGAACTTCGACGCCTATATTTCGCGCGTGAACCCGGGCAAGATTCCTGGCGGCGAAAAGGGGTATTTTAACCTGCTTGATCGCCTGTCTGAGGCAGGCCTGATTGGCATGTCAACCCCAGAGGAGATGATGGCGTACGGAGCGAAGGACGCGCTCGTAAAGCTGAACGAAACCGATCTCGTGCCTGCCGACACCGCCGCGTATTACGACATCGAGACTTTCCACAAGACTTTCCCGACTTCCCTGTCTTACGGTGAGCGCGTTTTGAAGCAGAATCGTGGGTCGACTGGCACTGGCATTTGGCGCGTGCAGCTGCGCGATAAGGAGCTGGCGGCAAGCGTGGAGCCTGGCACCGCGCTCCCCCTCGACACGATGCTGAAGTGTACCGAAGCCGTCGATAACCACACCGAGGAGCGGCAGCTCGGCGAGTTCATGGAGTTCTGCAACCAGTACATCGTCGGCGACAACGGGATGCTCGTCGACATGCGCTTTATGCCGCGCATCGTGGAGGGCGAGATCCGCATCCTGCTCGTTGGCGAGCACCCGATTTTTGTGGTGCACAAGAAGCCAGCTGAGGGCGGCGATAATTTCTCGGCAACCCTGTTTTCTGGCGCGAAATACACCTATGACAGCCCTGAAAAGTGGCAGGATCTCATCGATATGTTCGCAGAGGCTCGCCCGGTGATTGCAGAGAAACTCGGCGGCGATAATATTCCACTGATTTGGACGGCCGACTTCATGCTCGACACCGCTGAGGACGGCTCTGACACCTATGTGCTCGGCGAAATCAACTGCTCCTGCGTCGGTTTCACCTCCGAGCTGGACATGGGCATCCAGGAGCAGGTCGCCAAAACCGCCATCGAGCGCGTGCTTGCGGCTAAAACCGCATAATCCGCACAAGCACCCGTTTTTTCGCAACCCAGTCTACGTCAATAGTTCGCGACACTTTCCCCAGGAAGTCGCTTATGAGTCAGCTCAGCAAAACCCAGCTTCGCAAACCTAAGTTTCGCAACCTGGATCGGCAGAATCAAGCCAGGCAAAAACCAGCTCGGTAACCGCCTAATCCGGCAACTGCCTAGGCAACAACCGCACACCTCCACACCTGCGGCGCGGTCCTACCAGGTCGCCAACAAGTCGGCACCAACCTGCCACCAACTCAAGGCGTGGGCAAGGGAATGGTCTTCAGTTGCTCAAGCCCTGTCGGCGCAGGGGGCATAAATCGCGCCGCGGCCCCGTGTCTTTCGTCGTATGCGATAGCGCGTCGCAATCCGGCCAGTTCTAGCAGCATGTATATCACAAACGCTACGGACAGAAAACTGCCGATAACCAGGCACATCGTGTTCCAGTCGCCTTTAATTGCAATTCCGCCCACCAGCGTAAACCCGATAAACCAGACGCCGCAGATGAAGAAACAAATGGTTTGCACGGTTAAACCTTGGCGCGGCTGGTATGACGGCGACATTTTGCGGCCGCGTTCGTCGCGGTCTGGTCTGGCCGCTGGCACCAGGCTGCCGTTTTCGCGCAGCGTTTCAAAGCGGTGCACTTCGTCGAGTTTTTCTTCTGTTTTGCTTAGCGCGCCGGTGCCGGGAATGTATTGCGGCAGGTTTTGTGGCCGGGTTGCCGGGTTGTTTAGCACGTAATATTGCGACCGCACCGGGGCTGGGAAAGGCTGGTTTGCGGCCTGGTTTTGCCAGTTTTCC
>JAUNHM010000102.1:2658-4035 GCA_030523945.1 Microbacteriaceae bacterium
TACGCGCCAGACTGCGGTAGCTGGGCAGCAATTTTTCGCAGCAGTGCGCCGTGCCGGTTGTCCCAGGCGATTGCGCGGCTGGTTGCTTTCGCTACTAGCAGGAGCGTGATGCTGATTGCCAGCGGCACAGTAATCATGCCGATCATGGCAGCGTATTCGCCGGCGTTTTTCGGCTTGTTTGGGGTGATGATGGCGATGGCTGTGAGGATCGCAGAAAATGTTAGTATCAAAAATGCTGGGATCAGCAGGCGCACGCGTTCGGAGTGTGGTCGATATGATTGCGACATTTTGCGGCCGCGTTCGTCACGGGCTGGCCGGGCTGGGGGGATTTCTCCCGCGGTTTCGGCGTGTGCGGCGTAGGCTGCCTGATATAGGTGCCCGCTGCTTTCTTCTTTTAGGCTGAGTGCCCCGAATCCGACCTGGGGCTGGTTGGTGTGTGGCTGGTTGTACATTTTTTATCCAGAATAGGTATCTTTGTGTGGTTGCATTTTTTCTAGCTCGGATGGCGGGGCAGGCATCTGTCGTGCGGTCGCATCGTGCCTGTTGTCGTATGCGATTGCTCTGCGACACTGGCCGATTGCAGCAAAGTTCAGCACTCCGCCAGCAGCAAACAGGCCTCCGATCACCATCGTAAAAATTTCCGGCTCTCGCGGCACCAAAAATGCGCCAATGGCAAGCCCGATTCCAATCACAGAAAACGTGCTTCCGACCAATATCACGTTGCCAATTTCTTCGCGTGGCTGGTACGATGGCGTCATTTTGCGACCGTGTTCGTCTTGTAACGGCCGGGCTGGCGGCACCAGTCCACCTTTTGCGCGCAAGGTTTCGAGCCGCTTGACTTTTGCGTGCTGTTCTTCGGCTTTGCTCAGCGCGCCAAATCCGCTAATGTGTTGGCTCGGGAGCTTTTGCGGCTTGCCGGTTTCTGATTTTTGCGCAGGTTTGTCGGCCTGTTGCTGGGCTTGCGCGGCGAGGTGGCGTATCATCGTTGCGCCGTGCTTGTTGTCCCAGGCGATTGCGCGACTGTGGCTGCGGGTGGCTGCGAAAACGAATATGCCGAGGGCTAAAAACGCGCCGGATATCAGGAATGCGACAATAGACTGGACGGGTGCGGTGCTATCCATTTTTGCGATGGCAAAAAGTGCGGCGACTGCGGCGATTGCCAGGATCAGTATTGCTGAATATATTATGTTCGCACGTTCGCTGCGTGGCCGGAATGAGGTTGACATTTTGCGGCCTTGCTCGTCACGCTCCGGTCGTGCCTGCGGTGTTGCGGTTTGTGGGTTGTTTTGGAGGAGTTGCTCGGCGGCTTTCCTAAAAATTTCGCCTTGTTTTTCTTCGCGCCAGGTTAGTGCCCCAAAGTTTTGGTTTGGCTGGTTT
>JAUNHM010000007.1 GCA_030523945.1 Microbacteriaceae bacterium
TATGGCCGGGCGACGCAAAGGGTGACGTAACCCTCGGTGCCTCATACGAAATCCAGGACATTCCAGCAGACCTGCAAGAAAAAGCTGAAGAATACCGCGCACAGCTGGTAGAAGCAGTTGCCGAAAGCGACGAAGCCCTGATCGAAAAGTTCTTTGACGGCGAAGAAATCAGCATCGAAGAACTCAAAGCCGGTATTCGCAAACTCGTAGTAAAGAACGAAATCTTCCCGGTATTCTGTGGTTCTGCGTTCAAAAACCGCGGTATCCAGCCAATGCTCGACGCCGTAGTGGACTACCTGCCAAACCCGCTGGACATCGGCGAAATCGAGGCACACGACGTATCTGACGAAAGCAAGATCATTCCGCGCAAGCCATCTGCAGACGAGCCATTCTCGGCACTTGCCTTCAAAGTTGCTGTGCACCCGTTCTTCGGTCGTCTCACCTACGTGCGCGTTTACTCGGGTTCTGCCCCAACCGGCGCCCAGGTAGTAAACTCAACCAAGAGCAAAAAAGAGCGCATCGGTAAAATCTTCCAGATGCACGCAAACAAAGAAAACCCGGTAGAAGAGCTGACCGCAGGTAACATCTACGCGGTAATCGGTCTGAAAGACACCACCACCGGTGACACCCTTTGTGACCCAGCAGCTCCGGTAGTGCTCGAATCGATGACCTTCCCAGAGCCTGTTATCGAGGTTGCGGTAGAGCCAAAAACCAAGGGCGACCAGGAAAAAATGTCGACCGCTATTCAGAAACTGGCCGAAGAAGACCCAACCTTCCGCGTCAGCCTGAACGCAGAAACCGGCCAGACCGTGATCGCGGGTATGGGCGAGCTGCACCTCGACATCATCGTGGACCGTATGAAGCGCGAATTCAAGGTTGAGGCAAACGTAGGTAAGCCACAGGTTGCCTACCGCGAAACCATCCGTCGTGCCGTTGAAAAATACGACTACACCCACAAGAAACAGACCGGTGGTTCTGGTCAGTTCGCGAAGGTACAGATCGCAATCGAGCCGCTTGAGGTTGAAGGCGACGAAATCTACGCATTCGAAGACAAGGTAACCGGTGGTCGCGTGCCGCGCGAATACATCCCGTCAGTAGACGCGGGTATCCAGGACGCAATGCAGTACGGTATCCTTGCCGGCTTCCCAGTCGTGGGCGTAAAAGCAACCCTGATCGACGGTCAGTACCACGACGTTGACTCTTCTGAAATGGCCTTTAAGATCGCCGGTTCTATGGCGTTCAAAGAGGCAGCCCGCATGGCACAGCCAGTGCTGCTCGAGCCAGTTATGGCCGTCGAGGTGCGCACCCCTGAAGAATACATGGGTGACGTAATCGGTGACTTGAACTCCCGTCGTGGTCAGATCCAGTCAATGGAAGACGCGTCAGGTGTGAAGGTAGTGCGCTCGCTCGTGCCACTTTCAGAAATGTTTGGGTATATTGGTGACCTCCGGTCGAAGACCAGCGGTCGCGCAGTGTTCTCGATGGTGTTTGACTCCTATGCAGAGGTTCCACGGAACGTCTCAGACGAGATCATTCAGAAAGCCCAGGGCGCCTAAAAACGCCCGTGCGGCCGTTGAGTTACCCACACAAAACGCCGCATTTTTCGCAGGCATTGGCATTCTTTCAGCAAATGCTTGTAAAATAATAGCAAAGTGTTGTATCGGGGTCCGGCGAAAACCGTCGCCGGGCCACCCCGTGCACAGGACGTCCTGAGGAGGACTAAGTGGCAAAGGCCAAGTTTGAGCGGACCAAACCGCACGTAAACATCGGTACTATCGGACACGTTGACCACGGTAAGACCACTCTTACCGCGGCAATCTCGAAGGTTCTGGCGGAGCGTTTCCCATCAGAGACCAACGTACAGCGTGACTTCAGCAGCATCGACTCTGCACCAGAAGAGCGCCAGCGCGGTATTACCATCAACATCTCGCACGTTGAGTACGAGACCGAGAAGCGTCACTACGCTCACGTTGACGCGCCAGGTCACGCCGACTACATCAAGAACATGATCACCGGTGCGGCTCAGATGGACGGCGCTATCCTCGTGGTAGCAGCAACCGACGGTCTGATGGCTCAGTCGAAAGAGCACATCCTGCTGGCAAAGCAGGTTGGTGTGCCTTACCTGATGGTTGCACTGAACAAGTGTGACATGGTAGACGACGAAGAAATGCTCGAGCTGGTTGAGATGGAAGTTCGTGAAGAGCTTTCAAAGCACGGCTTCGACGGCGACAACGCACCAGTTATCCGCGTATCTGGCTTCCAGGCGCTTGAAGGCGACGAGAAGTGGAGCGATGCTATCGTTGACCTGATGAACGCTGTTGACGAGTCTATTCCAGACCCAGTACGTGACAAAGACAAGCCATTCTTGATGCCAATCGAGGACGTGTTCACCATCACCGGTCGTGGTACCGTGGTTACCGGCCGTGCAGAGCGTGGCACCCTGGCAATCAACTCTGAGGTTGAAATCGTGGGTATCCGCGAGACCCAGAAGACCACCGTTACCGGTATCGAGATGTTCCACAAGCAGCTCGACGAAGCATGGGCTGGCGAGAACTGTGGTCTGCTGCTGCGCGGTACCAAGCGTGAAGATGTAGAGCGCGGCCAGGTTGTTGTGAAGCCAGGTTCTATCACCCCTCACACCAACTTCGAAGGCACCGCATACATCCTGAAGAAGGAAGAGGGTGGCCGTCACAACCCATTCTTCACCAACTACCGTCCACAGTTCTACTTCCGTACCACTGACGTGACCGGTGTTATCAGCCTGCCAGAAGGCACCGAAATGGTTATGCCGGGTGACACCACCGACATGACCGTTGAGCTGATCCAGCCGATCGCTATGGAAGAGGGCCTCGGCTTCGCTATCCGTGAGGGTGGCCGCACCGTGGGCGCTGGTACCGTAACCAAGATCCTCGCATAATTTCACTAGAAATTTGAGGGCCGTTACGGTCTAACAACTCAACGGGAAGCCCCGGCGTGCGCGCCGGGGCTTTCTGCATGCCCGGTTTGTTTTGAAGCCCGACCTCAGCGCCACAAATTTTCGCCGCTTTTAATTGTTCAAAAAGCTTTGTAGCCGACCGTAATACACAATTAAACTAGCATTCAAAAGCAAAAACATCGGGCGGAACAGGCAAAAAATCAGCCAAAAAGGGTAAAATTGAGAGCATGAGTGCGGAGAAAACAACCCCCGGCCTATTGCCGGTGCTCGACATTTTTGCGTGGGCGGCAGCGATTTTTATGGCGCTGCTGTTGCGCTTTGATTTCGACGCAGACCAGATTCATGTGCCGCACACCCTGCTGCTGATTGCCGGTGTCGGGGGGTTGCAGATTGTTTTCGGGTGGCTCACCTGGCTGTACCGGGCGCGCTATGCGATCGGCAGTTTTGAAGAGGTACGGGCGCTGCTGTTGTGCGCGATTTGCGTCACGGTGCCGGCGGCCGCTTTTATTTTTACGGTCGGTTACGGCTATGGTATTCCGCGCACGGTGCCGGTGATGGCGGGCGCGATCGCGTTTACCGAAATGGGGCTGGCTCGCTATCTGGTGCGGCTGCGCAAGGAACGTAAACTAAAACCGGGCGCCGCCGCTTCTCGCGTGCTGCTTTATGGGGCCGGTTATGCGGGCACGGTTACGGCTCGCCGCCTGCTCACAGACCAGGCCGCCGGGCTTGTGCCGGTTGGTTTCCTCGACGACAATCCTGCGAAACGTAACGTTGATGTGCGCGGGGTGCGAGTTTTGGGCAGCTTGAGCGACCTGGCTGAAGTTGCGGCAAAGACGCGCGCGAGCCGCCTGATTGTGTGTATCGGCGACGCGGACGCATCCCTGCTACGGCGGGTGAGCGAACTTGCCGACCGGGCTGGCTTGAGCGTTTTGGTGATGCCGCCGCTTGACCGCATTCTTTCCGGCACCAGCGCGATTTCTGACGTACGCGAAATTTCGATTGAAGATTTGATCGGCCGCCATCCGGTGCGGCTTGAAAACGAGTCGATCGCTACTTACCTGACCGGCAAACGCGTTTTGGTCACGGGCGCGGGCGGCTCGATCGGTTCGGAACTCTGCCGGCAACTGATGCAGTTTGGCCTGGCCGAAATTATGCTGCTGGACCGCGACGAAACCGCACTGCAGCAAACCCAGATTTCGATCCGCGGCAACGGCTTGCTTGATAGCAAAGAGGTGATCCTCGCCGATATTCGCGACCCGGAATCACTGCACACAATTTTTGCCGAGCGCCGGCCAGAGGTGGTTTTCCACGCTGCCGCACTCAAACACCTGCCGATGCTCGAGCAGTACCCGGACGAGGCTTGGAAAACGAACGTGCTGGGCACTCTGAACGTTTTGCGAGCTGCCGAAAAAGTCGGGGTGGAAACTTTTGTGAATATTTCCACCGATAAGGCCGCGAACCCGACCAGCGTGCTGGGTCATTCGAAGCGGGTGGCCGAAAAACTGACCGCGTTTTTTGCCCAGCAGACCGGCGGACGCTACCTTTCGGTGCGGTTCGGTAACGTGATCGGCAGCCGCGGCTCGATGCTGCCGACTTTTGTGCAGTTGATCGAGCAGGGCGGGCCTATCACGATCACCCACCCGGACGTAACCCGCTTTTTTATGACGATTCCGGAGGCTTGCCAGCTGGTGATACAGGCGGGCGGTATCGGCCGGCCGGGCGAGGTGCTGATTTTGGACATGGGCGAGCCGGTGCGCATCGTGGACATCGCCAAGCGCATGATCGCCCAGTCTGGCAAACAGATCGAGATCGTTTACACAGGATTGCGGCAGGGCGAAAAACTGCATGAGGAGCTGATCGGCGACGACGAGTCGGACGAGCGGCCGTTTCATCGCAAAATTTCGCACGCGAGTGTTGCCGCGATTAGTCCGGAGCGGTTGGATTATGCCGGCTGGTTTGAGCGGTTGGAGTTGTCGCCGAGCCCGCAGGAGGCTGTGACCACGGCGACTGTGCCGATTAAGATCGCGACCGGGGTGGCGCCGGTGGCGGGCGAATAGGCTGGTTTCGGCGGGGTTTTCGAATTGGCCGGGTTTGATGGCGCTGGCATGGCAGGTTTGGTAAATTGCGGTTTTGGCGAGTTGCAGGACAGATTACGAGCTAGTTTGCGAGCGATTTTGGCCGGATTCGTGCCCGCCCTTGCCCGTTTTATCCCCGTTATGCGTTTAGTTAAGGAGTTTTGATGCCTGTTTTGCAGATTTTTGCAGCTTTGGCGGTGACGCTGGTGGCCAGCTTGCTGGTGCCGCTGGTTTTGCGGCCGATTTTGATCGCGCGTGGCGCCTACGATGTGGCAAATGAGCGCTCGTCGCACGCCGGTGCGGTGGTGCGCGGGCTGGGGCTGGGCGTATGGCTGGCTCTTGCCGCCGGCTGGCTGGTTTTGCTGCTGGGCGGACCTCTCGCCCCGGAGGTGCGGCCGCTTGCTTGGGGGCTGTTTGCGGCGTTTAATTTTGCGGCTCTGATCGGGGCTTTTGAGGATTTGCGCGGTTTGAGCGTGGTGGCGCGTTCTGTGGCGCAGTTGGCGTTTGCTGGCTTGGTTTTGTGGCAGGTTTTGAGCCATTTTGGTGCGGGTCTCGCGGTTTGGCAGCTGGCGCTCTGGGTGGTTTTTGGCATATTTTTCATTTCCAGCTATGTAAATGTGGCCAATTTTATGGACGGACTCAACGGCATGAGCGCCCTGCACGGCATTGTCGCCGGGTTGGCTTTTATTGCGGCCGGGTTTTTGGCGGGTCATGTTTGGTTGAGCCTGGCCGGGGCACTTTTAGCGCTGGCTTTTTTCGGGTTTTTGCCTTGGAATTTGGCCGGACGCGGGTTTTTGGGCGATGTCGGCAGCTATTTGCTCGGGGGAGCGGTGGTGTCGCTGAGTTTTGCCGCGCTTTTGGCGGGGGTTTTGCCGCTGGCCGCGATTGGCCCGACGGTTGTGTATTTTGGTGATGTGGGGTGGACGCTTTTGAAGCGCCGTCGCCAGGGCAAGAAGTGGTCGCAGCCGCACAAAGAGCATGTTTATCAGCGTCTGCAGCAGAGCGGCTTCAGTCATTTTGCGGTTTCGCTGATCATGGCCGGTTTTACGCTTTTCGCCTCGCTGCTCGGCCTGGCCAGCTACCTGTGGCCATCGCTTTTGGGCCAGGCGGTCCTCCTGGTCGCCGGCTTCGCAGTCGTCGTCCTCTATGTTAACCTGCCTCGCCTCCTGCATAAAAACTAGCATTTTACTAATTTTTGCAAATTAGATAAAGCAATTTTAGAGGTTCTTAAGCAATAAAAGAGGCAACGCGAATCTAAATTTTCTTTATACTGAAAAGTTAACAAAAAAGTAAAGAAGAGTTTTCCTACTGTTAACCTTGACGAATTAAGCTGGAAAGGCAACCTAACTTTTCTAAGGAGACCCAGTGCACAAAAAATCATCATTTGCCCGTCGCAGCATGGCTGCAGTAGCCGGAGTCGCGCTAGTCGCATCGGCGTTCACCGCACAAAGCGCAGCTTACGCGCAAAACGCAGACGACATTGTCACACTAGACCTGTACAACCTGACCGATGTGCACGGGCACATTGCGCAGAAAGCAGACTCTGCAAAAGGTATAACCGAGGCTGGTCTGCCTGCTATAGCTTGTTACCTGAACAAGAAAAAGGTTGAGAACCCGAACACCTCATTCACCTTGCTGGGCGACAACATTGGTGCATCACCTTTCGAGACTGGTATCCTCTACGATAACCCGACCATTGCAGCTCTGAACAAGCTGAAGCCACTGTCTTCAACCCTCGGAAACCATGAGCTTGATCTAGGCCAGGAAGCCCTGCGCGCTCGCGCAACCGGCGGCACCGCAAAGGTTGAGGGCAAGGACGTAAAGTTTGAGAAGATCGAGTTCCCATACCGCGCAATCAACGTGACTGGTTCGCTCGATGACGTGCTCAAGAGCAACACCGACGAGGCCGTGATTATCAAAGAAATCGCGGGCGTTAAGGTTGCATACGTTAGCGGTATCGCAAGTGACGTGCCATTCAAGCTCGACCCGGGTGCTACCAATGGTATGACATTCCACGATGGCGTAAAAGCAATCAACGCTAAGGCAAAAGAGCTCAAAGAAAGCAAAAAAGCTGACATCGTTATCGCAATGTACGATGACGACGTGAAGAACAACCTGCCGCTGATGGGTGAGCACGTTGACGGTCTGATGGGCGGCGACACCCACGTGCCTTACGCATTCAACGCTGGCGAGAATGGCAACCGCATCAGCGGTATTGCGTCCGGTTCATACACCGATAACCTCGCAAACCTGCAGATCAAGTTCAACAAAACCACTAAGAAAATTGTTGAGTCTAAGGCGCTGCTGACTACTGCAAGAGACATTGCTGCGGCGTGTGATAAGGATGCGATTGCTGCAGACCCTGTTGCTGCCGAGGTGCAGAAGATTGTTGACAAAGCAAAGGCTGACGCAAAGGTTGAGGGTGACAAGCCAGTGGCGAGCGGCTACAAAGCGGGCTTCGCACGCGGTATTCACAATGTTGCTGGTCCGGGCTCAAACCGTGGTACCGAATCAACCTTGAGTAACCTGATCGCTGACTCTTTCAAAGCATCAATCACCGACAAGGCAGGTAAACCTGTTGATATCGGCATCATCAACGCCGGTGGTATCCGTGACGATCTTGCGCCGACTGATGGCAATATTACCTACAAGCAGGCGTTCAATGTGATGCCGTTCGGTAACGATCTCGGCTACATCACCTTGACTGGCGCGGAGTTCAAAAAGGCGCTGGAGCAGCAGTGGAAGACCAACCTGAGCAGCCAGAACTCACGCCCGATGCTGAAGCTTGGCGTTTCAGACAACGTGCGCTACACTTACGATCCAGCGCGTGATGCCGGCGACCGCGTGACCTCGATTCTGGTGAACGGCAAGCCGATTGACCCTGCAAAGAACTACACCGTTGGTTCTGTAACCTTCCTGCTGAACGGTGGCGACTCATTCGATGCTTTCAAAGGTAAGAAGATTGAGACTAACAGTACTCTTGACCGCGACGCATTCGCGAAGTACCTGGGCGCACAGAAGAACGGCATTGCGCCATCTGTGCTGAAGCGCTCCGTGGGCGTGACCGCGGTTAAGGAGGGCGATTCTGTTAATGTTGCACTGCGTGGCCTGTCTTTCACCGAGGGGCCTGGAAAGGCTACTGATGCGACCGTGGTTCTGGGTGCTGCTACTAGTACCGAGAAGGTAAACAACTCGTTGGAAGAGAAAAACGCTAACAACGAGAAATCGATTATCACCACTGACGGCGCTGGCCAGGCTTCGCTGTCGCTGAAGGTTGCGGATGTTTGTGCAGGAAAGAGCGGTAAGCAGAACTTCCCTATCACTGTGAGCAACAACTTCGGTGCGCTGGTGACCCCTGCTAACGGTGTGATCGTAGCTGTGGACTGTGGCGCTGCGACTGCTACTGCTCCTTCTGCGCCTACTCCTGTGAGCGCGACCGTTGCCAATGTGGCCACTGAGCAGGGCATGGCTCCAGCCTTGCCTAAGACTGCAAGCGTGAAGCTGAGCGACGGCACAGTTAAAGAAGCGGCTGTTGCCTGGGTTGCGGTTGCTGCTTCTGAGTATGACGGGTCTAAGGATTCGTTTGCTGTGAACGGCACTGTGACTGTTGACGGTAAGATCCTGAACGTTACCACGACCGTAATCGTGAAGAAGAAGGCGCAGACGGTTATTACTCAGCCTGTGAATCCAACTCAGCCTGTGAAGGATGAGAAGAAAGACGATAAGAAGGCTGATGACAAGAAAGCTAAAGACGATAAAAAACTGGCTAACACCGGTGCTGAAGCTGCAACCCTGCCGCTGGCTGGCGCTGCAGTGCTAGTGCTGGCAGGTGCTGTAATGCTGCTGGCTCGTCGCCGCAAAGTGAGCGAAAAATAATAAACCGCTAAACTAGCAAAATAGTGCGCATGCTCGGATAGGGTGTGCGCACTATTTTGTTTTAGGCTGGCGAAAAACGGGCACTTCGCTCACCAAGCGGGAAGACGCTAGGAAGGGGCAAGCTGTGCGTGGCGGAAGTATGTGCCGCGAATTTTGCAGCACACGAATTTTCCACAAAAATAATAAAAGTAGCGCGCAGAAAGGCGGAATGCGGCGGAACCGGGACAGGAGCGGGAGAAATCGGGCTAAATTTAGGCAAAAAGCGGTAAAATGGGAGTATGACAGACGGCGCAACCCAGCACACGAGCGAGCACGCGGCCGCGCACGAAGCCGGACACAATAGCGGGCGGGGCGGCAGGCAGGTGCAGAGCCAACCGCAAAGCCAGCCTGCTAACCCGCAAAATAGCGAACACGCGGCCGCGCAAGTGAGCGAAATTTTTGACCCGAGCGTGTGGCAAACCGCCCCGGGAGCCGAGCAATATCGCGACGTTACCGCGCATTTGAGCCTCGACGGGCAGATCGCGCGCATCGCGTTTAACCGGCCGGAAGTGCGCAACGCGTTTCGCCCGCAAACCGTAGATGAGCTGTTTGATGCGCTGGAACGGGTGCGCACAAATCCGCGAGTTGGCGTGGTTTTGCTCACCGGAAACGGTCCGAGCCCGCGCGACGGCGGCTGGGCTTTTTGCAGCGGTGGCGACCAGCGAATTCGCGGCAAAGACGGCTACAAATATGCCGAAACTGACGATGCGAGCGGGATTGATGCGGCCAGGGCTGGGCGACTGCACATTCTCGAAGTGCAGCGGCTGATCCGGTTTATGCCAAAAGTTGTGATCGCGCTGGTGCCGGGCTGGGCGGCCGGTGGCGGGCACTCGCTCAACGTTGTGTGCGATCTGACCATCGCCAGTGCCGAGCACGCGAAATTTAAGCAAACAGACGCCGATGTCGGGTCGTTTGATGCCGGTTATGGGTCGGCGTATTTTGCGCGGCAGATCGGGCAAAAGTTTGCGCGCGAGGTGTTCTTTTTGGCGGAAGAATATGATGCGCAGCGGGCCTATGAAATGGGTGTGGTGAACCGGGTGGTGCCGCATGCCGAGCTGGAGGCGACCGGGATTGCCTGGGCGCGTACGATTTTGGGCAAGTCGCCGACCGCGATCCGCATGCTGAAATATGCGTTTAATGCGGTGGACGACGGGATTGTCGGGCAGCAGATTTTTGCCGGGGAGGCGACCCGGCTGGCTTATGGCACAGACGAGGCGGTGGAGGGGCGCGACAGCTTTTTGCAGAAGCGCGAGCCGGACTGGTCGGCGTTTCCTTACCATTTTTAGGGGATTTGATGAGTGGAGCAACTCACCGATTTGTCGAGATTCCAGCTGATGATCGCGCTTGGCTTTTGACCGCGCTGCGGAGCGCTTTGCAGGGTGGTGATGCGGTTTTGCCGCTTGGGCCCGGGGTTGCAGCTGGCAAACCTCGCGAGATCGGGGCTGAAGCGGCCGTTGTGGTGCGAACTTCCGGCTCGACCGGGGTGCCAAAAGATGTAGCTTTGAGTGCTGCGGCGCTGCTGGCAAACGCGCGGGCGAGTCACGAGGCGCTGGGCGGTGACGGGCAGTGGCTGGTTGCGCTACCAACGCATCTGATTTCGGGGCTGGGCATGCTGGTGCGCAGTATTGTGGCCGAAACCAGGCCGATTTTTGCTGCGGACGGGAGTGCTGAGGCGATTTTGGCGGCGGCGGAGCAGATGACGCACGAGCGGCGATATGTGTCGCTGGTGCCGGTGCAGTTGCAGCGGCTTTTGGAGGCGTGCGAGCGTGATGCGGCGGCGCTTGGGACGTGTCGCGGCTTTGCGGCGATTTTGGTGGGTGGCGGAGCGGTTGCGCTTGAGGTGCGGCAGCGGGCGCATGAGCTGGGACTGAACGTGGTGCGCACTTATGGCAGCACCGAGACGGCTGGCGGGTGCGTTTATGACGGTGTGGAGATTGGCGATACGCTGGTGCGGGTGCGCGATGGTGAGGTACAGCTGGCCGGGAGTAATTTGGCGCTGGGATATGTGGGCGATGAGACCGGCACGCGGGCGCGATTTTTTGTGGAGACGGACAGGCGTGGAGTGGCGCGGCGCTGGTATCGCACGGGCGATAGCGGGAGTTTGCTGGGCGGCATGTTGCAGGTGACCGGGCGGCTGGATCGCGTGTTTATTTCGGGCGGGGTGAATGTTTCGCTTGATGAGATTGAACGGGTTGCGTTGGCCGATGGCCGGGTGGCCGAGTGTGTTGCGGTTGCTTTGAGCAGTGTGGAATGGGGGCAGCGGGCGGCGCTGGTAGTCGTGCCGCAGGAGGGCGCGGAGCGCGGTGTGGCGGCAGCGGGCGTGGGCGAGGTTAGCCCTGGTGTCGAAGCTGCTGCTAGCGCTGGCGTGCCGGGCTGCGCCCGCCCGGTGACGGATGATGTTTCACGTGAAACATTTGGCGTGGCAGAGCTAGACGCGCACTCCCAGCAACCTGTCGCGCCAGCTCAACCTGCCGCTGCCGCCTGCGGCGACTTGCTCGCCGCACTCAACACCGCGCTCCGCGCCGCCTGCGGCGCGGCAGCCCAACTGTGCGCGCTGCGCACAGTTGCCGAGCTACCGCGGCTTGCCTCCGGCAAGCCCGACTTCCGCGCCGCCGCTGCCCTGTTTGCCGGTGAAGATATACGATAGTAAATATGAGCGTTTCTAAGCACGGCCAAATTTCTGGCGCAAGTGTCGCCGCGCGCGCCCTGCTTTTGCAGCTGGTGCGGTGCGGTCTGCGCGATTTGGTGCTGTGTCCGGGGTCGCGTTCGCAGGCGTTTGCACTCGAGGCGGCGGCGCTCGAATCTGCCGATATTTTGCGCTTGCATGTGCGGGTTGATGAGCGCAGTGCGGCATTTTTTGCGCTGGGTTTGGCCCGGGAAACCGGCGTTCCTGCTGCCGTTTTAACCACGAGCGGCAGTGCGGTCGCCAATCTGTTGCCGGCTGTTGTTGAAGCGGATGCGGCTCGGGTGCCGTTGCTGCTTTTGACCGCGGATCGGCCGCCTGAGTTGCATGGCAAGCGCGCTAATCAGACGCTCGCTCAGCAAAGCATTTTTGGCGGTTTTGTGCGGGAATCGCTCGATTTTGATGTGCCGTCTCTTGTGTCGCGGGATAGTTTGGAGCGTGTATCGCAGCCTGATTTTGCGTTGGGCGGCATAACGGTAAATAATCTACAAAGTAGACAATTAAGGTTTGCTGAAATTGCGCAAAATACCTGGTTTTCGTCTCTCGGTGAAACATTTGGTAGACCTGCTGGGCCGGTGCAGATAAATTTGCGCTTGCGCGATCCACTCGCCACAAAAATGCTGTGTTTGCCAGATAAATCATACTATATGCCAGATTTGGAATTATCCGAAAAACTGGCAAGAGCAAACCGTGAAATCGATATTTTCCATGCAAAACAGGAAACAGGCGCTATTCCTGCAAACCTTATCTCGCAAGAAACTACTTTAGACACAGATATTTTCTTTCCAGGCTCCGTGCCAAAAATGCGCGAATTTTGTAGTAATACTGGATTTCAAGCACAAAAATCAGGCAAGCAAATAAGCACTGCGCCTACCGATAAAATATATACTTTAGATACTAATAAGCGCACCGTTATTTTTGCCGGGAGTGGCGCTCCTCAGGCTACAACAGAACTTGCCGCGGCGACAAATTTGCCGCTTTTAGCGGAGGTGGTCAGCGGGGTGCGCTTCGGCCCGGAGGCTATTGCCTGCTATAAAACGCTGCTGGCCGAGCCTGAAACTGTGCAACTGATTGAGCGAGTTTTAGTTTTTGGTCACCCGACTTTAAGCCGTGAAATCAGCGCACTTTTAGCTGCCTCGCACATTGAAACCGTTGTGATCGACCCGCACCCGGGCACGACAGAGCATCCTGCACCCGCATATAATCCACACGGCACGGCCGCAGTTTTTCAGGCCGTGCAGCTTGCCGCTGACGCAAACCCGGACGCAAATCGTCGCTGGCTGGCAATGTGGCGCCAAGCGGATCGCGCACTGCTGGCCGAGCGCTCCACCGCACATGCCCCGGACCTGGCAAAAGCGCGACAAACCGGCTATCGCGAGTTGAACGAGTATGCGCGAGAGGAGCTCGCCGCAAAGCGCACTCCGATTACTCGTGAGCTTTTGGCGGAGGCCGTGTGGCAGGCGTGTTGGCCGCACGATCGCCTGGTGGTGGCCGCGTCGCGGCTGGTACGCGTGCTCGATAGTGTGGCTGCGCCGCGCCCTGTGCGGGTGCACGCAAATCGCGGTTTGGCTGGGATTGATGGCACTGTGGCAACCGCACTTGGTGTGGCCGCAGCAGCGCAGTCCGGCGACGAGCCGCGTCTTGCCGCGGGTGTGACCCGGGTTTTGGTGGGCGATTTGGCGCTTTTGCATGACGCTGGTTCGCTTGCGTTTACTCCGGGTGAACCACAACCACGCATTCAGATTTTTGTGGGCAACGACTGCGGCGGCACTATTTTCGACGGTTTAGAAGTGGCGCAAGTTGCGGAGCCTGATGCTTTTAACCGCGTGGTCACCACTCCGCACCGTGTCGATATTGCCTCTCTTGCCGCCACTTACGGCTGGAATTACCGCAAAATCTCTACCCGCGCCGAGCTCGAAGCCACCCTCACGGCCCCGGTCTCTGCCCCCGAACTCATCGAAATCCCCCTCACCTAAAATCACAAAATTTTGGGATTTAGCTAACGAATTAGCCGCCGATAATGAGCGCGTGCCTTCATAGCGTGGATAATTTCAATCTCGCCGTCGTCCCACAACAAAACAACAATTTCTAGCAGCCTGCCGGCTGTGTCGAGCCCCAGACGCAACTCTCGTTGTGGATTTTCAGTATCGAGCGGGCCGCTCACAAATGCCGCCTTTGCAGCAGCAATTGCGTCTGCATCACTGATGCCGTGTTTACGTGCAGAAGGTGCGACTATCAAGCGTGCGCCCAGGCGTTAACTGCGGCGCGAATCGCTGCTGAGCGGTTTAGTCCTTCACGTTCGGCGCGCGCCATAAGTCCCGCGAGCTCTGCATCTGAAAATCGCGTAGGCACAACCCGTGATGCTGTTTCCGCACGTAACGGTCTGCCCCATATTTTTTGCAAATGATCAACATCATAGCCACGCTCAGCCTCATCAGCCCAGCGCTGTACTTGCTCGTCACTAATTTCTTGCCCGTTTACTATCCTTTTCCGCATATCACTATTGTATTACGAAACTGAATCGCGCTGCAATTTGCGAACTTCGCACCCCCTCACCTAGCACGGTTCCGGGCAGGTTTCACGTGAAACACTGCCCGGAACCCGGTTGGATTAAGCCTCAGCTGGCTCAAGCTCCAGCCCATCACCTGCCACATTCAGCACCACCCGCACCGCGGCGCCGTCACGCAGGGAACCGTCGAGCAGGGCGCGAGCGAGGCGGTCTTCCACCTCGCGCTGCACCAGCCTGCGCAGTGGCCGTGCCCCGTATGCCGGGTCGTAGCCGCGCTCGGCCAGCCACTGCCCAGCTTCCGCACTCACTTCCAGCCGCAAGCGTCGCTCGGCCAGGCGTTCTTGCAGACGTGCCACGGTCAGTTCCACGATCTGTCCCAGTTCGCTCTCGCTCAGCCGGTCAAAAATCACCTGTTCGTCAAGTCGGTTCAAAAACTCCGGCCGGAATGCTCGCCGCACAGCCTCAAAAACTGCGGTTTCGCGCGCTTTTTCGTCCAGATTTTCGTCAATCAAGAATTGACTGCCGAGGTTGGAGGTCAATATCAGGATCACGTTGCGGAAATCAACCGTGCGCCCCTGTCCGTCGGTGAGTCGCCCGTCGTCGAGCACCTGCAAAAGCACGTCAAACACTTCCGGATGCGCTTTTTCCACCTCGTCTAGCAGCACCACCGAATACGGCCGTCGCCGCACCGCCTCGGTCAGCTGCCCACCGCTTTCATAGCCGATGTATCCGGGAGGCGCCCCGACCAGCCGAGAAACACTGTGTTTTTCGCCGTATTCGCTCATATCTATGCGCACGAGCGCACGTTCGTCATCAAACAGGAATTCAGCGAGTGCTTTGGCAAGTTCGGTTTTGCCCACACCCGTCGGCCCCAAAAACAGGAAGGATCCGGTTGGTTTGTTTGGGTCGGAAATGCCCGCCCGCGCCCGGCGTACCGCATCTGCCACGGCACTAACCGCGCTTTTTTGCCCGATAATGCGGCTGCCAAGCTCTTTTTCCAGGTGCAGCAAGCGTTCACTTTCGCCCTGCATCAAGCGCCCGACTGGCACGCCAGTCCAGGCGGCCACCACTTCGGCAATATCGCTTGCGGTGACGCGCTCGTTGACCATGCGCGAGGTTTCGTCGCTCTCGCCCGCACCTTCAGCTCCGCTCGCACCGGCCCCGCCAGCACTGTTTTCTGCCGCGGCCAGCTCTTTTTCAATTTCCGGGATCTCTTTATAGAGCAGTTTGGAGGCCTGTTCAAGGTTGCCCTCGCGCTGGGCACGTTCAGCCGCAGAGCGCGCCTCGTCAAGCCGGGATCGCAACTGTCCCACCCGGTTGAGGCTGTCGCGCTCCTTTTGCCACCGCTCTTCGAGCTCGGCAAGTTCGGCCTGTTTTTCGGCCAATGTTTCGCGCAATTTCGCCAGTCGCTCTTTGCTTGCAGCGTCTTTTTCTTTTTGCAGCGCAAGTTCTTCGATTTTTAGCCGGTCGACGGCACGCCTTTTTTCGTCAATTTCGAGCGGTGCACTGTCAATCTCCATGCGCAGGCGACTGGCCGCCTCATCAATCAGGTCGATCGCCTTGTCTGGCAGCTGACGCGCGGGAATGTAGCGGTGCGACATTTGCGCGGCCGCAATCAGCGCACTGTCCGCAATCGTTACTTTGTGGTGCGCCTCATACCGTTCTTTTAACCCGCGCAAAATCGCGACGGTGTCTTCCACGCTCGGTTCATCGACAAGCACCTGCTGGAATCGCCTCTCCAGCGCCGCATCTTTTTCAATGTATTCGCGGTATTCGTCAAGCGTTGTCGCGCCGATCAGTCGCAGCTCGCCGCGCGCAAGCATTGGCTTGAGCATTTGGCTCGCGGCCACACTCGACTCGCCGCCGCCCGCCCCCATCAGGGTGTGCAATTCGTCAATAAATGTAATGATTTGCCCGTCTGCGGCTTTGATTTCGGCGAGCACCGCCTGCATTCTTTCTTCAAATTCGCCGCGATATTTCGCCCCGGCCACGAGCGCACTAATATCGAGGGAAATAAGCTGCTTGTCGCGCAGGGTTTCGGCGACGTCTCCGGAAACTATGCGCTGCGCCAGCCCTTCGACCACGGCGGTTTTGCCCACGCCGGGCGCCCCGATGAGCACGGGGTTGTTTTTGGTACGTCGGGTGAGCACCTGGCTGAGTCGCCTAATTTCGCTGTCGCGGCCGATGACCGGGTCGAGTTTGCCGCTTTTGGCAATCTCGGTCAGGTTCGTGCCATAGGTTTCGAGGGCACTTGGCTGGTCTGCCCCGCCGCTCTGGTTTGGGTTTTGTGGTTGCATTGCTGCCCCTTTCGGTTGCTAATTTTATAAAATGCGCTCTGATCTGGGATTTTTCTAAACTTATTCCAAAACTTGAGTGCTTATAACTCAAGTTTACGACAAAATCAAACTTGAGTCAAGCAGGCTCAACTTTTGCAGAAACTCGCCCGCCTGCCCGGCTCGCTTTTATCCAAAATCAGTTGCGTATTTTTCATATTTTTATCCAATCAGACAGCAGCAACGAAAAATATGGTCCCAACCCAAAAACGAAACAAAACCCCAGATCACACCGGCGTTTCCTACTCATAAAAACAAAAAACGAGCGCCCCGGAATTACCGAGACGCCCGCAGTTTTTTACTTAGATAAACAAGCCGGTTAAATATCGTCGCGCTTGCGACCGCGCGCAACCAGCAGCGACAAACCCCAAAGCGCCAAAATCAGCGGAACCAACATCACCGTCATAGTCGGATAGGAAGTTGCCGTGCCACCGCCCGGCAAACTCCAGGTGCAAGTGTGACCGAGCGGCAGCCAGCTCCAACCAGCCTCGCCAAACACAGAATCCACGCTCGTTTTGCAAGCAAGCGAGCCAACAATCACCTTATAATATAGAAACTCGCCAGCAACCGCCAAAATCCACAGCACCACGCTGACCCAAAACAGTTTCACGCTTAAACTAAACCGATTTTTCACAACTATCAGCTCCTTACAATTTGCTTCAAAACTGCTGAACTCCCAGCCTAACAAGCC
The DNA here is from genome assembly GCA_030523945.1 of Microbacteriaceae bacterium. Taxonomy (GTDB): domain Bacteria; phylum Actinomycetota; class Actinomycetes; order Actinomycetales; family Microbacteriaceae; genus Canibacter. Next base: position 17,142 of record JAUNHM010000007.1, read on the forward strand.
CACCACAAAACAACCTGACAAACACAAAACCAACAAGCACGGAGCCGAAAACCCAGGTCAGGGCAGGAAAACGGGCTAAAGCCAGGAAAACAAAAAGAGGCTGCAGCCTGAGCTGCAACCCCTTTATCACGTGCGCGAGGGGGGACTTGAACCCCCACGCCCTTGCGAGCACTGGCACCTGAAGCCAGCGCGTCTACCAATTCCGCCACCCGCGCGTGATCGCCACATCATTTATGACAACTATATAACTATATCAGAAATAAACCGTAAAAACAAAAAATAAAATCAAAACCGGTAATAAACTAGAAAAACAAGCAGAAAACCGCGCAAAAACGGCACCGAAAAAGCACACAAGTCGCAAAACTCAGCGTGTTTCGCTAAAATAAAAAGGTTAAACAAACCCTGAAAACCTGCAAAAAAGCACCAACCTAAGCAAATTTGCAGAAAAATGCGAAAAAATAGATAGTATAAAACGGCAAAACCGGCCACAAAACCAGCCGGCAACCCGAAAAAACACAGGAAGGAGCACACCGTGGGACTGCTCAGCAGCATCGAACGCGGGCTCGAACGCGCCGTCAACGGTGCCTTCGCACGCACCTTCCGCAGCGGCGTGCAACCGCTAGAAATCACAGCCGCACTCCGGCGAGAAATCGACAGCCGCGCAGTCATGCTCGACCGCGACCGCACCCTCGCCCCAAACATTTTCATCGTCCAACTCGCCAGCGCCGACTATGAACGACTAAACCACCTCGGCGCCACACTCACCGACGAACTCGAACAACTCATGCGCGAACACGCGCGCGAACACGAATACACCCTGCTCGGCCCAATCAGCGTGCAACTGCGCGAAAAACCGGGCGCCGCAACCGGCACCGTCGAAGTCACATCACAAAAACCAGACGCAAACACCCGCTGGCAAGCCGTGCTCGAAATTGAAGGACGACGCCACCCGCTGCAACACGGCGCAAACATGATCGGCCGCGGCGGAGCCAGCACCATCCACATCGGCGACAATGCAGCCAGCCGCCAACACCTCGAAATCATCTGGGACGGCAGCCGGGCACTCGCACGCGACCTAAACAGCACCAACGGCTCAAAAATCAACGGCCAGCGTTTTCGCGAAGCGGCGCTGCAAGACGGCAGCGTGATCTACATTGGCCAAACCCCGCTAAAATTCAAACTCGTGCCGGCGGACAACAGTGCAGCCGCAGCAGCCCCACAGCGGGCCAGCCAGCAGTACGCTGCACCGCGCCAAACGCACAACCAGCCACAGCCGGCACAGGCACAGCCGCAACAGAGCGGCACACCAAGTTTTTGGGAGGGCGTATGAGTGAACTAACGTTCCTAATTCTGCGATTCGCATTCGTCGCACTGCTGTGGATTTTCATCCTCAGCATCATGTACGCGCTACGCAGCAACCTCTTCGGCATTCCGGCACGCAAAATGAAACGCAGCCCGGGCGACACCGGCGAAACCCCGGCGGTCAACATCATGCCTGCCGCAGCACCCGTTGCAGCCCCGGTCGTAACCCCGGCACAAACCGGTCCTTCACCAGCAAACCAAACCGCCCAAACCGAACTAAACGACCTGTTTGGCGGCCTGCCAAGCGCCGGATCCACCGGACCAGCCCGCAAACTCGTGATCACCTCGGGCGTCGCAAACGGCACCGAACTCGAACTCGACGAAGACTACTTCACCATCGGACGCTCCTCCGACTCAAGCCTCGTTATCGTCGACGAATACACCTCCACCCACCATGCCAAACTGCAACGCACAGGCAACGGTTGGACCATCACCGACCTCGACAGCACTAACGGCACCAAAGTCGACGGCCGGCCGCTCACCGGCACCGCGCCGCTCAGCGTGTTTGTGCCCGTCACCATCGGCACCACAACCTTTGAACTGAGGCCGTAACCGTGACCCTAACATTTACCAGCGCCATCGCCAGCCACGTCGGCATGGTGCGCAGCAACAACCAAGACTCGGGTTATGCCGGGTTGCGGCTATTTTTTGTTGCTGACGGTATGGGTGGGCACGCCGGCGGTGATGTCGCCAGCGCCCTGGTCACCCGGTTTGTTGCGGAAATCGACGGCACATTTGACGACCCGGCAGACGCTGCACAGGCCCTGAGCGAACGCCTGCTCGACGCCAACACCCACCTTTCCGACACCGTGTTTAAACGGCCGGAACTCTCGGGCATGGGCACAACCTTTAGCGGGTTTATCACCGTTGGCGACAAACTCGCTGTCTGTCACATTGGCGATTCGCGCCTGTATCGTTTTGCCGGCGGCGACCTGCTGCAGGAAACCACCGACCACACCTTTGTGCAAAAACTGGTGGATAGCGGGCAAATCACCGAGGAAGAAGCGAAAGTACACCCGCGGCGATCTGTGCTGATGCGCGTGCTGGGTGACGTGGATTCCATGCCGGAAATCGACACCGCAATCTTGAGCATCGAGGAAGGCGATATTTTCCTGCTCTGTTCGGACGGACTTTGCGGATATGTCGAAGAAGCGGTGATCGAAAATGAGCTGCGCAAGGGCAAAGGCCTGCAGCAAACTGTTGATAATCTGATCGACCGGGCGCTCGAAAATGGCGCACCGGACAACGTAACTGTCGCGCTGGTAAAGGCAGGGCCTGCCGGAGTTGCGGTAAAAACCGGTGAAAATGCTGTGGTTACCGGTCGCAAAACCGCCAAAACAGACACTGCGGTGCTCGATGTTATTACTGACCCGACCGGCGGGGCTGGTCAAGTTGCGGAGGCGGGGCAAACTGCGAGCGCGGGCACAGACTCGACCGGCTTGCAAACCGAGCAATCCGAAACCGGCACTGCACAGACCGAAACCGGCACCGGGCAGGCAGACACAGATCTCGCAACCGGCACAACCCCCGACATCGCCGCAAACGAAACCGAAAACGGCACAGTCGAAATCGCCTCCCCACCGACCGGCAGCCTAACCAAACCGGAAAGAACCGACACCCTCACCCTGCCACAGGCGCGCTTCGTCGGCTCCGCAGCCAGCAAAGAACACAGCGAAGTGCCGGTCAGCACCGCACGCAGCCGCATCATCAGCGCACGCAAAAAACGCAAACTCCAAGAGGTGCCAGAAGCCCACTTCGAGCCGCGCGTCGACGAATATCTCGAAGAGCTCATCGCAGAGCTGCGCCGCGGCAACCGTCGCCGCCGCGTCATCTGGGCGTTCGGCTCGCTCATCGCACTGCTCATCGTTGCTAGCCTCGCCTTCTTCGGCTATCAGTGGACTCAAACCAAATATTACGTCGGCACCGACGGCGAAAGCATCATCATCTACCGCGGCGTGCAACAAAACATCGGCCCGATCCAGCTGAGCAACCCGATCGAAAACACCAAAATTTCACTGCACGGCCTGGCCGAATATCAGCAGCAGCAGGTCAAACGCACCCTGCCGGCAGATTCGCTCGAAGATGCCCGTGAAATAGTCGCGCGTTTGGGGGTGAAGTTGCATGGCTAAACTCCGCAAACAAAAACCGGCTCGCGGCCCGCAAGCTGCCGCAACAGCCGAAGATTTCGCTGCCCACAGTCGCAGCGAAACCCTGTTCAGCCGCATGCTCGCAGTGCGCACGCCACGCCTGCTGCGCGGTCTCGAATTTTCGCTCCTGCTGTTTGCGCTCGCTCTCGGCGCCGGCGCAATTATGCTGATCGACCTGAGCATCAGCCAAAATCTCAGTGCCGCCATGCTCGTGCCGGGCATTATTTATGGCGCTATCACGATCGGCCTGCACCTGGTTGTGCGCCTGGTCGCCCCAAACGCCGACGCACTCATTTTGCCACTTGCAACCCTGCTAAACGTCATCGGCATCGCCATGATTTATCGCATAGATCTCGCGGCTGGCCCGGTCGATTTTAACTCCACCAGTATTCGCCAAATCATGTGGGCGGTGCTTGCGATGGTGCTCGCCGGGGTGCTCATGCTCACGCTCAAAAACCATCGCGTTTTGCTGCAGTATATTTATCTTTTCGGCGCGCTCGGCATTGTTTTGCTGCTTTTGCCGCTGGTGCCGGGGCTTGGTTTTGAGGCTGGCGGGGCGCGTCAGTGGATCCATATCGGCCCGTACAGTTTCCAGCCGGTTGAGATTGCGAAAATTGCGCTTGCGATCTTTTTTGCCGGGTATTTAATGCAGAACCGTGATGCTTTGGCGCTGGTTGGCCGCAAAATTGGCCCGATTTTGTTGCCGCGCGGCCGCGATCTGGGTCCGCTCATTGTGGTGTGGGCGGTTGCGATGGGTGTGCTCGTGTTCCAGCGGGAGCTTGGCACTTCGGTGCTGTTGCTCGGCCTATTTTTGGCGATGTTGTATGTCGCTACCGGCCGGGCTAGCTGGGTTTTGTTGGGGGTTACGCTGTTTGCTGCTGGCGGTTATGCGGCGTATCGCACGCTGCCTTATGTGCAGGCTCGGTTCGATAACTGGCTGGATCCGTTCCGTGACGCGCACGGGGCGAGTTTTCAGCTGGTGCAGGGTCTGTTTGGAATGGCCAATGGTGGCGTTGGTGGCACCGGTTTGGGCGGTGGATATCCGCAGTTGACTCCGCTTGCCGACAGTGACTATATTGTGGCAAGTTTGGCTGAAGAGCTCGGTTTTGTCGGGGTTGTTGCGGTTTTGCTCGCCTATCTGTTGTTGATCGCGCGCGGGTTGCGGGTTGCTTTTTCCGGTCATGACGATTTTGGTCGCCTACTGGCGGCAGGTTTGGCGTTTACGCTGGCGCTGCAGATTTTTGTGGTTATTGGCGGCGTGACTCGCGTAATTCCGCTCACCGGTTTGACCTCGCCGTTTTTGGCAGCCGGTGGTTCGTCGCTGGTTTCAAACTGGCTGATTGTCGCGCTTTTCTTGCTTATGTCTAATTCTGTTCGGAGTCAGTCGAAGTTGGTGATTCGCACATGATTAAGCAGATGAGAAACCTGACCCGCACCATTTTTGTAATGTTTTTGGCGCTTTTTGTGGCGCTCAGCATAATCCAAATTGTGCAGGTGGACGATTTGCGGGCAAATCCGATCAACGAGCGCACAGCACGGAACTCTTTTAAGGTGGAACGCGGCTCGATTCTCGTGGAGGGTAGGCCGATTGCGCGCAGCCTGCCTTCAAACGACACTTACCGTTTTAGCCGGGAATACACGGACGGACCGATGTATTCGGCAATAACCGGGTATTTCTCGCACTATCAGGGTTCGGCTGGTGTCGAAAAGGTGCTTAATAACGAACTTTCCGGCCTGGCAAACACGCAATTTTTTGAACGCCTAAAGCGCATTATTTCCGGGCAAGAACCGCAGGGAAGCTCCGTCGAACTTACCATTAAATCTAAAGCGCAGAAGGTCGCTTACGATGCATTAAAACCGTATGAGGGCGCGGTCGTGGCGCTGGACGCAAAAACCGGCGATATTTTGGCGATGGCGCACACCCCAACCTACGACCCAAACCTGCTCTCTTCCAACAACGACCAGGAAATTATCTCCGCCTACAAAGAACTTGACCAGCACAAAGACAAACCGCTGCTCAACCGTTCGCTCGGCGGCAAAGCCTACCACCCGGGCTCCACATTTAAGCTAGTAACCGCGGCCGCAGCGCTCGAAAAAACGGGCGCAACCCCGGCGACCGAATATCCAAACCCGGTTTCGCTGCAACTGCCAGGCAGCAACAGCCACATTTTCAACTCGACCCGGGCAGCCTGCGGTGGCGGGGGCGAAAAAGTGACCCTGAAAACGGCGCTCGCCTACTCCTGCAACGTTCAATTCTCGCAAATTGCAATGAACATGGACCCGGCCGAATTCCGCAAAATTGCGCAAGATTTTGGTTACGAACAAAAACTTGACGTGCCAATTCCGGTGACCCCGAGCGTTTTTGGTAAGCCTGTAGACAAGGCGCAAGCCGCACTCACCGGGATCGGGCAGCTTGACGTGACCGCCAGCCCGCTGCAAGCTGCAATGGTGACAGCGACGATCGCAAACAACGGCGCCCGCATGAAACCAAATCTGGTCTCGAACATTATCCGCCCAAACCTGAGCATCGAGAAAAAATACACTCCGGAACAAATCAACCGACCAATTTCCGAAAAAACCGCGAAATATTTGCAAGAAATGATGATCGCAGGCGTGACCGAACCGGGCGCCTACGCGGCAGACGCAAAAATTCCGGGCGCGGTAGTCGGCGGCAAAACCGGCACAGCCGAAAACGGGCACGCACCAGACGGGCGACCACGACCATACACAATCTGGTTCACCGGCTACGCCCAAAAAGGCAACAAAACCGTGGCAGTTGCGGTCGTCATCGCGGACGGCGGCGGGCCAAGCGCAAACTTTCAGGGATCCAGCTCTGATATCCCCCTCAAAATAGGTAAACAAGTAATGGAAGCGGTGTTAAGCGAATGAGACCAACAGCAGGGATCACATTTGGTGGGCGCTACGAACTGACCTCGCGTATCGCCATCGGCGGTATGGGTGAAGTCTGGAAAGCCGACGACAAAATCATTGGGCGCACGGTTGCGATCAAGATTTTGAAAGACGAATATATGGGCGATCCGGGCTTTTTGGAACGCTTCCGGGCCGAGGCGCGACTTGCTGCGCTCGTGAACCACGAGGGCATCGCCAACGTTTATGACTACGGCGAAGAACAAGGCTCGGCGTTTATGGTGATGGAAATGGTGCCGGGCGAGCCGCTCTCATCAATCCTCGACCGCGAGCGCAAACTGCCACCAGACCGTGTGCTGGGCATTGTGGCGCAAACCGCCGCCGCCCTGCAGGCCGCCCACGACGCCGGCCTGGTACACCGCGATGTAAAACCGGGAAACCTGCTGATCACCCCGGACGGACGCGTCAAAATCACCGACTTCGGTATTGCCCGCATTGCCGACCAGGTGCCGCTAACGGCGACCGGCCAGGTTATGGGCACAGTGCAGTATCTCGCGCCAGAACAGGCCAGCGGGCAAATGGCTGCCGCCACAACCGACGTTTATTCCCTCGGTATTGTGGCATACGAGTGCCTCGCCGGCAAACGGCCTTTCACGGGCGACTCGCAGGTCGCGATCGCAATGGCGCAAATCAACGATTCTCCGCCAGATCTCGACCCGTCCATTCCAGCCCCGGTGCGCAACCTGGTCTATTCCTGCCTGAGCAAAAAACCGGAAGGACGGCCGCAAACCGCCGCAAAACTAACCCTCGCCGCAACTGCGCTATACCGCGGCGACATTAACGCTGCCGCAAAAGCCGTGCCACAAGTGCTCGGACACGGCGGCGACACCCCAACCGACGCAACCGTCGTGCTCAACCAGCAGCCTGGCCCGGCAACCAGCGTGCAAACCGCCCAAGCCACCCAGGCACTGCCGCGCACCAACACGACCGCCGCAGCCCCGGTATACACCGCACCGGTCAGTCAAGTGGTCGAAAACGGCGACGTGCACACCGGCAACAAACGCGGCGGTATGCGCGCCCCGCTCATCGTACTAATTTTGCTGCTGATGCTGATCGGTGGCGGCGCAGTAGCGCTCATGCTCAGCCAAAACAGCGGCCAAGGCCAGCAACAAAACCAGCAAAACACGAAAAAAGAGCCGCCAAAACCAAAACCGGAAGAGAAAAAAGAGCCTGAAAAGCCAAAAGCTGCCGCAATCAACGCGGAAGCCTACCTGGGCAAAACCTGCCAAGAAGCCACCGCAATCCTCAACCAGGCCGGTTTTACCAAAGTGGGCTGTAAAGAAGGCGGACCGGTAGGCGACTCGAAAGTTGGCACCGTCACCGATATTTCACCAATCGGCAGCGAGGTTTCCTTCGAAAGCGTAATTTCGCTGAGCATGGGCACGCGTTACGGCAACGCCGCTCCGCCAAAAGCTCAGCCGACCGCCCCGGCACAAACCGACGCAAAAACCCAGTTTACGGTGAAATGGGCAGATAGCAGCTCGCTCTGCGCCGCCGGCACCAGCGTTAAAGCCTACAAAGTGCAGGTCGCTGGCAGCGGACAGCTAGTTGCCGAACCGGGCACGGGCCAGAGCGCGAGCATTATGGCCGGCGAAAACGGCTCGGTCAGCGTGCAATACGCGGTAGTTTGCGGGCGCGAGGGCATCAGCGACAGGCAGTCTGAATGGTCGCCAGAAGCCAAAATCGCCATCAAACCGAAGACCACACCTGCCCCGCCAGGCAACAGCGGAAACACCGGCGGTGGCGGTAATAACGGCGGCAGCGGTGGCGGTAACAACAACGATGGCAACCGCCGCACCCCATAAACTGCCTCACAACCCCGGCCAAACCGAGTAGAATAAAGATAAAGCAACCAGAGGACAATATGTTAGAAAACGCAAGTAACGGCACCGGCCGTATCCTTGCCGACCGCTACGAAATAGGCGAGTTTATCGGGCAGGGTGGCATGGCGACCGTTTATCGCGGCCTCGACACCAAACTCGGTCGCCAAGTTGCGATCAAAATTATGAAAGCCGACCTCGCCGGCGACGAAACCTTTATCAATCGGTTTAGGCAGGAAGCGCAGTCGGCTGCGCGCATGGCACACCCGACCATTGTGCGCGTTTTTGACGCCGGAAACGACATTATCGAAACCCGCGAAGGGCCGAAAAAACTGCCGTTTATTGTGATGGAATATGTTGACGGGCAAAACCTGCGCGAATATCTGGCACAAAACGATCTCAGCACCGACGAGGCGTGCCGGGTGGTCGACTCTGTGCTGACCGCGCTCGAATATTCGCACCGGGCCGGCATCGTGCACCGCGACATTAAACCGGCAAACATTATGATCACCGGGTCTGGGCGGGTTAAGGTGATGGACTTTGGTATCGCCCGCGCAGTGAGCGACACCTCTTCGACCCTGCACGAAACCACCCAAATTTTGGGCACGGCCGCATATTTTGCGCCGGAACAGGCTCGTGGCGAAACGGTTGACGCGCGCACAGACCTTTATGCGACGGGTGTGCTGCTCTATGAAATGCTGACCGGCGGCGTGCCGTTCCGCGGCGACAGCGCCGTGGCGGTGGCCTACCAGCACGTTAGCGAGCGTCCAATGCCGCCGATCGAACGCAAGCCGGAAATTGGCGAGCCGCTCAACCGCGTGATTTTGCACGCAATGATCAAAGACCGCAGCCGCCGCTTCCAAACCGCAGGCGAGTTCCGCAACGCGCTGCAGTTGGCCATGACCGGCGTAATGCCACCGCTCGACAGCGCCGACGAAGAGGAAGAAACCGCGCTGTTTAGCGGCGAAGACGGGCTTTCCGAAATCGACCTGACCATTCGCC
>JAUNHM010000103.1 GCA_030523945.1 Microbacteriaceae bacterium
AGTTTAGTTTCACTGATTCGAAACCGCATGAAAGACGGTTTGAGACGGGTAACGTGCTCGACCTGATTATCGGTTATGATCGGCGTAACCCGCATGTTTTGCTTGAGGGATCGCGCGCAGTTTTTAGGCCGATACTTGGTTTGATTTCTCTCGGTTTTTTGATCGCGTATATGGTTGGTGCTTTCGCTGTTTATTACAGTTTGCAAAGTAAAGGCTATGGTTGGCGGTTTTTTACTTGGGGCCATCCGTGGATGTTGTCGGCGATCTTAGGTATCGTAATTATGCTGATTACGTTCAAAGCTTTGCATTCGTTTGGGAGCGAGGCAGACACTGACAGGTTTTTGCTTTACTGTAAAAAAGCGCATGCGGTTATTACCGACATTCGCCAGACCGGCACCTATATTAACGAGCAGCCGGAGGTGCTTTACAGCGTGACTTTCCGGGACGATCGGGGCGCGCAAATCGACACCACACTGAAAAAAGTTGTGAGCTTGATTAGCCTACACCGGCTGCAAGAAGGCCCGACCGAGATTTTGTACATGCCTGAAGACCCCCGCCAAATCATGATTGATTTTTAGCGGGATGCAGTGGCCAGTCGCCGGTGATGTTGCTGGCGTCTTTGCCCTGACTTTCCAACCAGGAGCGGAAACTTGCGGCCTGATCACGTGCCCAATCAACCTGTAAAAGATGCAGCTCAGCGGCGGTTTCTGGCAGTTTTTCGCCGTGTACAAGCGCAATTTTTTGCAGCACTCGACCGGCGGCGATCGCGTCGCTGCCGGCATCGTGCGCATTGTCGAGCGACACGCCGTAGTGCGCAGCAACATCGACCAGGGTACGCTTGCCTTTGCGATAACGATCCACTGCTTTGTCGATAACCAGCGGATCGAGCACGGTGTTTAGCTCGCCCAGCCACGGCACCTGATAGCGGGCAGCCTCGGCACGCAACAAACTAAAATCGTATGGCGCGTTATATGCGACAAGCGGCAGTCCGAACTGAATGCAGGCTTTTAGAGCTTCGACGATCTGGGTGATACCTGCCGGAGCTGCGATACCTGATTTTTGGACGATTTCATCGGTAATGCCGTGCACCTGCGCTGCCTGTGGCGGAATCGGCACACCCGGGTTAATAATCCAGTCTTTGCGATCGACAATCGCGCCGTCCGCGTCAAGCACGCTAATGTTTGCGGTCACGATCCGCGCGCTGGTAGTGTCTAGCCCGGTTGTTTCGGTGTCAAAAACGGCGATTGCGCTCGCCCACACAGGTAGTTTCGTAGTCATACTGCTATGTTACCTCAGGGGTGCAAGGTTTTATTTGGTCCCAGCCCGACACGCCTGATTTTCTGCGGTTTTTATGCCAGGTTTGGATAGTTTTTTACGATTTATTAACGGATTTTATTATATTTTTAGTGCGTTTTTGGTAGTTTTTCGCTGTCTATTTCGCAGGGGAGCGGCGGGGACATTATTTTTTGTTGCTGCTACCGACTACAATCAAAACTATGGAATTAACAAGATCATCGGTGCCGGTTGCAGGGGTGCCCACCCCGGTCTGGTCTGCGGGTGCGCCTAACGGAGTGCCGGTGATTTTGGTGCACGGTTTTCGCGGTGATCATCACGGGCTGGCTTTAATTGCCGAAAATATGCTCAAACTAGCTGCAGCAAAAGGGCTTCAGATTCGAGTTTTGGTGCCGGACTTGCCTGGTTTTGGTCAGCACGGATTGCTTAAAAGACCCCATGATTTGCCTGGTTTTGGCAGGTGGTTGCGTGATTTTGCCGAAGAAGTGGCGCCGGAAGGTTGTTTTTTGGTGGCGCACTCTTTTGGCACCCTGGTTGCCGCGCAGGCTTTGGCTTTGGGGCTAAAACCGCGTGCGGTCACGCTGATCAACCCGATTAGCGCGCCGGCACTTAAAGGCCCGCAAAAACTGCTGACGCAGGCGGCTATTAGTTATTATAAACTGGGCGCAAAACTGCCTGAAAAACCGGCTAATTTTTTGCTGGGAAATCGCGCTATTGTGCGGGTTATGAGCATCGCGATGGCTAAAACTCGCGATAAAGAGCTGCGCCGTTTTATTCACGACCAACACGACCGCTATTTTAGTGTCTATGCCAGCAGAAAGAGCCTGCTTGAGGCGTTTCGGGCGAGTGTGGAAAATACCGTCGCCGATTTTGCCCCGCATTTTCAGATGCCGGTGCAGCTGATTGCTGGGGAGATTGACGATATTACCGCTCTTTCAGAGCAGTTGCGGCTAAAACATTTGCTGCGTGATGCCCGCCTGCACGTAATCGGCGGAGTTGGGCATCTGATTCACTATGAGGCTCCGCGCGAGGCAGCCGAGGTGACGGTTGAGTTTTTGCTGAGGCAAAGTCTGGGGGAGAAATGACTCAGATACGAGCAGCTGTGACCCTGCTGGTCGCCTTAATTATGGGGATTTTTACCTATTATTTGGCGGTGCACACCACGCTGGGGCAGCATTCTGAAGAACTTGTGCGCAAAGGCGTGGCCTTTAATCCGCGTGGCAGCGTGTTTTTGAACGCAATTTCGCTGGAACTTGTGCTGATTATGCTGGGGGCTGCGTGCCTGGTGGCTTGGATTTCCGGCGGTTTTTTGCGGGTTTTGGTGATTTTAGGCGGGGCTGGCGGAGCGATGTTTTTGTCGCAGTGCATTAAGCCGGTTTTGCCACGCCCAAACCTCTTGCAAATTGATGTTTCTGCGGCTGGCCAGTTGGCAGAAAACAGCTATCCGAGTGGCCATGTCACGGCTGTTGCCGGGATTTCAATGGCGCTGATTGTGGCGGTACCCGCAGCCGTGCGTGGCATTATGTCAGTTTTGGCTGCGATTACCACCTCGGTGGCAGCGGCTGAGGTGGTGCGTTACGGCTGGCACCGGCCAAGTGATGCAATCGGCGCGATTATGCTTGTTGCGGTGTGTTTTGCGATAATGTTTCTGATTTTTGGAGTGCGTAAAGACGGTGGTGTGTCGTTTATTTTCCGCTTGATCGGGCGGATTGCGATATTTGCACTGTTTAGCATTGCCTTGCTTTTACGGGTGTGGTTGTTTATTGACAGCAATAATGACGGGCTGTTTTTATCGTTTGGTGTGTTGTTTAGTGCGGGCTGTGCGTTTTGGTGTGCGCAGCAAATTCAGCGGCTGTCGCGCGGCTAGTGCGGCGCGGCCTCGTGTCAGCGTGATTTCTTCCAAATACGGAAAAATAATGCAGTACATATATAAAAGAATACATACCTATATATAAGGACTATCCACTACTTTCCTATTTTGATTATTTGTTTGATAATTTACATTATGTCAGTTTAAGTAAATTGAACCGCCCTATTTCTTGCCGAACCCGACCTCGTCGCTTTTATAGTTAGTTAAAGACAGTTAGTTAAAAACCTGCCGCACACATAAACTAATTTTATTTTTGTAAACAAACCAAACTGCCAAATTTTCATATAACCTTAAGAAACTAAAGCAAAAACACAAAAGCATAAGCAAAAGCTCAGAAATAAAATATCTTGAAAAGAAAATAATTGCAGGCCTAATTTCTGATCAAACCCGGAGAAAAAACTGCAAAAATAGTGTAAAGTTAGAAAATAATGATTGTGCTAAAAACGGCACCAAAACCGTAAAAACTTATATAAAAGGAGGAAAACCGTGACCACACGCGTTTCAGCCTCCGCTCCCCTCGATTTTGACGACGAAATCGCCCCTGCCTCTCCCGGTCGCACCGCACTAAGTTTTGAAGTAATCCCGCCGCGCCACACCGAAAATCGTGCCGCAGACGAAGCAAAAATCGGAAAACTTTTGCACACCTTGGCGGGCTACCGGCCAGACTATATTGCAGTTACCAGCTCGCAAAGGTCCGGCTGGCTGCACGGCACCGCCGAATTTATTGCCGAAATTTCCCGCACCACC
>JAUNHM010000104.1 GCA_030523945.1 Microbacteriaceae bacterium
CCTTCTTCCAGGCGAGCCTTAATCTGGCTCAGGAAGCGCGCTGCGTCTGCGCCATCGATGATTCGGTGGTCGTAAGACAGCGCCAGGTACACGTATGAGCGAATGCCGATGCTGTCGCCTTCAGGTGTGCTTACCACACCCGGCTCTTTTACAACCGCGCCGGTGCCCAAAATTGCGCTCTGCGGCAGGAATACCAGCGGAGTGTCAAACAGTGCGCCGCGTGAACCGGTATTGGTCAGCGTAAAGGTGCCGCCGGCCAGTTCGTCTGGTTTCAGTTGGTTGTTGCGGGTGCGCTCTGCTAGGTCAGCAATGTCTGCTGCAAACTCTGCTACGTTTTTACCTGCAGCGTCGCGCACAACCGGAGTCAGCAGGCCGCGCTCGGTGTCTACCGCGATGCTAATGTTTTCGCTGGCAGGGTATACGATGTTTTCGCCGTCTACGGTGCTGTTGATGATCGGGTAGGTCTGCAGTGCCTCGGTTGCGGCCACAGCAAAGAACGGCATAAACGAGAGTTTGTTGCCGGTTTTTTCTAGGAATTCGTCTTTCTTTGCGTTGCGCAGCGCTGCAACCTTGGTCACGTCGACCTTTACAGCGGTGGTCAGCTGAGCGGTCTGCTGCATCGAAGCCACAGCGCGCTCGGCCACAACCTTGCGCAGGCGGCTCATTGGCACGGTGGTACCGCGCAGCTCAGACACGGTGAACTCGCTTGCTTTAGCCTCGCCAGAAGTGCTGGTGCTGTCGCTCGCGCCGCCGCTAGCAGCTGCCTTCACATCTTCTTTACGGATGCGACCGCCGATGCCGGTGCCTTTAACGCCGGCCAGGTCTACGCCCAGCTCTGCAGCAAGTTTGCGCACGATCGGGGTGACATAGCCGCCGATGGTGCCGGTTGCTGGGGTTGGAGCGGCAGGTGCTGCGCTGCTGGCCGGGGTGGCGTGGGTAGCAGGAGCAACCGCAGCAGACGGAGCCGCAACAGGCGCAGGTTCAGGTGCTTTTTCCGCAGGCTCTGCATCTGCTTTCTTTGCAGACTCCTCAGTCTGCTCTTTTTCGGTCTCTTCTGTGGCTGGCTTTTCAGCTTCTTTTTCAGCAGGTTCTTCAGCCTTTGGCTCCTCAGCTTTTTCAGCTTTTGGCTCCTCAGCGGCTTGTTCCTGAGGCTCCTCAGCCGGCTCTTCGGCAGCTGCTTCTTCAGCTTCCTTATCAGAGTCTGCAGAGTCGCCTGATGAGCCAGAACCGTCGCCGATACGCGCCAAAACCGCGCCCACCTCAACGGTCTCGTCTTCGGCCACCAAAATCTCTTCGATCACACCGGCAATCGGTGACGGCACCTCGGTGTCTACCTTATCGGTAGAAACCTCCAGTAGCGGCTCGTCAACAGCGACCGTGTCGCCAACGTTTTTCAGCCACTGGGTAACTGTTCCTTCTGTCACGCTCTCGCCAAGGGCGGGAAGCACTACGTCCTGACTCATTGGTTTTCTCCTGTTTATTGTGTTGAAAATTGTGTTGGCTAAAATTACATTGCGTGCAAAGGCTTGCCTGCCAGTTTCAGCATGGCCTCGCCGATGGTTTCGTTCTGGGTTGGGTGGCCGTGAATAAACGGTGCCACATCCTCAGGGTGTGCGTCCCAGTTGACGATCAACTGTGCTTCACCCACAAGCTCGCCCACGCGCGCACCGATCATGTGCACTCCCAAAACAGGCCCGTCTACCTCGCGCACAACCTTAACGCTACCAGCTGTGCCCAAAATTGAGCTTTTCGCGTTACCGGCCAGGTTGTATTCGTAGCTGGCAATCTTGTCTGCGCCGTACTGCTCTTTGGCTTTGGCCTCGGTTAGGCCTACAGACGCGATCTCCGGGTTGCAATAGGTCACCTTTGGCACGTTGGTGTCGCTAACCACAACAGGGTTCAGTCCGGCAATTTCCTCTGCCACAAAAATACCCTGCATATAGCTACGGTGCGCCAGCTGCAAGCCCGGCACGATATCGCCGATCGCCCATACACCCGGCACGTTCGTCTGCAAGCGCTCGTTAGTTGGCACAAAACCGCGATCGCGGGTAACACCCACCTCGTCCAGGCCGATGCCGTCGGTGGCAGGGCCGCGACCTACCGCAACCAGCAGATAGTCTGCGGTGAGAGTTTCGCCGTTTTCCAGGGTTACGGTCACTTCTTCTGCGGTCTGGGACACAGATTTGAAGCGGACGCCCAGTTTGAAATCGATACCGCGTTTTTTATATGCGCGCTCAAGCTGCTTAGAAATAGATTCTTCTTCGTTTGGCACCAGGTGCGGCAGACCCTCAACAATGGTCACCTCGGCACCGAGTGAACGCCAAACGCTGGCAAACTCGACGCCGATAACGCCACCGCCCAAAATAATTGCGCTCTCTGGAATGTCTTCCAGCTCCAGCGCCTGCTCGCTTGTGATCACGCGGCCCTCGATTTCCAGCCCCGGCAGAGTGCGCGAGTAAGAACCGGTGGCCAAAACCACGTTTTTACCAACGTAGCGGTCATCTCCGACAGCAACGGTGTTTGGTGCGGCCAGGGTGCCCAGCCCGTCAATCACGGTGATGCCGTTGGCTTTCAAAAGCCCCTGCAAGCCCTTGTGTTTTGAAGAGATAATGCCCAGACGGTGTGCGTTCACAGCCTGCATATCAATCTCGGTCAGCTGTGCCAGCACGCCCTGGCTCGCCCCTTCAGCAATATTGTCGACGAGTTCTGCGGTGTGCAGCAGTGCTTTTGTTGGCACACAACCGCGGTGCAAACAGGTGCCACCCAACTTGTCTTTCTCAATAACTACAACGGACATGCCCAGCTGGGTTGCACGCAGAGCAGTAGCGTAGCCGGCGCTTCCGCCACCGAGCACTACTAGGTCAAACTGATGTTCTGCCAATGGTTTGTTCCTCTCGTGTCGCGAGTGATGTTTTGCGGTGCGTTGCCGAAATCTTTGCGACAAACGCGCTTACTTATAAGCCTACTATCTTTGCGGGCGCGGGGCTGGGAAAATTATCAGCGAACACAAAACTTAGCCGCTTTCGTCCCTAATTTTTGCGGTTTTGAACTTTTTTGTAAAAAACTTTTTTGCCGCGTGTTGCGGGCGTGTTTTTACCCAGTTTTTAATGAAATTTAGGATAGTTTTGCGTAGCATTTGGGGCTTGTTTCCAACTTTTTGCGCGTTTTGGGTGAGTTACAAAAATATTCTTAAAAACTTGCGAAAAAAGTAACTATTTTTGCTCTCTCAGCGAACTTACCGGCATAAAAATCGGAAATTGCATAAACTAGAGGTGTGACCGAATCACTTTTTGAGCTAGAAATCAGTAACCTTGAGCAGGTGCCAAAGGGGCTGCCGCTGGTTGTGCTGCTTCGTTCGATGACAGATATCGGCCACACGGTCACCGGTCTTGACGACCATCTTTGGGACACCTGCGATCCGCTCACGATTGCGCGGTTTAAAGCGGATCTGCTGCTAGATTACCGTGCACGCCGGCCAGAAATGATGTTCCAGCGTGACAAACTCGTTTCTTGCGAGCCGGAAGAGTTGGTGTTGGCGCTTTGCACAGACTCGCTCGGCGCACAATTTTTGCTTTTGAGTGGGTTTGAGCCGGACTATCGCTGGGAGCGGTTTATCGACTGCGTGCTCATGTTGCTTGATGAGCTGGAGGTGAGCGTGACCACATGGGTGCACGGTTTGCCGATGCCGGTGCCGCACACTCGTCCGATCAGTAAAACCCTGTCGGGCACGCGCGAAACTTTGATTGATGAAGAATCTGACTGGCAGCCGACCACACGCATTGCCGGATCGATCAGTCATGTTTTGGAATATCGGTTGACGCAACTGGGTGAAGATGTGGTGGGATGTGCGCTGCTAATTCCGCACTATTTGGCT
>JAUNHM010000008.1 GCA_030523945.1 Microbacteriaceae bacterium
GCTTCCCATGGTTCTTCGTCTGGTGGCTCCTGACCGTCATCGGCTCCGGCGGCTTTTTGTTCTGGATGCTCCGCCCGCCTGCTAGGTGCTTTTTGAGTGTTGCGCCAAGCATCTTGGCTGGATTGGGTGGCATTTTGGCGCGGCTCGATGTCGGGGTTTATGCTGGAAATGGCTATAGCATTGGTGCTAACCATGTTTGGGAATCAAAACTATCTGCGCTGGCTGCGCAAAAAGCAGAGTTGATCGGCAAATACCGCAGTCGTCGCGGTGTGCGCCGCCGCATCAAGCGCGGCAAACCACTAAAAAACAACCCCGCCATCACCCGCATAACTCCTCGAAACTTACGCAGCTCACGACGCTCCAGAAACCACGACTAATGCGCAAAATGCGATACTAGGCCAGTACTCTCTTATCCCATACAGAATAAAACTTGGCACAAAGGACGGACGAGTCGTTTTAGCCAATCGATTTTGGAAAATTCAGCATATGCTAAGGCAGAAATAGTATGCTGGAAAGATATACAGGTTTAGAGCGGGGGCGGAAATGGGGCAGCAGACGGGCGCGGAAATTACGATCGCGATCGGGGGCATGAGCTGTGCCTCCTGCGCTGGTCGGATCGAAAAACTACTCAATGGCATTGACGGTGCGACTGCAACTGTGAACTTCGCAACCGAAAAAGCGCACGTTACCGGCACTAATATTGACCCGGAAATGCTGGTTGCGTCGATTAAAAAAGCCGGATACAGTGCTGTGCTGGAGAGATCAGGCGGAGCTGATCTGCCGGAAGCCGGAGTTGCTGAATCAAACGTTGCTGAATCCGGTAATTATGAAACTTACGTAAATACGGAAAAACAGGCAGAAATATCGGAAAAAAGTCAGCCCGCGTCTGCATCAAACCCGGTTAAAACCGAGGAAAAACCACTACAAAACCGCGAACTTGCGTTGCTAAAATTGCGGTTAATCGTCGCTGCCCTGCTTTCCGCGCCGGTAATTGCAATGGCGATGATCCCGGCGTTGCAGTTCGACTACTGGGGGTTTGTGTCGCTAATTTTGGCCACCCCGGTTGTTTTTTGGGCAGGCTGGCCATTCCACAAAGCCGCTATCGTAAACCTGCGACACGGGGCTGCTACTATGGACACGCTGGTTTCGGCAGGTACGCTCGCAGCCTACACCTGGTCATTGGTTGCGTTGTTTTGGGGGAGCGCGGGAGAGCCCCGCGTCACCCACCCGTTTTCACTCGCGATCAGCCGAGGCGACGCGCTCTCGCACATCTATTTAGAGGTTGCGGCCGGGGTGATCACCTTTATTTTAACCGGGCGATATTTTGAAAAAACTGCGAAACAAAAGGCGGGCGCGGCACTGCGGGCGTTGCTAAAACTCGGTGCTAAAGAAGCGACCATAATTCGTAACGGAAAAGAAACGCAGGTGCCGGTTTCTTCCCTTGCCGTCGGCAGCGAATTTGTGGTGAAACCGGGCGAAAAAATAGCCACAGACGGGACCGTGATAAGCGGCGCATCTGCGATAGACACTGCGATGATCACGGGCGAGCCTGTACCTGCAGAGGTGAGCGCGGGGGATAGTGTCACCGGCGGTACCATTAACAAAACCGGGCGCTTGCTCGTTCGCGCCACCCGGGTGGGGGCAGAGACACAACTTGCCCAAATGGCAAAAATGGTCGCCGACGCGCAAGCCGGTAAAGCGCAAATTCAAAAACTGGCCGATAAAATTGCTGGCATTTTCGTACCGATAGTAATTGCTATCGCGGTAGTGACGCTCGCTGCCTGGCTGCTGCTTGATTATGGTGCGGCGGCGGCGTTTGCGGCGGCAGTTGCGGTGCTGATCATTGCCTGTCCGTGCGCGCTGGGGCTGGCTACACCGATGGCGCTTTTGGTCGGAACCGGGCGCGGCGCACAACTGGGCGTGCTGATCAGCGGGCCGGAAGCGCTCGAAACCACCCGGCGGGTCGACACTGTGCTGCTGGACAAAACCGGCACCGTTACCAGCGGCAAAATGTCTGTGCTTGAAACCGTGGCAGCAAAAGACGAAAGCGCGGCCGAGGTGCTGGGTGTGGCCGGGGCGCTAGAACAGTATTCTGAACACCCGATTGCGGTGGCGATTGCGGCGGCAGCCCGGCACAAAACCGGGCGATTTGATGAGCCTGCAGAATTTGCGAGCATCGCCGGGTTTGGGGTGCGCGGCAAAATTGGTGGCTGCGAAGTGCTGGTTGGAAAGCGCAACCTGCTGCTAGAAAGCGGAATTGCGCTACCTGCGGAACTTGCCGGCTCGTTCGCCGCCTCAGAAAAAGCCGGAAACACGGCAGTTTGCGTGGCCTGGAACGGAGCTGCGCGTGGCATCATCACGGTCGCAGACACTATTAAAGAGAGCAGTTTTGCGGCTGTAAAAAAGCTACAAAAAATGGGGCTTAAAACTGTGCTTTTGACGGGCGATAATCGGGCAGCAGCAGAGCATATTGCCGCTCAGATTGGCATCAGCGAGGTGATCGCCGAAGTGCTACCGCAAGACAAGGTTGCTGCCGTAAAAGGCCTGCAAACAGATGGCAAAACCGTTGCGATGGTGGGTGACGGAGTGAATGACGCGCCTGCGCTTGCTCAGGCAGATTTGGGCATCGCAATGGGTGGCGGCACCGACGCGGCGATCGCGGCAGCAGATATTACGCTGGTGCGAGACGATTTGCGAGCCGCAGCAGACTCGATTTTGCTGGCTCGGCGCACTCTGGGCACGATCAAAACCAACCTGTTTTGGGCTTTTGCATATAACACCGCAGCAATTCCGCTCGCTGCTTTCGGCTTGCTAAACCCGATGCTGGCAGGAGCGGCGATGGCGCTTTCGAGTGCGTTTGTGGTGGTAAATAGCTTGCGTTTGCGGGGTTTTAAGCCGTTAAACTAGCCTGTTTGTGATAAAAACCGAGCCCGCGTGGCAAATAACTTTGCGAAGTGCTTAGGTTTTGAACGTGGGTATAGATTCTAAACGCTCGGCCTAGAAGCGCGCGACCGCGGTGGCAAAACCTGTCAAGCTGCGTGCTTGGAAAGCAAGCAACGGTCTGCCGTGCTCAGCCAAAACTTCTCCGTCACCGCGCATCTGCGCCAGCACCAAATCGCCGTAAGAGTGCGAAACTCCCGGAGTATCAAGCATCTGGTCTGCCTTTGGTGGCACAAAAATCTGCAAAAAATGCCCGGCAGGAGTGCCGCCCTTGTGAAATTGGCCGGTGGAGTGCAGATAGCGCGGGCCGAAACTAGCCGTGACCGGGCAGCCAAAACGCTCTGCCAAATCCGCGCGCAAAAGTTCCAGTGTAAACTCTGACTGCGGGGTGCGTGCAGCATAAACCTGCACCGCAACGTAGGGGATCGGGCTGGTTTCCTCCGCGTTTTTGCGCAGCTGGCTTTCAAAAGCTGCAAAAGCCTCGGCCGGGTCATTGCTAGCGTTTTCCGGCGTTAAAACCTTAATTTCTGGCGTATCTGCAGCATCATTGGCGCTATTTTGCGCGACAGGAGCGGTCTGCAACAACTGCGCACGCGCGGCAACCTTAGCAGATTCCACATCTGGCTGATCAAAAGGATTCGTGCCGAGCAAAAATCCGAGAGCCGCTGTCGCCGCTTCCCAGACAAAAAGTTGCGCGCCCAAATCTGCCCGCACGGTTAGTTCCGCAGCCGGGCGAGTGTCGGCCGCATCGGTGACCCACACGCGCATTGAGTTAGCCGGCAACTGCTCTGCCTGCAACTCTGGAGCTTCCAACGGCAAAGCAATCGGCAAAACTCCGGTGCCGTATTTTCCGCTCGACTCAGCGATCAACTGCTCAACCCACAGGCCAAACCCGGCAAATTCTAGCGTGCGAGAACCGACAAAAGCGACATATTTTTGCGGCAGACCGGCAAACAAGGCAGCTGCCAAAATTAGCGCCGGGTTGTTTGCATGATCGTGCGAAACTTGCTCGCGTGCTGCCTGCGCACCGTCCAAAATTGGTTCAAAATCTACTCCGGCCAGCCCCGAAGGTACAATGCCGAAAGCAGTTAAAGCAGAAAAGCGCCCGCCAACATTCGGGTCGCCGTGAAAAACGCGAAACCCCTCTTTTGCGGCCCGCTCGTCCATTGCAGAACCGGGATCGGTCACCAAAATAATGCGCTCGGTCGGGTCAATGCCCTGCGCCTCAAACGCTGCAATAAATGAGTCTAGATGGCTGGTGGTTTCCACGGTGGTGCCAGATTTGGAACTAACCACGACGGCGACTCGCGACAGGTCACGCCCGACTGTCTCGCGGATTTGGTCCGGGTGAGTGGAATCGAGGGAAGTAAACGGTAAGCGTTCGTGGGCGCAGATCAGCTCCGGCGCGAGCGAAGAGCCACCCATACCACAGAGCACAATTTCGCGTACCCCGGTAGTACGCAATTCTTCTCGCACAGAAATCGCCCGTGAGAGGGTTTCACGGGCGTGGCCGGCAAAATCGACCCAGCCGAGCCGGATCGCAGCTTCCGCCTCTGCCTCAGGCCCCCACAGAGTGTTGTCTTGCGCTGCTAGGCGGCTTGCAAATTTTGCTGCGAGGAGACGCTCTAGTGCCCGCGCAAAAGCAGCTTGCTCGCCGGCTGAACCGGCTGCAAAATCAACTTTAACGCTCATAATAAATCCTCACAATATTAATTCGCCCCTGCGATTTGGCTGTTTAGCTTGCGCTGCTGTAACCGGGATAGTTTTGAGACCCGCATCGTGCTTGCAAACAAACCAAAATCATATCTGCGCAATGCCGAGTTTAGCGCACTTTTTCGCAATTCCCGGCAAAACGCGCCTAACGGGTTGCCGCCAAAGACTCTTGCGCTGCGGCCACAACAGCCTCTGCCGTAATGCCGTACTCGCGGAACAGGGTCTGATAATCGGCAGAAGCACCAAAAGTTTCCACCGAAACGTGCCGGCCAGCTTCGCCCACATAGCGCTCCCAACCCAGTCGCAACCCGGCCTCAACCGAAACGCGAGCCGTTACTGCAGCAGGCAGCACGCTTTCGCGATATTCGGCAGTTTGCTCCTCAAACCACTCCACACACGGCATCGAAACAACTCGCGCGCCGATGCCTTCGGCGGCCAGCTGCTCGCGTGCCGCAAGCGCGATTTCCACTTCGGAACCGGTCGCCAAAATCAGCACATCGACGCTGCCGGTGCTAGACTCTGCCAGCACATAAGCGCCCTTGCGCACGCCCTCTGCGGCAGCCAGCGTGTCACCGCTTGCCTCGCCCTCACCGCGCGCAAAAACAGACAGGTTTTGGCGGCTCAGAGCGATGCCTGCAGGGCCTTCCTGGCGGCTCAAAATTTCGTGCCAGGCAATGCTCACCTCGTTTGCGTCGGCCGGCCGCACAATCGCCAGGTTTGGAATCGCGCGCAAAGCAGCCAGGTGTTCAACCGGCTGGTGGGTTGGCCCGTCTTCGCCGAGGGCGAGCGAGTCGTGTGTCCACACAAAAATGCTCGGAATGTTCATCAGCGCAGCCAGGCGCACAGCCGGCCGCATATAATCCGCAAACTGCAGGAAGGTGCCGCCATATGCGCGGGTCTTGCCGTGCAGCTGAATACCGTTCAAAATCGCAGCCATGGCGTGCTCGCGAATGCCGAAGTGCAGCACCCGGCCATACAAATCGCCCTGCCAGCTCTTGGTGCTGTGCTGCGACGGCACAAAACTTGGCACGCCCGGAATGGTGGTGTTGTTTGAGCCGGCAAGGTCGGCCGAGCCGCCCCATAGTTCCGGCATAATCGGCCCGAGCGCAGCTAAGACTTTACCGCTGGCAGCGCGCGTTGCAATATCCGTGCCCGCCTCAAAAACCGGCAACGCCTCTAGCGCCCCCTCTGGCAGTTCGCCCCGCTCAAGCCGTTGCAAAAGTGCGTGGCGATCCGGATTTGCCGCAGCCCATTTATCGAAACCCTCTTGCCATTCTTCCCGCTCTTTCGCTGCCCGCTCGGCTAGCGCGCGGGTGTGTGCGATAGTGCTTTCAGCCACAGCAAAATGCTCGTTTTCATCAAATCCAACCGCTTTTTTCAGCCCGGCCAGCTCTTCAGTGCCCAGCTTTGAACCGTGAATTCCGCCGGTGTTTTGCTTGGTCGGGCAAGGCCAGCCGATAATCGTGTGCAAAATAATCAGGGTCGGCTTTTGAGTTTCTGCCTGTGCCTCTTTGATTGCGGCATAAAGCGCAGCCGGGTCTTCAGCATATCCGTCAGCGCCGCGCCAGTCCACGTCAAGCACCTGCCAGCCATAAGCACGGTATCGCGCAGCAACGTCTTCGGTAAAGGAAATATCGGTGTCGTCTTCGATCGAAATCTGGTTTGAGTCGTAAATTGCGATCAGATTGCCCAGCTGCTGGTGCCCGGCAAGTGATGCAGCTTCGCTGGTCACGCCCTCTTGAATGTCGCCGTCACCGGCCAAAACGTAGATGAAATGGTCAAACGGGCTTTGCCCTGCCGGTGCTTCCGGGTCAAACAGGCCGCGTTCATAGCGTGCCGCATAGGCAAAACCGGTGGCCGAAGCAAGCCCCTGTCCGAGTGGCCCGGTTGTGATCTCAACGCCCCTTGTGTGGCCGTATTCCGGGTGGCCCGGCGTTTTTGAGCCCCAGGTGCGCAGCGCTTTAATATCGTCGAGTTCCAGCCCGAATCCGCCCAAATAAAGCTGCACATACTGGGTCAGCGAGGAGTGCCCGACCGACAAAATAAACCGGTCGCGGCCGAGCCAGTCGGTGTCGCGCGGGTCGTGTCGCAAAACTTTTTGGTAGAGCAGGTGGGCGACGGGCGCCAGGCTGATCGCGCTGCCCGGGTGGCCGTGGCCGGCTTTTTCAACCGCGTCGGCCGCCAAAACGCGTGCCGTGTTTACCGCTAAGTCGTCGGCTTCGGTCCAAACCAGTGGCTGCATTTGTGCTCTCCAAATCTGTTTTTGCTTGTATTTTTAGCGTTTTTGCTTGTTTCTTAAGCGGTTTTGGCATATTTTTGCTTTAGCCGTTTAAGCCGATTAAAAATTTGGATTGGTGTTGCCGCGGCTCCGGTCGAGCCTTGGCATGCCAATCTTGCGGGCACTTTTTGCCGGTGCCCACAGTTCTATTTTAGCTGCTTTTGCTGGGTGTTTCCGCAACGTTTTTTAAACTTTTTCAGGCACCTCTCTCGTTTTTAGCGTAGAATATCAGATGATGTCTTTCCATACCGCTAGCGATCGCAGCGCTCTGGCGCCTGTTCCGTCGAAGCCCGGCTTCGCGGCGGTTTTGCGCGCCTATATTGCGCTCACTAAGCCGCGAGTGATGGAGCTTTTGTTGGTGGTAACGGTGCCGGCGATGATCCTCGCGCAGCGCGGTTTGCCAAATATTTGGCTGGTTTTGGCGACGCTTTTGGGCGGGGCTATGAGCGCGGGCAGCGCGGGCGCGTTCAACTGCTATATCGATCGCGATATGGATCGGAAAATGCGTCGTACTAAGTCGCGTCCGCTGGTCACCGGCGAGATTAGCGATAAGAACGCGCTGAT
This sequence comes from Microbacteriaceae bacterium, assembly GCA_030523945.1. Taxonomy (GTDB): domain Bacteria; phylum Actinomycetota; class Actinomycetes; order Actinomycetales; family Microbacteriaceae; genus Canibacter. Next base: position 7,496 of record JAUNHM010000008.1, read on the forward strand.
TTTTGCCTGGGTGCTGGGTTTTGCCTCGATTGTGTGGCTGTTTTTTACCACGAATTGGCTGGCTGCGGCTCTGTCATTGGCTGCGATTTTCTTTTATGTTGTGGTTTATACGCTGATTTTGAAGCGGCACAGTGAGCAAAACATTATTTGGGGCGGTATCGCGGGTTGTTTCCCGGTTTTGATCGGTTGGGCTGCTGTGGCTGGCTCGCTTGATTGGGCGCCGTTTATTTTTTTCCTGATTATTTTTTTGTGGACGCCGCCGCATTATTGGCCGCTTTCGATGAAATATAAGGATGATTATGCGGCTGCTGGGGTGCCGATGCTCGGGGTTGTGCGCGGGCGTATCACGGTTGGTTTGCAGATTATTTTGTATGCTTGGGCGACTGTGATTTGCTCGCTTTTGTTGATCCCAGTGGCGCAGATGGGGCTGGTTTATAGCCTGGTTGCTTTCGCTTCTGGCGCGTATTTTATCGTTGAGGCGCATCTGCTTTATCATCATGCAATCCACGGCCGTGAGGGTAAGCCGATGCGTGTTTTTCACGGTTCGATCACTTATTTGACGGTGCTTTCTTTGGCAATGTCGATCGACCCGCTGTTGCCTTTCTAAAAATTGCGGGCTGGGTTTTTCGACATTTTGGGCTGGTTTTTCGCTTTTCTGGCAAACGGGATCATTGTTTTTGCCTAATATTTTGTATTGCCACTTCTGCTCGCAATAAATTTTGGATAATTTTGTGGTAAAAATTTGGTAGAATTAGGGTTTGAGAGGGGGCAAAATGCAGGGCGAGTTTAATATTGAGGCGCGCTGGCCGGAGCTGTTTGCGGGGCTGAGCGATAAGGCACGCAATGCTGTTGTAAATGCGCTTGCCTCCAACTGGCACGAGGGTTGGACGCCAAACCGCGAAGATGTGAAAAATCTTACCGATCTCGTGCGCGGCGATATTACTGAAGCGGAATATGACCGCCGCGCTGCAGTGAAAACCGCGCTAGTTTCTGCGTAATGTCCAGTGAGTTTCGTTCCTGGGATGATTATTTCTGGGAGCCAGGCGGGGAAGTCCTACGCAACCTCTGGGGCGAGCGCGATGCAAAGGTTCTTGCAGATCGCGAATATGCAGAAACCGCAAAGCAGGCTGCTTTTATCGAAACTGGTATAACCCGCATCGACCGCACTTTCAGCGCCTCCCATTTGCAGGCAATCCATTATGCTCTGTTCAAGAATATTTATGCGTGGGCTGGGGAATTTCGCGCAGTGCCGATTTCTAAGGGGTTCACTGATTTTGCAATTCCCGCGGAGATTCCGCGTTATTTACAAGCAGCAAATGCGGTAATCAAAGAAACTGATTGGGCTAACCTGGGGCGCGTAGAGTTTGCCGAAACTATGGCGTGGGTTTTCGCCTATATCAACCAGGCGCACCCGTTCCGTGAGGGCAACGGCCGCGTCAGCAAGATTTTTATGCACCACATCGCAGAGCTAAGCCGCTTCACCCTGGATTTTCGCCCAGAATCATCGGGCATCACCCCAGAAATCTGGAACAACGCCAGTGCCCTTTCTGGCCCCGACCGCGGCACCTTCGAACCCGTCCCCGACAGTCTCGTCCCCGTTTTTTACAATCTCGCAAAACCAAAGACTGCGTAGCGCCAGCAAACCAAACAAAATAGTATAGAGATATGTCCAATTCCTCCGAGCAGTCAGCTGGCAATATTTCAGATGTCAACTTCCGAGAGATAAATGAGCTGCCGGTTAAAGCAAGAATAAAAGAAATATGCATTGATTATCTTGTGATTCTCGCGTATTTGCTGCTGCTTTTTGCTGTGTCGATGGGTGTGTATTCGCTCCTGTTTCGCGGTATTCCATCGATAGGAGAGCTGGAAACTCAACTGATTTCTGCGTTTTTGTCTGTTATTCCGATTATTTTGATATTTTCTTATCTTGATTACGCAAAAAGCGGCAGCATCGGGAAAAGGATTGCGGGATTGAAACTTGTTTACAAGCGAAAATCTGTGCAAGCGAGTCTGATACGAAACATAATTAAATTTTTGCCCTGGCAGCTGGGGCACACGAGTGCAATCCACGGCATATACAGCGGTTACGATGGTATCGCTGTGGCGCTTTCGGTCGCGAGTATGGCGCTAGCTTTCGTGCTGATCTGCATGATTTTCTTCAGAAAAGACAAAAGACACCTAGGCGATATTCTCGCCAAGACTCGAGTGCAGTGTCAAAAATGAGTTAAGGGGCTTAGCTTGGCAGGCATCGGAATGGGGAGTGGTTCCAGGGGCCGTTTTGGAGAGTGATTTCTACCGCAGCATCGGCAGGCAAAGGCGTATCGCACTCAAAAACCTCAGGTTTAAAGCCTAGCAGAGCGCCGCGGTTAAAATACCTGATTCCAGCCCCGATAACGAGAGTATTTTCATCACTTTCTATAGCAATGGGTCGCGAAAATCTGGCCGAATATTCGGTGCTGTTTACCACAATATAGGGGCGAGTAAAGGCGCGCAGAAACCAGCCATTTAGCCAGTGCGTAGTTACTTTAATATGAAAAGTTCTCATGTTGGTTGCTTGATTTTCTAGCCAGTTTACTAACTAATTGCAGGATTTTGCGTTCAGCCTATTTGGTGGGAAAGGTTCGTGCCGATTGTGCGAGTAAATAATTATCTACTCAGTAGACAATTATTTTGAGGCGACTGCCGCAGGGGAGTGGGTTTTGTTGAGGAGGAGGGTGCGGGTCATCAGCGAAACAGCGACTGCGGCGATGACCATGTGTACGCCCACAGCCAGTGGCGGCAAGCCCGCGCGAGCCTGGTAAACACCGACCGCAATCTGCACCAAAACCGTTACCAAAAGCAGGGCGACAGTAGCGCGATGGGCGACTTTAGCGGCAAAAGCCCAAACGGCGAGCAACACCAAAAAAGCGAGCAGCGCATAGCCCGGCCAAGAATGGAAGTGTGAGAGCACGCTCGCATCAGCGCCGTGCCGTTGCACATCTTTATCGCCTGAATGCGGGCCGTTTGCCGTGGTGATCACCCCAACCAAAATCGTCACCGCCATTAGTGCCGACACCAGATGACTCAAACTCGCAAAACCGGCCGGTACATGCAGCTTGCGCGGCGCTAGTGGCCTGTTCATCCGCACCACAAACACCGTGGTTACAGCCACCAAAATCAGCGAGGCAATATAGTGGAAACCCACAATTACCGGGTTCAGTCCCGTCCACACGGTAAACCCGCCCACCACGGCCTGGGCGATAATTCCACCCAAAACAATAAACGCCAGCGCTGTCAGGTCCGGCCGCTGCCTGCGCCAATTCCACAGCAGCACCAAAACCGCAACCGCAATAATACTGAGCACACCCGTCATCATGCGGTTACCAAACTCGATCGCGCTATGCCAGCTCAAGGCCTGCGTCGGCACCAGAGATTCCGGCGTGCACAAAGGCCAGTTCGGGCAGCCCAAACCGCTGCCGGTGAGCCGCACAGCCCCGCCCGTGGCAATAATCGTAATGTTTGCAATTAGGGAAGCAATAGCAAAAATACGCAACAGTTTGTAGCGGCGCGCATCTTTACCGGCAGGCGGCCACACAGGCGCGCTTCCTGCCGCAAAATCACCGTGACGCGCTGCCTTTGCCACTGCTTTTTGTGAACCTGTCAATGCTGCTCCTTACTGCAAAATACTCGCAAAAACCGGCCTAACCCCGGCATTTGACGCTGTTTAGGCGCGCGAGTGTGAAACCCTCAGGAAAAACCTGTAACATTGATATTAGAGTATTGCTGGCGCGCTCATGTGCCTGCTAATACTAGAATACTGCACCGCAGCCCCCGTTTGCTGGAAGCGTGCGCTTTTGCGCTGTTTCTGTGGCGAGCCTGCGGTGCCCGAAAACTATAGAGAGGGTGCAATGACTGATATTCTCATTGATCGTCCCGAGCTGCAAGAACTCGGACAATACGAGTTCGGCTGGCACGATGAGGACGCCGCGGGTGCGAGCGCACAGCGCGGACTAAGTGAGGAAGTCGTGCGCGACATTTCCCGCCGTAAAAACGAGCCAGAATGGATGCTCGAACGGCGACTGAAAGCGCTGCAGATTTTTGACCGCAAACCAATGCCTGCCTGGGGCGCCGACCTGTCGGAAATCGACTTTGACAATATTAAATATTTTGTGCGGTCGACCGAACAACAGGCCACCAGCTGGGAAGAGCTGCCAGAAGAAATCCGCAATACCTATGAGCGTCTGGGCATTCCAGAGGCAGAACGTCAGCGCTTGGTCGCCGGTGTTGCCGCGCAGTACGAATCAGAGGTTGTTTACCACCAGATTCGTGAAGATTTGGAAGCGCAGGGTGTGCTGTTTTTGGACACCGACACCGCGCTAAAAGAGCACCCGGAAATTTTTAAGGAATACTTCGGCACTGTGATTCCGAGCGGCGACAATAAGTTTGCCGCGCTAAACACGGCAGTATGGTCGGGCGGCTCGTTTGTGTATGTGCCAAAGGGCGTGCACGTGGAAATCCCGCTGCAGGCGTACTTCCGCATCAACACTGAAAACATGGGCCAGTTTGAACGCACCCTGATCATTGCGGACGAAGGCAGTTATGTGCACTACATTGAAGGCTGCACCGCGCCAATCTACAAAACCGACTCGCTGCACTCGGCCGTGGTTGAAATCATCGTGAAAAAAGACGCGCGCGTGCGCTACACCACAATCCAAAACTGGTCAACCAACGTCTACAACCTCGTGACCAAACGAGCAGTCGCAGAAGAGGGCGCAACCATGGAATGGGTCGACGGCAATATCGGTTCAAAAGTGACCATGAAATACCCGTCCATCTATCTGACCGGCGCACACGCCAAGGGTGAAACCCTGTCGGTGGCGTTTGCAGGGCCGGGCCAGCACCAAGACGCGGGTGCAAAAATGGTGCACCTGGCGCCTTACACCCAGTCGTCCATCGTCTCCAAGTCGATTGCACGCGGGGGAGGCCGTGCCGGCTACCGCGGTGAGGTGAAAATTGCTGAAAACGCACACCACTCAGCCAACTCGGTAATCTGTGACGCGCTGCTGGTAGACCGCATCAGCCGCTCAGACACCTACCCGGCCATCGACATTCGCGTTGACGACGTGCAACTTGGCCACGAAGCGACCGTGACCAAAGTGAGCGAAGCGCAGCTGTTTTATTTACAAAGCCGCGGCCTGGACGAAACCGAGGCAATGTCGATGATCGTGCGCGGCTTTATCGAGCCGATCGCGCGCGAACTGCCAATGGAATACGCGCTGGAGCTCAATAAACTCATTGAGATGAACATGGAAGGATCGGTGGGATAATTGGGACTGAACCACAGCGACAAAACCGACAAATTCGTGCCGATTCAGACACGCTCCGAGCGGCCAGCCTCGTTTGAAGTAGCCGACTTTGCCCCTGTTACCGGGCGCGAAGCCGAATGGCGCTACACCCCGGTAAAAGACATTGCACACCTGCTAGACGGCAAACTCGCCGGTGCAATGCCAAAAATTGACCTAGAGGGCGAGACTGCAGGCATTAGTGCGACTTTTGTGGAGCGCAGTGACGAGCGCCTCGGCAGCGTGCACGCACCAGAAGACCGCGCCGCAGCACAGGCCTGGAATTCTTTTGAAAAAGCGCTGATGATCGAAGTGAGCGGCGAAGCAGAAAAACAGGCCATTGTGCGCCTCTCAGACTTCGGCGCAGAGGCTGCCGGCGGTCACATCTTTATCGACGTGAAACCGCACGCCCAGGCACTGCTCATCCTGATCTATGAAGGCGAAGGCAACCTGACCGAAACCGTCGAAATTAAAGTAGGCGACGGCGCGCGCGTCACCGTAGTTTCGCTCGGCGACTGGGCAGACGAGGCAATTCACCTCTCCGCTCACCATGCTGAAGTCGGCCGCGATGCTTTCCTGAAACACATCGCAGTCAACCTGACCGGCAAAATCGTGCGCCTGAACCCATCGACCCAGCTCGCCCACGCCGGCGGCGACGTCGAAATGTACGGCCTCTACTTTGCCGACCCGGGCCAGCACCTCGAACACCAGGTTTGGGTGCACCACATCGCGCCAAACACCCGCTCCCGCGTTAATTACAAAGGCGCGCTGCAGGGTAACGGCTCCCACACCGTGTGGGTCGGTGACGTGTTGATCGGGCCAGAAGCTGTAGGCACAGACAGCTACGAAGAAAACCGCAACCTGGTGCTCGGCGACGGGCCACGCGCAGACTCCGTGCCAAACCTCGAAATCGAGTGCGGAGACATCGAAGGAGCCGGCCATGCCTCGGCAACCGGGCGCTTTGACGAAGCACACCTGTTCTACCTGATGGCACGCGGTATCGACGAGCTCACCGCACGCCGCCTGGTAGTGCACGGCTTCCTCAACGAAATTGTGCAGGAAATCGAAAACGAAACCGTGATCGCAGACCTGCAAAAACGCCTGGCAGTAGAACTCGAACGCTCAGACGCGGCAATCCAAGCAGGAATGGCGCGCGCATGAGCTTTGAGCCGGTGATCGCAGCCGACGCAGTGCAGGTAAACACCCCACACCGCGTCGAACTGGCGGGTCAAGCAATCTCGGTTGTGCGCGACTCTGCCGGCGAAATCTTTGCAATCGGAGACACCTGCACCCACGGTGAAATCTCCCTGAGCGAAGGTTTCGTAGAAGACGACACCCTCGAATGCTGGGCGCACGGCGCAAAGTTCTCACTCAAAACCGGGTGGCCACAAAACCTGCCGGCATACGAGCCGGTGCCGGTCTACGCGGTAAAAATCGAAAACAACCAAATTTTTATAGATCCAACTCCCATCTACAAGGAGAAAAACGACTAATGTCTACACTAGAAATCAAAGACCTTCACGTTGAAGTTGAAACCGACCAGGGCGCGAAAGAAATTTTGCGCGGCGTCGACTTGACCATTAATTCGGGTGAAATCCATGCCATCATGGGCCCAAACGGCTCGGGCAAATCAACCCTGGCATCAACCATCGCCGGCCACCCAAGCTACGAAGTAACCGGCGGCTCCATCACGCTAGACGGCGAAGACGTGCTCGAAATGGAAGTTGACGAGCGTGCCAAAGCTGGTCTATTCCTGGCAATGCAATACCCGGTTGAAATTCCGGGTATCACCATGGCAAACTTTTTGCGCACCGCCAAAACCGCAATCGACGGCGACGCGCCAGCGATTCGCGAATGGATGGGCGACGTGCGCGAGGCAATGGAAAACCTGCGCATGGGCAACGAATTCCTGGAACGTAACGTGAACGAAGGTTTCTCTGGCGGTGAAAAAAAGCGCGCCGAAATTTTGCAGCTTGAACTTTTGAAGCCGAAATTTGCGCTGCTGGACGAAACCGATTCCGGTCTTGACGTGGACGCGCTACGTGTTGTTTCAGAGGGCGTGAACCGCGCGCACGAAAACACGGGCCTGGGCGTGCTGCTGATCACCCACTACACCCGCATTCTGCGCTATATTAAGCCAGATCACGTGCACGTTTTTGTGAAAGGTAAAATTGCCGAGCAGGGCGGGCCAGAACTGGCAGAACGCCTCGAAGCAGAAGGCTACGACCGTTTCCTAGCCTAAATTGCGGTGCCGGGCGCGGTGGAGTGAGACTGCCGCGTCTCTAAACCGGTTTTTAGCTAAACCCGCTTGAAACCTGAGCGGCTCTTGCCAAGCAGGTCGCAAAAGTTTATAATTTTTATAACTGGATTGCGCAAATTTGGTACTAAACTGGCGCCAATTAGGTAGCTGAAATTTTCCGCAAAACCGCGCAAAATAAGGCCCAAACCAACCACTGTAACCAACCCGAAAGGAAAATCGATGGCAGTTGAACCGTCAATCGGCAAAATTGACCCGTCTTTGCGGGAGCAGGCGCTCGAAGCGCTGAAACAGGTTGCAGACCCGGAACTTGGCGTCAACATCGTCGACCTCGGGCTGATCTACGATCTTGCATACGACGAGGCAAACGAGGCGCTGATCGTGAGCATGACCCTGACCAGCGCCGGCTGCCCGCTCACCGACGTGATCGAAAACGACATTTCCGAGGCACTCGACGGGCTGGTGAAAGCATTCCGCATCAACTGGGTGTGGATGCCGCCATGGACCCCGCAGCGCATCACCGACGACGGCCGCGACATGATGCGCGCACTCGGATTTAGCATTTAATGATCTCCGTCGAAAATCTCGCGATCGACGTCGGGGCACGCCGGTTGATGGGCGAGGTCAGCTTCGTGGTCAACCCAGGCGATAAAGTCGGGCTGGTTGGACGCAACGGAGCCGGCAAAACCACCCTGACAAAGGTACTAGCCGGCGATAAACAGCCCTCCGAAGGAGCCGTGCACGTGCGCGGCAAACTCGGATTTTTGCCACAGGACCCGCGCACAGCCGACCCCGAACAGATCGCCCGCCACCGCATTCTCGACGCGCGCGGACTGGGGGAGGTGCACGCGCAACTGGCCCGGGCAAGTGAGCAAATGTCCAGCGACGACCCGGAAATTGCCGAAAAAGCGATGCGGCGATTTGCCAACGCGCAAGACCGGCTGCACGCACTCGGCGGCTATGCGGCAGAAAGCGAAGCGGCGACCATCTCGCACAACCTCGGCCTGCCAGACCGGGTACTAGACCAGCCGTTAAAGCAGCTTTCCGGCGGGCAAAGGCGACGCATCGAACTGGCCCGGATCTTGTTTAGCGACGCCGACACGCTAATTTTGGACGAACCAACCAACCACCTCGACGCCGACAGTATCGTCTGGCTGCGGCAGTTTTTGCGCAACTATAAAGGCGGCGTGATCGTGATCTCGCACGACGTGGAACTGGTGGACGAAACCGTAAACCGGGTTTTTTATCTGGACGCGATGCGGCAGGTGATCGACGTCTATAATATGGGATGGAAACACTACCAGCGCCAGCGGGCCGCAGACGAAGAAAGGCGGCGCAAAGAACGCGCAAACGCCGAAAAGAAAGCGGCATCTTTGCGCGACCAGGCGGCCAGATTCGGTGCCAAAGCGAGTAAGGCTGCAGCGGCACACCAGATGGTGGCGCGCGCCGAAAAACTTTTGAGCGGACTGGAAGAAGTGCGCCAGAGCGACGCGGTGGCAAAACTGCGCTTCCCAGACCCGCAACCGTGCGGCAAAACCCCGCTGATGGCGAGCGGGCTGAGCAAATCGTACGGGTCACTAGAGATTTTTACCGGCGTGGATTTGGCGATCGACCGGGGAAGCAAAGTAGTGGTTTTGGGGCTGAACGGTGCCGGAAAAACCACGCTTTTGCGTATTTTGGCCGGAGTCGATAGCAGCGACACGGGCGAGCTGATCGCAGGGCACGGGCTGAAAATCGGCTACTATGCGCAGGAGCACGAAACGCTGGACGTGGCGCGCAGTGTACTCGAAAACATGGTTTCGGCCTCGCCGCACCTGACCGAAACCGAGGCGCGCAAAGTGCTGGGATCTTTCCTGTTTAGCGGAGACGATGTGCACAAGCCAGCCGGGGTGCTTTCCGGTGGTGAAAAAACCAGGCTGGCTTTGGCAACCCTGGTGGTTTCGAGCGCAAACGTGCTGCTGCTAGACGAACCAACCAACAACCTAGACCCGGCCTCGCGCGCCGAAATTTTGTCGGCTTTGGCCGAGTTTACCGGTGCGGTTGTGCTGGTGAGTCACGACCCGGGCGCGGTGCGCGCTCTAAACCCGGAGCGGGTGCTGATCATGCCGGACGCCACCGAAGACATCTTTTCGCCAGAATATTTGGAACTTATCGAGCTGACCTAGCAGTGCGGTTTTGTGCGGTGCTGGTTGCCTGTCGCGGGGTTGTCTGTCGCTGTGGTGCGCGGTTTTGTGTTGTTCTGTGGTTTACGCTCGCGGTTTTGTGCAGTTTTTCGGCTTGTAGCGCGCGGTACGGTTCGCCGCCGCCCTGTCCCGCACGCTTTTGCAGCTGCTTCAGTCGGGCGATTCTGCGACAAAGTGCACCCTCACATGCCAGTCTGCAAAAACACAAACTGGCTTCGACAAAAACTTGCTTATTTTTGCGGGAAACGGGCGCTCAGGGTTGCGAGTGTGGCTTCGGAAATCAGCGGTTCGAAATCGTCCATCACCCTGACCATAGCCGGGTGTTCTACGAAATCGAAACCCGGTTCTTCGCGGTCCACTTCGGCAAGGCCTTCAGGCTCTTGCGCGCCGGAAACCGTGGCCCATTCGCGCCACAGGCGCACTACCACAGAAGCCGGGCCGCGCATCATCATGCTGAGAGTTGCGCCGACCACGTTGCGATGCACATCGGCGACAGCTTCTGCCTGAGCCTCGTGCCCGGCATCACCCAACAGCTGGGTGCCAAACTCTTCGCCACTGCGCAAAATTCCGTTGCACATCGACTCGTTCAGTTGCTGGAAAACGCTCGGCCAGCACCATTTTTCCAGCAGCGGTTTGCTCGAGTCTGGAATTACGGCCGGCACGTTGAGGCTGTCGGCCATGCGCTGCGCAGTTGATTTCTCGCCTTCAGGCTGGGTTGCGTTTTCGCTGTGGTAGGCTTTATAATCCTGATTTTCGCTTGTATTTTCGTTCAGGTTTTCGCCTACGTTTTCGTCTGCGTTTTCACCAAAATTCTCGCTCATGCTTTCGCTTTCTTTTTCGCTTTCGCCGGTGTGTTCAGGGAGGCTTTTGTGCTGGTATTCCGGTACATTCTGGTCAGCATCATCGTTTTGAAGCTGGTTTTCGTCCCGACCTTCGCTATTATCCTGGTTTGTTTCGTTAGTTTGGAGGATACTAGGTCGGTTAGCTGCAATTTCGCTAACTTCCTGGTTTGTTTCGTTGGTTTGGAAGATGTTCGGTCGGTGATTCTCAACTTCTCTAAAATCATGGTTAGTTTCGTCAGTCTGGACTGTGTCAGGCCGGTAACCCGCGCTTTCGTTTTCTGCTTTAGGCAGATTTTTTGCCCAGTCAGGCGTAAACTCGGCCGTGCGCGGAAATTCCGCAAAATCCTGTGCAAAATCGGCGTCAGACGGTACCGGCGCAACTCCCGGAGCTGGCGGCTGCCACGGCGCACCCGGGTGCTCGCCCCAAAAAACGCGGTGTTCCCAGTTGTAGTCCGCGTCCAGTGCGCCATCTGGGGTTAGTTTGGCAAACACAGAAAGCCACGCACCTCGTCGTGGGTCAGCCATTTCCTTGCGCAACTCGCCAAGCGCCTGGTGCACATCAGGTGGCAGGGTCACAGAGTGCGGCCGCCCTTGATGGTCGATTGCGGTTACCGAAGAATAAACCGCTTTACCGCCCGGCGCCCAAAAAAGCGAGGCTTCACGCCATGCATTGCGTGGCATTGAATCATACCACCCCCGCGTAATCCGCTGAAAATACTGCTGATACGAGTTCATATTCATGGCTCTGTTCCGTTCTGTTGGTTGGGTATGAGCTTCGTTCACAACTCTACCCGCCGAAACAGAGAAAATACTGTGAACCGCTCACGAGCCGACTCGCTGATGCTGGCGCGCTAATCCGCTTGTTCCAGGAAAAGCAACGGAACCGTTAAGGTCGCGTGTTAGGTTGCTGTTCAGTCCACGGATTTACGACTTTAACGCCGGTCTCGGCGAAGTCTTTTTCGTTGCGGGTCGCCAGGGCGAAGCCGTTTGCCATGCAGATTGCGGCGATTTGGGCGTCTGCCATGGAGGTCGGTTTTCCTGCCTTTTGACGCGCAGAGAGTACACGCGCATAATATGGCGTAGAGCTTTCATCAAAAGGCAACACTCGCCCCTCTGAATGATACAAATCAATCGCTATCTCAACCATTTTATCAAGGGCGTCTTTACGCTTGCCCTCTGGCAAACGCACAACACCGTAACGCATTTCAGCAACGGTTATTGCTGTTATATATACAGGATGATCCAATGAACTTGACCATTCAGTAATGGCAGGATCAGGGTTTATGCTGGATATTTCTGAGAGAACATTCGTGTCAAAAACGATCATGAGAAATCAACTACTCGTGGCATATCGCGTCGCTCGATATTCTCAAAAATTTCGTCGGCGCCACCTATATCGCGAGTCAAATCATAGAAAACCGTCGCCAGGCTAGGCTCGCCAACCGCACTTTCTAAGATTTCACGCGCTTCGGCCTCCATCGAGCGCCCGTTACGCTTCGCTTGCGCCTGCAACCGCAGTTTCACCGCGTCTGGAATGTTGCGAACTAAAATCTGTGCCATCGTAAACCTCCCCTAAATAAATATGCTATCAAAATGATATCATGTCGGCTACTGTGCCGTCAATAAGTTTTATGCTAGCTAACTAGCCTGAAAATTTAGCAAGCTGCTTTGGAACTATGCGTCCCCGGCACTACATAGAAAATTGAGGGGATTTTCAGGAAGCGATGCTAGGCTTAAAGTTAAGGAAACTTTCAAAGGAGAGGTATATGAACCGCAAGAAAATTTCCACTTTTATAGCAGCCGCGGCGTTGAGTGCCGGGCTTCTTTCCGGATGTGCGGAATCTGGTAATTCATCGATGCCGGAGTTGCCAAAAGAGGTGAAAACTTCGTGCCAGGTGGGTCGGTACTATCAAATTATGGTGCAGAATGGTGCGGTCGAGACGGCTGATGAAATCGCGAAAATCACCCGCACAGAGTGGAAAGTTGACGGCAACGGTTCACGGGATATTCCGCAAACTTACACTGTGAATTCTCGCTCTAAAGATTTTAATATTGAGCAGATCATTCGCTTTGAAGGCTTAACCGCTTTCACCAAAGATGAGGCTAAGCGTAAGAAACTTGCGGCTGATATTGCCGGAGCGATGCGAGGGCGCGGTTGGGAGGTGAAGGAACCGGTGATGGACTCGGACGGGGTCACTTCTGTGTCGGCTCGAGATTCGACTCGCACAATAAGCCTTAGTATCCAGCCTATCGGCTCGCTGCGAATGTATGTTTCTGTGATTAAGGACTCCAGTGCATGGAAAAATGCACCTAAGTACACAGGTTTCAGAAGTGACGCAAAAACTCCGGAGTGCCAGATTCCGGGCATGAAATCACTGCCGGGCACGCCTGGCGCCTCACGTAACTAGCCCCGCGCGCGCCTGTAATCGCATTTTTGCCGCGTCTGGAGTGTTGCGAACTAGTATCTGTGCCGCCGTAAATCCCATGCTATCAAAATGCTATCACTAAATTTTTTTCAGGATAGTGCAGTAAATTAGAGACCGGGAACATCAAAATCAAAAAGAATGAGGCACCGATGAACCGCAAGAAAATTTCCGCTTTGATAGCAGCTGCGGCGTTGAGTGCCGGGTTGCTCGCCGGATGCGCATCGCACAGCAGTTCCGAGCAGCGTCAGAACGATAGCGCGCAGAGCGGCAACGACAGCAAACAAGGCGAGAATAAGGCTGAGTCCAATTGCACTAAAGAATCGGTGCCGGTTCCCACTGGCGCAGGTAAAGTGCACTCTGTTTCGAGCGGGGCGGTAGGTGGCAACGAAGGCATCGATTTTGTGCCGCAGCACATTCGCTGTCAAGATGGGAAACTCTCGGCAGAAGTTTTAGTTTCCGAAGACGGGGGTCAAAGGAAGCATAAAGTCGCTGCAGGTGACCGCATAACCACTAAGAGCAAGAAAATCCTGATCGTTGAAATCACCGCCCCTCAGGCCGCCAAAGACAAGCCAATCGGGGCAGGAGGTGGGAAAATAAGCTATGTTATTCTTCCGGGCTCATCGTAAAAGTGTGTAGTAAAAATCTTGCTGCGTAAAAAGCTGGACGACTCTAAGGAACGAATCAGGATCGTAGGGTAGAATGGTGGAAATTACAGAATGACAGCAGAGGGGAGGGCACTATGGAAGCAACCGTAGTTGTGCTCGCCGTGCTGACTGTGGCCGCGTTCGCTGCGTATCCGCTGCTTAGTCGTTTGCAAAATCGCGGATTTTTGGTGCTCTCTGCCGCGTGTGCGGTGGCGTTTGCGGCGGTCTCGACGCTGTTGCCCGCCACTTTTGCGGGCGAAAATGTGCGTTTTGCGGTGGAATGGATTCCGCAGTTTGGCATCAATCTGAGTTTCCATATTGACCTGTTTGCGAACTGCTTGGCGATGCTGGTGACCGGTGCGGGCGCTCTGGTTTTGCTATATTGCTATCGCTATTTCAGTGAAACGGACGCGAACATTCCGCGATTTGGCGCGGTTTTTACGGCTTTTGCGACGTCGATGCTCGGGCTGGTGCTCGCAGACAATGTCTATCTGCTGTTTATTTTTTGGGAAGCGACGACGGTACTGTCGTTCCTGCTTATCGGTCACTCGGGCGTGCGGCGGTCAAACCGTGTTGCCGCCCTCGAAGCAATTTTCATCACGACGCTCGGCGGCCTGGCGATGCTTGTCGGGCTGGTTTTGTTGCATGTCACGGTCGGCTCAGCAAATCTGAGCGATATTTTGGCTGCGGCACCATCGGGTACGCTCGTCACGGTCGCGATTTACCTGCTGCTGGCCGGCGCAATCTCGAAATCGGCGGTTTTCCCGTTCCACTTCTGGTTGCCGCAGGCGATGGCCGCGCCAACCCCGGTCAGCGCGTATCTGCACGCCGCCGCGATGGTGAAAGCCGGCATTTACCTGCTCGCGCGGCTCACCCCGGTTTTCGCGGATGTGCCGGGTTATCAGTGGACGCTGGTCGCCCTCGGCGGTTTCACAATGTTACTCGGCGCCGTCCGCGCGCTGCGACAACACGACCTAAAACTCCTGCTCGCCTTTGGTACGGTCAGCCAACTCGGCATGCTCACGATGCTCTACGGCGTTGGCGTGCCGGAAGTAACGAGCGCCGCGACGGTGCTGCTGTTCGCGCACGCGCTCGGCAAGGCGCCACTGTTTTTGAGTGTGGGCATTATCGAGCACCGTACGGGCACCCGTGACCTGCGTAAAATCAACGGTCTGGGCAAGGCATCGCCTGGTATCGCTGCGGTTGCGACCCTTGCCGCTCTCTCAATGATCGGCGCGCCTCCGCTCTTTGGATATGTTGCCAAAGAAGCCGTTTTGCACGAACTTTTCCATCAGCCGCTCGAGGGAGCGACTCTTGCCGCGCTCGCCGTGATGATCCTCGGCAGTATTCTCACCGTCGCTTATACAATCCGTTTTATCTGGGGTGCGTTCGCCACTAAAAATAAGAGTGCCGAGCCGCAAATGCTTGAGGATCAGCCGCTGATAATGTTCGCTGCGCCGTGGATTTTCACGCTCGTCGCGTTAGCAGCGGGGATTTTCGCGAGCACCCTCGATCCGATCTATCAAAAACTGATCCCAAGCCATGCGCACCCAGAACACCTCGCACTCTGGCACGGCATTACTCCACCGCTGATTACCACTGCGATTATTCTGGCCGTCGGCGTCGCCCTAATCCCGCTCTTTGGCGTGAAAAAAACCCGCATTCCGGGGCTCGGCGACCATTTTTCTGCCAGCGGCGTCTATTTCCGCCTCATCAGGTGGCTGGAGCACTTTTCGGTGTGGGTCACCTCGCTCACCCAGCGTGGCTCGCTGCCGTTCTACCTGTCGGTGATTATGGTCGTCGCGGGAGGAACGGTTGGCGGCGCAGCACTTTTTGCGCATCAGCCGTTTGTGCAAATCGAAATCGGCACTCCGCTGCAAATCGTAGTCGGAGCCGGTCTGGTACTAGCTGCTATTGCCACAATGCTAGCGAAAAAACGCTTCCAGATCGTGATTTTGGTCGGATTCACAGGCTATGCCATGGCAATTATGTTTGCCCTGCACGGTGCGCCAGATCTCGCGCTCACACAAATGCTGGTGGAAACCGTGACGTTGATCGCGTTCGTGCTGGTCAGTCGCCGTCTACCGCAACGCCTCGACAAAGACGCACCAACCGCACACGACAAAAAAGCGCGTGCGTTGCACATCGTAATCAGTGTCGGACTGGCGCTAACGCTCGGCGCAATGGTGCTGGTTGCGCTCGGGGCACGCGATTTCGAGCCAATCTCGCAGGTTTTTCCAAAACTCGCGGTCGAGGGCGGTCACGGCAAAAACGTTGTGAACGTGACACTGGTCGACATTCGCGGCTGGGACACTTTCCTCGAACTTTCCGTGATTATTGCTGCCGCTACCGGTGTCGCATCTCTGCTATTCCTCTCGGAACGCGGCGACAACCTGCCAAAAATTAGCCGTAAAGAGGCGCGTCAGCAGGTGCACAAATATATGCAGCGTGTGCTCGACCCTAGCGATCCGGTGGAGCGGGGGCAGTGGATGCTTGCCGGGCGCGATCTCGACCCGGAAAAACGCTCGATCGTGTTGGAGGTTGTGGTGCGGCTGCTTTTCCCGAGCCTGATCGTGCTCTCGATTTACCTGCTTTTTGTTGGCCACAACCAGCCGGGTGGTGGTTTCGCGGGCGGCTTGGTCGCGGGGCTCGCTCTCGTCGCGCGCTACCTCGCCGGTGGTCGCACAGAACTTGGCGCAACCATGCCGTTTGACGCGGGTAAAATCGTGGGCGCAGGTATGGCCACGGCCGCAATCACCGCACTGGTGCCAATATTTTTCGGCCAATCGGCGCTGACTTCAAGCTGGATTGACCTGAATCTCGGTGTTTTTGGTGAGATTTCGATCGTATCTTCCGCAGCTTTCGATATCGGTGTTTATTTGGTGGTGATCGGGCTTGTGCTCGATGTGCTCCGCAGCCTCGGCTCGCAAATCGATGTGCATAAAGAAGAGGATCGCGAACTGGCCTCTCAGGAGGTGAAACGATGAGCGTGTCTTTGGCGTTGCTTTTGGCGATGGTTGCACTCTATGCGGCCGGTTTTATTATGATGCTCGAGCGCGGTATGACCCGCATTTTGATCGGATTTTTGCTCGTCGGAAACGCAACAAACCTGCTCATTTTGCTAATGAGTGGCAGGTTCGGCAAGGCGCCGCTAGTGAGTAAAGATAACACGACCGCCGCGGACATGAGTGATCCGCTCCCGCAGGCGCTGATCCTAACCTCGATTGTGATCACTTTTGCCGTGAGTGCGTTCCTGCTTGCGCTGATTTACCGCTCTTACCGGCGTGCCCCGATTGATGACGACGTGGTACTTGACGACGCAGATGATGTTAAGCTAACGCACAGCGACGTTGCCGAGGTCGACGAAGAGGCAAGCGACACCGAAATTGCTTCCGAGAGCTCCGACTTCGACACGAACGACGACGGGATTGACGACAGAACGCAGGAAATCTCTGTGCTGACCGACACCACCGCAGATCAAAGCGAAAGGAGCGCATAATGGGTAACTTTTCGATGCTTGTGCCACTGATTGTGCTCGTGCCGCTTTTGGGTGCTGCACTCGCTCTGGCGATGCCGCATTCTCGTCGCGTGCAGGGGGCGATCACGATCACCGCACTGGGCTTGGTGGCAGCTCTTGGCGTGGCGCTGATGGTGATCGTTGATTTGCAGGGGCCGCAGGTCACAACCGTTGGCGGCTGGTCGGCGCCGTTTGGGATTACGCTCGCGGTTGACCGGCTCTCGGCTATACTCGTGGCAACTTCTGCGATTGTGTTGCTTGCCGTGCTCGTGTTTAGTTTCGGGCAGGGGATTGCCGACGGCCACGAAGAGACCCCGGTTTCGATTTTTTATCCGAGTTATTTGGTGCTCGGTGCGGGTGTTTTCGACGCATTTATCGCGAACGACCTCTTCAATCTGTATGTTGCTTTTGAGGTGCTGCTGGTTGCAAGCTATGTGCTGCTGACCATGGGAGGTACGGCGCAGCGCATCCGCGCGGGCATCACCTATATTGTGGTTTCGCTCGTTTCATCGATCCTGTTTTTGGCTGCGATCGGTATTTTGTACGGCGCAACAGGCACGGTGAGTATGCCACAGCTGGCGGAACGCATCGCAAAACTCGACCCGCAGTTGCAGCTTGTGCTCAATCTGATGCTGCTTATCGCGTTCGGCATCAAGGCCGCAATTTTCCCGCTATCTTTCTGGCTACCAGACTCGTATCCGACGGCCCCGGCCCCGGTAACTGCGGTGTTTGCCGGGCTCCTCACAAAAGTTGGTATTTACGCGATTTTGCGCAGCCAAACCCTGTTGTTTGGAAATTCCGATATCAACTTCCTGCTCATGTGCGTGGCCGGTCTCACCCTGCTTGTGGGCATTTTGGGGGCAATTTCGCAGCGCGACGTGAAACGTATGTTGTCGTTCACGCTCGTCAGTCATATCGGCTACTTGCTTTTTGGCATCGCGATCGGCAACGTGCACGGTTACGGTGCGACGGTGTATTACATTGTCCACCACATTGTGGTGCAGACCACGCTGTTCCTGATCGTCGGAATTATGGAGCGGGTTGGCGGCACTACCAACCTGCGCTATTTGGGTGGTTTGAAAAAAGCATCTGTGCCGCTTTCGATTATGGCGTTTATCACGCTGCTCAATTTGGGTGGAATTCCGCCGTTCTCTGGGTTTATTGGCAAAATCGGGCTTTTCAAAGCTGCGGCAGAATCGGGCAAACCGGAAGC